>JAIRYD010000001.1 GCA_031267935.1 Tannerella sp.
GCCGACAGGGCCGGCCTGAAACGCGGCGATTTTATCGTCGGGCTGAACGGCGGCGACATCACACGGGAAAACAGAATGGAACTCTATGACGCCCCCTCGCTCTTCCTTACACCCGGCACACTCACCGAAGCCGGACTCGCCCCCGAACCCACACTGATCGTCATGAACGCCGAACAGATCTACGAAGACCCGATACTGAAAGACACGGTGATCGTGAAGGACGATCACCGGATCGGTTACCTGTCGTATGCCGACTATACGCAGGTATCGGAAGAAGCGCTGGTGCGCGTCTTTTCCGGTTTCAAGTCGCGCGGAGTCACGGACGTCGTGCTCGACCTCCGCTATAACGGCGGCGGATACGTACGGACCATGTCCGTCCTGGTCAGCATCCTGGCGCCGAGCCAGGCAGTCAAAGACAAGCAAGTTTATCTCAAACAGATATGGAATCCGTTACTCGGCGAATATCTGCTGCAGGAAGGTGCAGACCTCACCGAACGATTCACGGACACACTTGCCGTCAATATGGATCTGAACCGACTCTATGTGCTCACGACGGAATATTCCGCCTCCGCCTCCGAATCGACCATCGTCGGACTGCGCCCCTATCTTCATCTCGTCCAGATCGGCGACACGACGCACGGAAAATACTGCGCCGGAAGCCTTTTCCCCGCCCTCGTACAAAACAGCCGAAACGAATGGGTCGAAGACGCGGACATCTCCAACTGGGGAATGTATCTGATGATATACCGGCTTGCGAACGTGACGGGCGACGACTCGTTCCTCGGCGGACTGGCGCCCGACATCCTTGCCGACGAAGACTACTTCCCGCTCCTCCCCTGGGGCGACGAACGCGACCCGTTGCTGGGACAGGCCATTGCCGACATCACCGGACGTCCCTACACGGAATCCCGTTCGGCACGCACCCCGCCCCCGTACACCATCCGTAAAGACCTGAATATCCACCGCGCCGGCGAAGGACGGATGATTTCGGACCTCAAGCCGAAAAACAGATAACCGCGCTGATCCTGCATGCACGTTTCGGTCACGAAGCATCGCGACGAAACGGACGCTTTTACAGATGCTCCCGATAACTTGGGCGCCGCCGCCCCCTGTTTCTCCAGCCACACCCGGAGCCAGGCGCCGTCGCACCTCGCACGGCATCCCGCCGTCGCCGGCACGCGCCGGCGGCTACCGGCTGCGAACAATCTTTTTATGTTTTGCAATTTTGTCCGTGGCCGAAATCAGGCTCACCTCCCCTGCACCACCACTTCGCTGATGCTGTTGATGAGTGTTTCCTTCAGTTTTTCTTCGGGAAGGATGATGTTGAAGTTTTCCCAGAAGTCCTTGTCGTAGACATGTCCGGTTTCGGCGAATATCCGGTTGGGCGACAGGCGTTCGCTGCGCGGGATGGTACGGACGTCGACCGTATCTATCCTGCACGTCACCATTTCGAACCAGAAATGCAGCGGCACGCTGAAAAGGCGTCCCTTTTTTCTGACGCGAAACAGAATGTCGCCGCGGACATGGCTGATGTAGTAGGGCGAATGTGGGTGCAGGGGTTTGTAGGAAACGATGTAGGCGGCCTGCCGGAGGGTGAGTTTCAGGTTGTGCGCTTTGCGGTCGACAAACAGATTCGTCGCCTTGTCCGCATGTGCAGGGTCGACTTCGAAGCGTATTTCTTCGAGCGCCTTGCGCCGGTTTTCGATATACAGTTCGCCGATGAAGAGTGGCTCTTCCATTTGCGGCTTCTGTCTGAAGGAGATGACATTCACGAGGCGGTCGTCGACGACGCTGACCGCTTCGTGCGTATAGTGATACTGCGTTTCGTCGTCGGGATTGATAAAGTCGGGCAGTTCCTTCATGATGTCCAGAATGAGGCACGACCCGATGCCCGATTTCATTTTCGGCAGGATGGTGTCGCCCGCCTGCACGTGTGTGACGCGACGTTTTCTGACGAGTTTCACCTGGTCGCCGGCGACGTCGGCATGGTAGCCCGTCTTGTAGATCTCAAGCACGGCTTCGGACAGGTCGATGAGTTTCCTTCCGTGCTCGATGCCTTCGCGGTAGAAGGCTGTCAGGAAGACTGGCGCTGCAGGATAATTCTCCTCGCGGCGCTGCAGCATCTCCCGTATTTCACGGACGGGATTGACCCTGACCACCTCCACTTCCTGCAGCGGGACGACTTTCGGCTCCAGCGGGAAATCGACCGTCTGTCCGGCGAGCAGCATGGCATCCACTTCGCGACTTTCATATCCGATATGCGAAAACCGCACCACGGAATCGCGCAGCGAGTCGGGTATGACCAGTCGAAACTCGCCATGCAGGTTGGATACCGTGCCGACGGACGTGTTCGGCAGGCTGACGGTGGCGTATACAATCGGGTCCTTCGTTTCCAGGTCGTGCAGCGAGCCGTGTATGACCCGGCGGTTTTTGCCGTCCTTGTCCGCCGGCTGTCCGCCGGCTTCCGCTACCTGCCCGTCTTTGGCTGCCGGACGCAGCAGGATATGGTTTCCCTGCACGTCGATCAGCAGGGCCGGCTTGCGGGTGATGATGCGAATGGCATCGCCGAGGGTATATTCGCCTTTGGAAATGCTCGTCCTGCGGTCGTTGTCGACGGTCCTGCTGTCGTAGACGAACAGGAATCCCGACTGTGCGGAAACCTCCTTCAACAGTCGGTAGACGGTTCCTTTCTGTCCGGACAGGCGGATTTTACGGTCGAGGGGCGTGTCGTCCTGTCCTGCCCGGGCAGGCATGATGCAGGTAAATGCCAGTATGCATGCGGCCATGCCGCGCAGGATATGTTTTACCCTCGTCATCGTCCGTCAATCGTTTGTACCGGGGAAGATATAAACCGTCCGGTCGTGTTGCGAGTGGCGCAGATCCAGTGCGAGGCAAATCAGGTGTACCATCGTTTCCGGATCGTCGTCGTCGAAAGCTACGGTCAACCGGATGTCCGACAACTCGGGAGCCACTTCGATCTGCAGGGAAGGGGTGTGTCTGTTGAGGATATGCACCACGTCGGCAAGGCGTTCGTCCTTGAAATGGATATGATGCAGGTGCGCATTGACCGTCGTCGAGTCGTCCTCCGTCAGTTGCAGGCCGTTCGCCTCCAGCCGCACGGTGTGTCCTGCCTTCACGCGCAGGGTACGGTTGTTTTTTTTCAGCGTCACCCTGACTTCACCCCGCCGGACGGACAGCGAGAAGTCCGAGCGTTCGCTGTGCTGTATGCCGAATGCCGTACCCAGCACTTCTACTCTGACAGGCTCGGTGTCGACAAAGAAAGGACATTCCGGGCTGCGGTTGATGTCGAAGAATGCGTTTCCCTGCAGCGCTATTTCGCGCCTGTCTTCGCCGAAATGAGCCGGATAACGGATGGAAGTTTCGCCCGAGAGGTAGACGACGGAGCCGTCTTCGAGCATGGATACCAGTGTCGAACTGCGTGCTTCGTTGTGCAGGACGTGCATGTATTGCGGCATCGCATTGCCGGCATCCGGTGTCAGTCTCCACCCGACGACGGCCGCGACGGCCAATACGGCGGCGATGCCTGCCGCAAGGCACCATGCAGGCAGGGCAGACGGACGGGCGACACTGCAGGCGCTCGTGAGCAGGCTGTCGCGCGTGAGCCTCTCGCAGAGCGTGTCCCACGCGCGGTCTGTCATATTTTGTTCTTTTTCTTTGGTCATGATCTGTTCTTGTAATATTTCTCAATTTCCTGTCGCAACTGCCGGCAGGCTTTCGTCATTTCGGCCTCGACCGTTTTGACCGAAATGACGAGATGCACGGCTATTTCGCTGTATTTATGTCCTTCCATGCGATGCATGCGGAAAATGCGCCGCCGCCGTTCGGGCAGTCCGGCCAGCGTCCGTTCGACGACGGTCTCCAGTTCCGCATATTCGAGCTGTTCCTGAGGGTTCGGCATGGCAGTCGTTCCCGCTTCGTGCAGCACATACGACGCGTACCGTTCACGGACATCCACATGCTCCAGATACTGAAACGACTGGTTTTTCACTGCGCCGTACAGATAGCTTTTGACGGAGCGGCGGATCCGCATCGTCGTGCGTTCTTTCCAGATGAAATAGAAAATATCCTGCACGATGTCTTCCGCAATGTCCGTTCTCCCCGTAATGCCTGAGGCGTAGAGGCAGAGCGGCGTGTAATACGAGCGGAAGAGTATTTCGAAAGCCTTTATGTCACCGTCTTTTATCTTTCCGAACAGCAAAAAATCGTTTAGCATGGCAGCGTACATTATTATTTCGTGCGAAACAAATGTACGACTTTTATTTTGATTTGTCCTGTTGTTTCATCAATCTGCTTACGGCATTTTCCAGCGATTCGGTCGGTTCGATGATATTGTAGGCGCCCCAGAAGTCGTCGTCGAAATATGCCGATACTTCCTGGCTGAGGGACTGCCGCATGGAAAAGGCCTCTCTGGCGGGGATTTTTTCCACATTTTCGGACCGGTTGTCCGTGACGACCGTTTCGCCCACGACGATGTAGTTCGTGGCGAAGAACCGGCGTTTCCAGTCGCATTTGAACCTGATTCTGTTGTATATATAATTCAGGTATGTCTTTCCGTCACGCTGTTTGTAGCTGACGACGTACGATACTTCTTCGGGCGTGAATCGCAGTCCGGCAGGTTTTTCCTTCAGGATGAGATCGATCACTTTGAGCCGGTCTTTCATGTCCATGCTGAACTCTGCCCGCGTGAAAGCCAGCGTTCCGCGATCGATGTAGAACGTACCCGAATAGAGCGGGTAAGGAAGCGCCACTTGCGGTTCGAAGTGGACGACGTACTGCAGCTGGCCGTTGATGGAGGTTGTTTCGCCCATTTTGTACGAGAAATATTGCAGCATTTCCGGATCGAGCAGGATGTCCGGATTCTTGACGACATCGACGTATGCCGCCATGTTGGGACCACCCAGCAGCTTCACGTTCAGCGTGTCGCTCAGTTTGGGACTGACCAGTTTACGTCCTTTCAACACACGTACACGGTCGCTCGAAGCGTTCGTCGTGTACGGACTCTTGTAGACCTGCACCACGGCTTCGGATATGTTGATGTATTTGCGCCGTTTCTGAATCGTTTCACGGTAGAAACCCGTCAACATGTTGGTTTGCATGGGATAATTGTCCGGTAACTTGTCCAGCGCCGCCTTAATCAGGTCGCGCGGATTTCGCCAGCTGAATACTTCTATCTCGCTCAGATGGAACGATTCGGGATAAATGAGATATGTCTGTTCTTTCATATCGTTTCCCGTAATGGCAATGCGCGCATTGAAATAACCTATGCAGGATAGTTCAATCTCTTTCACGCCGGCTGTGTTGTTCAGTTTGAGCGTGAACTCCCCGTCTTCGTTCGTGACGGTGCCGATGCTCGTCCCGACGGCCGAGACGTTGACCTGTTCCACTTCCTTCTTGCTCCGGGCATCCTTCACGACGCCCGAAATCGTAAAATAATCGTCGCCATTCTGCGCTTCGGCAGCATCGAATCCGTTAAAAACGAACAATACGCACGTCAGCGACACGGTAATAAAATGTTTTGTCTTCATAGTTGTTTCATTTATATGGATGAATAATTTTCTGTTCTCTGCATATAAGATGGCCGTGAAGCCCGAAACCCTATAAATTATCTGTTAAAAATGCAGTTGCTTTCAGGTCGAACTCAGGTTAATATACGGGGGCGATTCAAATCCCGCCCATTACAGACACCGAGGCATGTGTCCGGCTGTCGAAAAGCACTTCCGGAGAAGTAAAAATAAAGCATCGGATGTATACGCATGTTAAAAACGGATATATGAAACAGTCGTAAAGTTAAACAATGTTCAATTAGGATTTTTTCACATCGAAAAAGCATGTTGTAAAACATAAACCCCGTATATTTGCACTGTGTTTTTCATGGTATTAGATTTAAGGTTAACAATGAAGGTTGTAGGTTGTCGTGAGACAACCTCTTCTTTTTTATAGGGTTGCCCTATTTTTCCCATGTAAAGTACACCTTCTTCCCGCATTATATTCTCCTGAAAAACAGATGAAAAAACAAAAGCTGGTATTCGATGGCGTTTTTCCAGTAAGCGTTGTTGTGCGCGCCGGGGCGACTTGTGTAGTCGTGCGGAATTCGTTTTTCGAGCAGTTTTTTGTGCAGCGCTTCGTTTACTTCGCAGAAAAAATCTTCCGTCCCGCAGTCGAAAATGATTTCCGGCGTGTCGGGCAAGATGCGATCCAGCTGGTTGACAACCGTATGTTCGTTCCACCGCGCTTCGTTTTCGTCATACCGTCCCAACGCCCTGTTCATCTCCCAGTTTTCGGGAAAAGGGCGAATGTCGACGCCTCCGCTTGTCGAACCGCATGCGCCGAACAGGTCCGTATGGCGAAATCCCAGCCACAGCCCACCGTGTCCACCCATGCTCAGCCCCGTCACGGCACGTCCATCCCTGCCGGCAACCGTCCTGTAACGGCTGTCGACATACGCGATCAACTCCTTTGCGACGTAAGTCTCGTATCTCATCTTCGGGTCGACAGGGCTGTCCCAGTACCAGCTGTTCTTCCCGTCGGGACACACGATGATGATGCCGTAACGTGTCGCCAGATCGGGCAACTCCGGATGAATCCGAATCCACGTTTTCGCATTGCCGCTGTAGCCGTGCAGAAGATACACTACGGGAAACGATGCCCCTCGTTCGTAGTCCGCCGGCAGGATGATCACGTTTTCGATATGTATATCCATCGACGGACTGTAGACGGATACCGTATCCACCTGTTGCGCCTGCAAACCGGCACAGCACGCCGCAAGTAAAAACAACCGGATAAAAATGTTTTTCAAACGCATATTATTAATGTAAAGATTGATTACGCAAAATTCGACGGAACAAAAATAGAAATAAAAAACGAACAATACAAAAAAGAGTGCATTTGACCGCATCGATTCTCCATTCAAATTTAGAAAGCGATTTTCCGGAAAATGAAAATAAAACAAGAAATAAATCCGATATTTAATCATTGGCAATGAAAAAAAAACTATATTTGCACCCTGATAAATCGGACATAACAAAAAGTAATAACATAAACAGTAGAGATTCAATGCAAAACAAAGGATTTGTAAGTGTCTTTTCGATATTGCTTACGCTTGTGTGTATCTTTTATCTGTCATTTTCTTTTGTGACAAATAAATACACCAGCCAGGCGACCGAATATGCAAACGGAGACACATCGAAGGAAAGTTTTTATTTAGACTCGTTAGCGAGCAAAAAAGTATGGTTGTGGTATACGCTCAAGCAGTGCCGCGAAAAGGAAGTTACTTTGGGTCTGGACCTGAAGGGCGGGATGAACGTCATTCTGGAACTGAATGTAGCCGATGTAATTCGTTCCATTTCAGGAAATAATCGTGACGAAGACTTCAACAAGGCGCTCGACCTGGCCCGCGCACGGCAAGCTACCAGCCAGAGAGATTTCATCGATCTGTTTATCGAAGAATATAAGAGACTGGATCCCGGCGCACGTCTTTCCGCCATTTTCGGCACGCTCGAACTGAGAGATAAAATCAATCAGCAAAGCACGGACGGGCAGGTCGCGGCGGTACTTCGTGACGAACTCAAAAGCGCGATCGAGAACTCGTTCAACGTCTTGCGGACGCGTATTGACCGTTTCGGCGTGGTCTCGCCCAATATCCAGCGGCTGGAAACCGACGGCCGCATTCTTATCGAGTTGCCGGGCGTCAAGGAACCCGAACGTGTGCGCCGCCTGT
Source organism: Tannerella sp. (assembly GCA_031267935.1). Classification (GTDB taxonomy): domain Bacteria; phylum Bacteroidota; class Bacteroidia; order Bacteroidales; family Tannerellaceae; genus Tannerella. The sequence continues at coordinate 7,739 of JAIRYD010000001.1, forward strand.
TGCAGGGTAGCGCCAACCTCGAGTTCTGGGAAACGCATAATCTGACAAACATAGTTTCCAGACTGGAGACCGCTGACGGCGTACTGGCCAGCCTGCTGAAAAATGAAGATGCGTCCACAGCCGATTCGACGGATGTCACGATGGACCTGACGGCAGAGTCCGGTACGCCCGCTACTTCCGAAGCCGATTCGCTGCTCGCCCAGTTGACGGGCGAAACGCCTGCGGACGCTTCGGACGAAACCCTTTCGGAAACCGACAGAGCCGAATACGCAAAACAGCATCCACTGTTTAACAGACTTAGAATGAGTACGGACGAAACGGGAACGTACCTGACCTCCGGACCGATAGTCGGTTATGCGCTTAAAAGCGACATGGATACCATCTCCAAATATTTGGACATGCCGCAGGTGAAAGCCGTACTGGGACGCGACATCGCGTTTAAATGGGGCGTGAAACCGTTCGATACGGAAGGGCGTCTGTACCAGTTATATGCCATCAAGGTGAACCGTGACGGACTGCCTGCGCTGAGTGGAGACGTGATCATCAATGCCGTAGCCGATTTTTCGCAGCAGCAAATCGGACGCACCGAACCGCAGGTGAGCATGACCATGAACGCCGACGGCGCCAAAAACTGGGCGCGCCTGACCAAAGCCAATGTCGGAAGCTGTATCGCAATCGTACTGGACGATATGGTATATTCCGCGCCAAATGTAAATGAAGAAATCCCCGGCGGACGCTCGCAAATCTCCGGACATTTCACGCCCGAAGAAGCAAAAGACCTTGCCAACGTGCTCAAATCAGGCAAAATGGCGGCATCGGTAGACATCGTTCACGAAGACGTCATCGGGCCGTCGCTGGGGCAGGAAGCCATCCAGGCCGGTATCATCTCGTTCGTGCTGGCGCTGATTTTGCTGATGATCTATATGTGCGGCATCTATGGCATGAAGGCAGGTATGATCGCCAATGGCGCGCTGGTGTTGAACATCTTCTTTACGATGGGTATTCTCGCCTCCTTCAAGGCGGTACTGACGCTGCCGGGTATTGCCGGTATGGTGTTGACGCTGGGTATGGCAGTCGACGCGAACGTGCTGATCTACGAACGCGCCAAGGAAGAACTGCGCGCAGGCAAAGCCCTGCCCAAAGCCATCTCGGACGGATACAGTAATGCCTTCTCGGCCATCTTCGATGCGAACCTGACGACGATTATCACGGGTGTCGTACTGCTTGTGGTCGGAACCGGACCTATCCGGGGATTTGCCACAACGATGATTATCGGCTTGATCGCATCTTTCCTGACGGCTGTGTTCCTGACGCGTATTACATACGAATATCTGATATCGAAAGACAAAGTGAAAAATATTACATTCACGACTTCCATATCGAAAAATATCCTTACCAATCCGCAAATCAATTTCCTCGGCCAGCGAAGGATGGGATTTATCATTCCGCTTGTGCTGATCGTTTTGGGCGCAGTATCCATGATGACAATCGGACTGAATACCGGTATCGACTTTACGGGCGGACGCAATTATGTCGTCCGTTTCAGCGATGAAGTAAGTACCGAAAATGTCCGCGAGGCGCTCGCTCCCGAACTGAATGGAGCCGTGAGCGTGATCACCATCGGACAATCCAATCAGGTGCGTATCTCCACCAACTACAAATATGACGACAACGGCCCGAACGTCGACAGCGAAATCATCGGCAAACTGTACACCGGGCTGCAATCGTTCCTGGACGAAGGTACCACCATCGCTCAGTTTGAAGACTCATTTATTCAGAGTTCGCAGAAAGTGGGTGCAAGCATGGCTGACGATATAAAAAATCGCGCCGTGACCGCTGTGATACTGGCCATGTTCTTCATGGCGCTGTATATCCTGATACGATTCAGAGACTTCGCCTTTTCGGCAGGCGTATTTGTGTCCGTACTGGTCACAACCCTGTGTATTATTGCGTTCTATACGCTACTCTGGAAAATCCTGCCGTTCTCGATGGAAGTTGACCAGACGTTCATTGCGGCGATTCTGACCGTGATCGGCTACTCCATCAACGACACGGTGGTCGTCTTCGACCGTATCCGCGAAACCATTCGCAACTATCCTAAACGCGACCGCTATCAGGTGATTAACGACGCATTAAATTCGACCTTGACACGTACGTTCAGTACGTCGCTGTCAACCTTACTCGTCGTGTTCGTCATCTTCATGCTGGGTGGTGCGACGATTCGCAGTTTCACGTTTGCCATCCTGCTGGGCGTGATCGTCGGCACTTATTCGACGCTTTACGTGGCAACACCGATTGCTTACGAAATACAGAAGCGCAAATTTATCAAACGCGGAATCGCAATCGAAGTGGCGAAAGCTTGAAACATTCGGCCGCTCTCTCTTTGAAAGATCAGAGAGGGATATAATATAAACATGATTGTCCGGATTTTTTCCGGACAATCATGTTTTTTTAGAAGTATGATTAATGGAATGGGAGCCGTCAAGCAAGTCGGTAAAGAGAGGAATCACCCGTAAAATCCGGTGTATATAATCGGAACAGCATCCCGGTTCAGCATAACCGCCGGAACTGAAAAGCAGAATACCGGCTTTGCACGCGGCAAAAAAACGTTACGCCCGACAATAAACAGAGCAACGCCCGTCATGCAATTAAAAAATCTCCGTATATTTGCCCGCGTAATTTAAAATACCGCGAACGATATGGCATATTATCTTGACCCAAAAAACGATCTGACGTTCAAACGCATCTTCGGCGAACACGAACATCTGTGCATAAGTCTTCTCAACAGCATGCTTCCGCTGGCGGCGAATCAGCGGATCGTCAGCCTGACGTATCAGCCGGGCGAGCTGATACCGGAAATTCCCCTGCTGAAAAACTCGATCGTCGACGTGTGCTGCACCGACAACGGCGGGCGCCGCTTCATCGTGGAGATGCAGATGCACTGGACGGACAG
>JAIRYD010000094.1 GCA_031267935.1 Tannerella sp.
CGGTATTCGGCTTTGCGAACTCTAACCGTAACCTTTGTATTCAACAGTTCTTTCATTGTTTTTTCCCCCTCTGTCGTGTTTTGCGGTTGATAAAAAGTTTGTCAAACTCGGTTTTCGGAATGTAAACGGAACGCCCGAATTTGAGTTGTTGGATTTTGTGCTTTTCAATAAAATTGCTGATTACTAACGGATAGGTGTTGTATTTGCTGACAATATCGCCAACCGTGTAATAATCATCGGGATTGATAGCGTTTTGGGGCGTGTCGGCTGCGGCGGGCTTGGTTTCTTCGGGTTGTTCGGGCATTTGCACGGCGGTAAACATTTCTTCGATATGAACGCGGCTAATGCGCGTAAGCCGCTCGCCCAAATTGACGGCAGGCAATTTGCCTTTCTTAATGAGGCGGCGCACGGTGTCTTTGGAAATTCCAAGCAGTTCGGTTGCCTCTGCAACGGTAATGTAAGGGCGGGTTTGGATTTCGGCAATATGCGTGGCGACGTGTTCGAGCAGGGTTTGTTTTCGTACATCCTCTTTTTCTCGTTTCAGGCGTTCCTTGTTTGGGTAGAGATTTAGAGCGTTAGCTCAAATTTTTATGTGATCTATATCAAGTCATATCATTTAATCATTCATACTTTCATTTGCTTCTTCTGAAACGCCCGCCGTCTTTTCCTCAAACGATAACTATCGTTTCTCCAAACGATCGGTAATCTTTTTAAAATTGATCGGTAATCGATTAAAAAACGATCGGTAATCTTTTTTGAAACGGTCGGTAATCGTTTTACTTTGCCTTTTCGTATTTCAGCGTGGCAAGCATTTCCTTGAGGTCAATGCCCGGACGGAACGCTACTTTCGGTTTTTTGATTAACGAGGGGTGAAACTTATCTGTCGTTTCCGCACCATCGCTTGTGAAAGCAACCTGAAATGTGCCGAAATCACCGAAACGGACAATTTCGCCGTTATCCAGGTGACGTTTCAAAACTTTGGTCAGGTCGTTCAACACGGCCAGTACATCGGTATCGCTCACGGTGGTGGAACCTTCGGCGATTTCCTTGCTCAATTTGCGCAACGTCAGTTCGCCGCTGCTCTTTGCCTGTGCGTAAAATTTCTTTGGCGCCTTGGGATTCCCCGGATTACCGCGCTCTACCAATACATAATTTGCAGCCATATCCAATTCTTTTTACGGGTTTAAATTTATATGACCGCAAAGATAAATAATTTTTCAATGGACAAAATTATTTTCATCGTTTTTTCTCTATTTTCTTTCAAAATGATTGATTTCTCCCGTGTGCCGAACCTGTCGACATGTACCCGCGGCTTTGTCCCTTCGTTATCGGGCTATGTATTATGTGCTTCCTGCACTTTTTTCTCGCCGGACAAAAACGCGATTGAGAGCAATCCGCCTCGCTCTGTTCCTCATGGACAGGGCGGCGTTCGGATACTGTAAGGACTTGCAGGAGAAAGGGTATTATAACCGTATAATCAGCGGCAATATCAACCGGAATTTGACCTGTCGGCCTGATTTTCACATTTGCCGGTTCGTCTGTTCATTCAAAAAAAAACGGTTTGCAACTGCAATCCCGGCAGACAGACGCAAAAAAATATTTTTCGTCCGTTTGTCATCCCGATAAAAAACAATACCTTTGCCGCTTTAAAAAATTTATCATTGTGGCAAATACTAAATACATTTTCGTTACGGGCGGCGTGATCTCCTCGCTGGGCAAGGGCATCGTTTCCGCTTCGCTGGGCAAGTTGCTGCAGGCGCGTGGCTATCACGTGACCATCCAGAAGTTTGACCCCTACATCAACATCGACCCGGGCACGCTGAACCCCTACGAGCACGGCGAATGTTTCGTGGCCATCGACGGACACGAAGCCGACCTCGACCTGGGACACTACGAGCGCTTCCTGAACGTCCCGACCACGCGTGAAAACAACGTGACAACCGGTCGCATCTATCAGCACGTCATCGAACAGGAACGGCGCGGCGATTTTCTGGGCAAAACCGTCCAGGTCATCCCCCACATCACCGACGAGATCAAGCGGAACGTGAAACTGCTCGGGTCGAAAAACAAATTCGACTTCGTGATCACCGAAATCGGCGGCACGGTGGGCGACATCGAATCGCTGCCCTTTATCGAATCCGTCCGCCAGCTGAAATGGGAGATGGGCAAGGACTGCATCTGCGTCCACCTCACGTATGTACCCTACATTGCCGCCGCCAAAGAATACAAGACGAAGCCTACGCAGCACTCCGTGAAGCAGTTGCTCGAGTTGGGCGTGCAGCCGGACCTGCTGGTGCTCCGTACCGAGCATGCACTGAACGACAAACTGCTGCACAAGGTGGCGCTCTTTTGCAACGTGTCGAAAGAATCCGTCATACAATCAATCGACGTACCGACGATCTACGAAGTGCCGCTCGTACTGCAACGGCAAAACATGGATACGATCGTCCTGCACAAAATGGGTATCGACACCGTTCCCGCGCCCGACATGCAGCCGTGGAAAGACTTCCTCGAAAGAAAGACGAAAGCCACCGAAAAAGTGAAAATAGGACTGGTAGGCAAGTACGTGGAATTGCAGGATGCCTATAAATCGATCGACGAATCGCTGTTCGTCGCGTCGGTATACAACGACCGCAAACTGGATCTGCAACTGATACATTCCGAGAAAGTGGACGAAACAAACGTCGAATCGCTGCTCTCCGGCCTGGACGGCATACTCGTGGCGCCCGGCTTCGGCCAGCGGGGGATCGACGGAAAATTCATCGCCATCCGCTATGCGCGCGAACATGACGTGCCCTGCCTCGGCATCTGTCTGGGCATGCAGTGCATGGTCGTTGAATTTGCGCGTAACGTGCTTGGTTATACGGGGGCCAATTCCACGGAAATGGAGCCGCAAACGCCATACAAGGTAATCGATCTGATGGAAGAACAGAAAAACGTGACGAATATGGGCGGCTCGATGCGTCTGGGCACGTATGAATGTATCCTGAACAAAGACTCCAAAGTCTTCGAAGCCTACGGCCGGAAAACGGTACAGGAACGCCATCGCCATCGCTACGAATTTAATAATGAATATAAAGCGGCATTCGAAGACGCCGGAATGAACTGCGTCGGCGAAAACCCCGATACCGGTCTGGTAGAAGTGGTCGAAATACACGCCCTGAAATGGTTCGTCGGCGTGCAGTATCATCCCGAATACAACAGTACGGTGCTCAATCCCAATCCATTGTTTGTAAGTTTCATCAAAGCGGCAATCGCCGGCAAATAATATGAATGTATGTCAGTAGATAAAAACACCATTATCGGTTTCATCCTGATCGGAGCCGTCATCATGCTTTTTTCGTGGCTCAACCGCCCGACACCGGAACAGATGGAAGCCATGGAAGCACAACGCCACTATCAGGATTCCATCGCACAAGTGCAATTCGCCGCACAGGCCGAAACAGCCGCCGCCCCCGTCCGGCAGCCGGAAATCTCGGCAGCGGAAGAAATACCCGATTCCGTAAAAACCGTCCGGCTGGCGCAGACCTACGGTGCATTTGCCGCCGCATCCGAAGGCGAAGAATCATTCGTCACAATCGAAAACGAAAAAGTCGAACTGCGCGTAAGCACGAAAGGCGGACGCCTCTACTCCGCACGCCTGAAAGAGTTTGTGACTTTCGACAAGCAACCGCTGATCCTGTTCGACGGCGAAGGAGAATCGGACTTCAACCTGACGCTGGTGACCGCCACAAACCGCGTGGTCAACACGTCGGAGCTGTATTTCACTTCCGTCGAAAGCGATGCACATTCGACCACCATGCGGCTGGCAATCGACGGGCAAAGCTACATCGATTTTATTTATTCGCTGAAGCCGGACGAATATATGCTCGACTTTGCGATTCAGTGCACAGGACTGAACGGCGTATTGTCGCCGAACATCAGCTCGCTGGACATCAACTGGCGCCAGAAAGCCCGTCAGCTGGAACAGGGACGGAAATATGAAAATCAGTACACCGGGCTGTACTACAAATATCTGGGCGACGAAGTCGAACGCCTGAACGAAACGAAAGACGACGAAGAACGGACCTCCAATCGCCTGAAATGGATCGGATTCAAAAACAAATTTTTCTCGACCGTACTGATCGCCGAAGACGCCTTCTATTCTGCCAGCATGCGGTCTACCGTACTCGACAATGCCAACTATCTGAAACAGCTGGATGTCACGACTTCCGTCGCGTTCGACATCGCCGGCCGGGAACCGATTGCATTCAGGTATTTCATCGGGCCGAACAAATACGCGCTGCTGCGCGACTACGACAAAGGTATTTCCGGCGACAGGGCGCTGACGCTGGACGACCTCGTGCCGCTGGGCGCCAAATTCTTCCGCCCCATCAACAAATATTTTATTGTGCCCATTTTTGAATTTTTGGGACATTACTCCTCCAATTACGGCCTCATCATATTCTTGTTGACATTGATCATCAAGGTACTGCTGTTTCCCCTGGTCTACAAGTCATACATGTCGTCGGCCAAGATGCGCGTGCTGAGGCCGCAAGTGGAAGAAATCAACGCCCGGTACCCCAAGCAGGAACAGGCGATGGACCGGCAAAAGGCGACTATGGAACTCTACAACCGGGCAGGCGCCAGTCCGATGAGCGGATGCCTCCCGATGCTGCTGCAAATGCCGATCTGGATTGCCCTGTACGGACTTTTCCCCACGGCCTTCGAACTGCGGCAGTCGAGCTTTCTCTGGGCAAAAGACCTCTCCACGTTCGATGACATCATTTCGTGGAATGCAAACATCCCCCTGATAAACTCCGTATTCGGCAATCATCTCAGCCTGTTTTGCATACTGATGGTGGCCGTGCAGATCGTCTACACCAAAATCACCATGGCCATGTCCGACACCGGACAGCAGCAGATGCCCGGAATGAAAATGATGATGTATTTCATGCCGGTCATGATGTTTTTCTTCTTCAACCAGACATCTGCAGGATTGAGCTACTACATCCTGATTTCGTCGCTGATCACGATCGCGCAGACGCTCTCCTGCCGTTTTTTCGTCAACGAAGAAAAACTGTTGCTGAAACTGGAGGAGAACAAAAAGAAACCGCGCAAGAAATCCTCGTTCATGCAACGGCTGGAAGAAGCGCAACGCAAACAGGAACATACACTGAAACAGCAACAGAAAGAGAAAGAGCGCACGAAACAGCAGCAATCCCGACAGGACAAAAGACCGCAACGAAAAAAATAATCGCATGTGAAAACAAAAGAAAAAAGTATTCGACACTTTACAGTTCCCGCGCAAATGAACACGTCGCATCTGATGGTATGCCTGTTCGTATTGCTGTGTATCGCAACCGCATGCAAGCCGCTCACCCGGCCGCCCCGCGTCGTTTTTGAAACACCGATGGGCGCCATCACGGCAGAAATTTATCCGGAACAGGCGCCCGTCACGGCCGTAAACTTCCTCAAGTTAGTGGACGAAGGGGTTTACGGCAATCACAAAACAGTATTTTACCGGGTTGTACGCATGAACAATCAATCCGGCGAAGTCAAAATAGAAGTGATTCAGGGCGGACTGTCCGACAGAGACGTCGTGGCGCCCATTCCGCACGAGACGACCGAAGATACGGGCATTCTGCATCTGGACGGCACGCTCTCGATGGCGCGCTCGAAACCCGGCACGGCAAGCTCCGAGTTTTTCATCTGCATCGGCGACCAGCCCGAATTGGATTTCGGCGGAAAACGCAATCCCGACGGCGTGGGATTCGCCGCCTTCGGACGCGTCGTGGAAGGCATGGATGTGGTAAAAAAAATACAGCAGCAAAAGGACATGGATCAGTATCTTGTCGAACCGGTACCCATCACTTCGATACACCGCCTGCCCTGATGCACGATAAAATACCATGTTAATGGTATTGCCCGACTGACGGAGACTGCATACTTTTATACGCGCATAAAACAAATAAAGATGAATCATTCGGACGACAAGCCGGTCATTAAACCGAACGGACGGGCGCTGCTCCCGCTGTGTATATTTTTTGCTCTGTATATCACGGTATTTATTGTCACGGGCGATTTGAACAGGCTGCCTGTTTCGGTGGCGTTCGTACTGACGTCCATCGTGGCGTTGCTTTTTTCGGGTGGCTCGATCAATCTGCGTATCGCCACCTTCTGCAGAGGAGCGGCAAACGACACGATCATGCTGATGGTAGTGATCTTCATCCTCGCGGGCGCCTTTGCCGGCAGCGCCAAAGCGATGGGCGCTGTCGACGCGACGGTCAATGCGGTGTTGTATGTGCTGCCGTCCGGCATGATTCCCGCAAGCATTTTCGTGGCGGCATGTTTCATTTCCATGTCGATGGGTACATCGTGCGGCACGATCGCCGCCCTTACCCCGATCGCCGTGGGTCTTTCGCCGCAAATCGGGATGGACCTGCCTGCCATGATCGGCATCGTCATCGGCGGGTCGATGTTCGGCGACAACCTGTCGTTCATTTCGGATACCACGATTGTCGCCACGCAGACACAGCAGGTCGAAATGAAAGATAAATTCATTGTGAACGTGCGCATCGTATGGCCGATGACCCTGCTGCTTGTGCTGTTCTACGTGTATCAGGGATACGGACTTCATCACGGGATGCACGTCGTCGAAGACGTGAAATGGATCAAAATCATTCCTTATCTGGTGGTACTCGGTCTGGCCCTGTCGCAGGTGAATGTGATGATTGTGCTGCTGGCAGGCATTTTTCTGTCGGGTGTCATCGGACTGTTCGACGCCGGTTTCACCGTGTGGGACTGGGCCAAAGCCGTAAATACCGGCATTGTCAACGACATGGGCGAACTGATTATCGTCACACTGCTGGCCGGCGGGATGTTCGAAGTGATACGGCGCAACGGCGGAGTAGACTGGCTGGTAGACAGGATTACGAAAAACATACGGTCGAAACGGAAAGCCGAGGCTTCCATCGCCGCACTGGTAGCCTGCACGGACATCTGCACGGCAAACAATACGATTGCCCTGATTATTACAGGTCCCGTTGCGCGTAAGATCGGCGCCATGTTCGGCATCGACCCTCGCCGTACGGCCAGTTTGCTCGACACGTGCTCATGCGCCATGCAGGGCCTCCTCCCCTACGGCGCGCAAGTACTCATCGCGGCAGGCATCGCCGGCAGCGTCAAACCCATGGAAATCGTGCCTTATCTCTATTATCCCGTACTGACGGGGGTAGCGGCTTCCCTCGCCATCGTCTTCCAGTATCCGCGGAAATATGCGGGAAGAAAAATAACGTAAAACCGTTGCCACCTTTGGAACTGTTCCCATTTCCGAAGGCAACAACCGGAAACAAAGGTCAGACCGATATATGCGCTATTTATTGGGGGGGACAGTTATAGAACCTCCCTCACATACGGATACAGCACCGAACCGTTCACCGGGCAATTCACCACATTGTCGATCACGCCGTTCGGCCGTACGGTATAACCGACGATGCGGCATTTCGACAGATTTACAGTCCGTTTTGCATTATGTTCACTCGTGCGTATGGTATATTTACGTATCGTTTCCCTGCCTCTTGCGACCTGTCCGAGGCTGATGCCCCGCAACGGGTCGCCGCTCAGCGAATAGGTTACCACGTCGTTATTCACGTAATTAAGCACCGTCGAGTAGCCGGCTTCGGCCGAGGGATCAGGATATAACTGGCTGTGCACAACACCATCTTCGACAATAAATGCAAAGAATCCGTAATTATCCGTTTTTATACTTTTTACCTTTACCGTAAAATCAATATCCGTACCGTTCACTTTCGATTCGACCGCGATACCGGTTTCGGACACGCGGCTCCTGTCCCGTTCCGATTTTTCCAGCGCCTGGGATATTCTCGTCGGGGTTTGCGTAGGTTTAAGTCCCTCGTCGTAACGGAGATTTATTGTCATCGAAGGAAAAAGCGAATCGCTGCTCAGGCTGTTGGCCACCTGCCCCATCACACCTTCCAGCGAACTGAAACAATGCTTTCCGCCCATGTGAAGCGCGAGCCGGTGTAATCGATCGGTCATGAGGTTCTGCACTTCGCGAATGATCGGCTCTACATGCACGCAGTTCGGACAGGTGGTCGACGTAAATTCCATTATCAGATGATGCATTACGAATTGTATGTTGACATACGTGGCGTTCACCTCGATTTCTTTTGTTTTTTCCCCGTCGTAAACGGCATAGAACGTGTACATGCCGTAATTGTCCGTGAAAAACACCGGCGCGTCGAGCACGGTTTCCACGTCGTCCATGCGCTGATAAATCGTGGCGGCAGATGTAATATCCGCTCCGTCAAGTATTACCTGAAATACAGCTTCTTCGGAACCGTCCGCCTTGACAGACGATTTGTCGACCGTCAGCAGATATTCTATCTCCGTCGCCTCGATGCTCACTTCGTTCGATTTGATCCCTTCGTATGTGGCATAAAACTTGTATGTGGAAGGATTTTTTGTAGCGAAGGAAACCTGATCCAGAACGACGTCCGGCTCTCCTTCTCTCGTAATGGCGGCTGCGGACGTCACATCCTGACCGTCGACAGTGATGGTAAACTGTACGGCATCCTTGTCGTTGGCTTTGATCGTGTTTTTGTCGGCCTGAAGCAACACGACGATGACGGCGGCGTCAATGCTGATTTCGTTGGACGTTTTACCTTTGTAACTCGCATAAAATGTATATTTTCCGGCCTCTTTGGTGGAAAAATTGCTTCCCTTGAGCGTATCCGTTTCATTCGATGCCCCTTTACGGATAATGAAGACATCCGAAACGACCTTCTCATCGTCGGCCGTCACGGCAAACGATACGGCATCCACGCCGTTTGCCTTGATGACCGTCGTATCTGCCGATATTTTTACGACAACCTCACGCACCGGAGGCTCCGGTGCGTCGGTGTTTCCCGAACAGTTCAATACGCAAACAACAGACAATAAACATGATAAAAATAAGATACCCTTTTCAATCCGTTTCATTTTTCAGTATAATATATGTATAAAATCGTGGACAAAGATATATATTATTCTTTAGTATGTGGCGTTCTTCCTCCATTTATTATGATTTTTTTGAATAAAGGGCTATCTTTGCCGTCCGGTAAAACGAAATATACATGTCGAAGCATTTAAAAAGAATTGCAATCAAAATTGGCAGTAACGTGCTGGCGCACAAAGATGGTACACTGGATTTGCAGCGCATGTCGGATCTGGTCGCCCAGATTGCGGCACTGCACGAATCGGACATTGACGTCGTCCTGATCTCGTCGGGGGCGGTAGCTTCGGGACGCAACGAAGTCAAGCCGGTGAAGAAACTGGATGCCATCTCGTCGCGTCAACTATATTCGGCTGTGGGACAGGCGATCTTGATAAACCATTATTCCACATTCTTCCGCCAGCACAATCTGGTTTGCGGACAGGTGCTGACGTCGAAAGAAAATTTCGGCAGCCGGACGCATTATCTGAACCAGAAGAACTGTATGGAAGTGATGCTCGAAAACGGTATCATACCCATTGTGAACGAGAATGATACCGTTTCGGTCACGGAATTGATGTTTACCGACAACGACGAACTGTCGGGGCTTGTCGCCGCGATGATGAACATGGACGCACTGATTATCCTGAGCAATGTCGACGGCATTTTCGACGGCGACCCGTCCCAACCCGACAGCCAGGTAATAAGGATAATAGGGCGACAGGACGAGCTATCGTCGATCATCCGACCCGGCAAGTCGACGTTTGGCCGCGGCGGGATGCTGACCAAATATCATCTTGCGCGCAAAGTGGCGGACGAAGGCATCCCCGTCATCATCGCCCACGGCGCCCGCAAAAATATCCTGCCCGACCTTGTTGCTGATAAAGACGTGATTTGCACCCGTTTTTTGCCGTCGGAACGATCGTTCAGCAGTGTCAAGAAGTGGATTGCCCATTCGGAAGATTTTGCCAAGGGCGAAGTGCATATCGACAGCGGCGCGGAAAAGGCGCTGTACGGCGAAAAAGCGACGAGCGTCCTTTTTGTCGGAATCAGACACATCACGGGCATTTTCAAAAAGGATGATATCGTGAAGATAATCAATGAAAAAGGTCTTCAGCTGGGTGTCGGACGCGCAGGATATGACTGCGAAAAGGCGGTTTCGCTGATCGGTAAACGCAATGCCCGTCCGATGATTCATTATGATTACCTTTATCTGGATTGAATATTTATTAAACTGAAAATGAACAGTAAAGAACAAATCAAACTGGCGGCGGAAGCCTCTGCCGACCTGACCGAATGCAGCGACGCACAAATCAACGGCGTACTGAACGATGCGGCAGACATACTGCTTGTCCGACAGGCTGAAGTACTGAATGCCAACCGGCAGGATCTGGCGCGCATGAATCGGGACGACCCGAAATACGACCGGCTGAAACTCACTGCAGAACGCATCGAAGGAATGGCGGACGACATGAAACAGGTGTCCCTGCTTGCGTCTCCGCGGGGCAAAATACTGTCCGAAAACAGACGGCCGAACGGCATGCTGATAAAAAAAATTACCGTGCCGTTCGGCGTGATCGGCATCATCTACGAGGCGCGTCCGAACGTGACGTTCGACGTCTTTTCGCTGTGTTTCAAATCGGGAAACGCCTGTATATTGAAGGGAGGCTCGGACGCGGACTGTTCAAACCGCGCGCTGGTCGGCCTTATCCACGAAGCGCTGAAAAAACATGACGTCAATCCGCAGGTATGCACCCTGTTGCCACCCGAACGGGAAGCGACCGCCGCACTGCTGCACGCCGTCGGAAGTGTTGACCTGGTGATTCCACGCGGCAGCAGCGCACTGATTCAATATGTACGCGAACATGCGCTTGTGCCCGTGATCGAGACCGGCGCCGGGATATGCCACACATATTTCGACAAGGACGGCGACCGGGAAAAAGGACGCGCCATCGTTCACAATGCCAAGACGCGTCGCGTAAGCGTCTGCAATGCGCTTGATTGTCTGATTATCCATTGCGAACGGCTGGGCGACCTGCCCTATATCTGCAGTCCGCTGGCCGACAGGCGCGTCGTCATCTACGCCGATGAACCGGCGTTGGCCGCTCTGTCGGGGCAATATCCGGCTGCGCTGCTGCAACCGGCCATGCCCGAAAGCTACGGTACAGAATTTCTGGACTGCAAAATGAGTATCCGCACCGTTTCGTCTACGGAGAAGGCGCTTGCACACATCGCTCTATACAGTTCGAAACACAGCGAAAGCATCATCAGCGAATCGCCCGAAACACTCCGTCTTTTCGAACGGAAAGTGGACGCCGCCTGCGTGTATGCCAACGTGTCGACGGCATTCACCGACGGCGCACAGTTCGGATTCGGCGCGGAAATCGGCATCAGCACGCAGAAATTGCACGCCCGCGGCCCCATGGCGCTGCCGGAACTTACCACATATAAATATGTCATCGAAGGGAATGGACAAATAAGAAACTGATTAA
>JAIRYD010000096.1 GCA_031267935.1 Tannerella sp.
AAAAACCGAACGACCATCATCCGAAAACCATTATCACCCTCGACCCCGAAGAGCCGACTTACAACGGAATCGTGCAACGTAACGCAACAAAATGGCTGATAGAAAAGTAGAACAACAACAACACAGAGAGCCGTTTTCGATGTGTCGGGCATCAGAGACGGCTCTTTTCCGTATCGGATTCCAGTACAAAATCTCTTTTGCGTGTAAAATCTCACCCCTCCCGATACTCCTTCGGCGACATCCCTTCGTATCGCTTGAAATACTTCCCGAAGAACGACTGCGACGTAAAATTCAACTCGTCGCTGATTTGCTGGATGGTCATGTTCGTGGATTTGAGCAGCGCTTTCGCTTCGAGCATCACATAGTCATCTATCCAGTCGGCAGCGGATTTGCCTGTGATCGCGCGTATTTTCAGCGACAGGTACTTCGGAGTGAGGCAAAGTTTTCCGGCATAAAACGACATTTGCCGCTCGCGCTTGAAGTTTTCTCTTACAAGCGCCATAAATCGGTTGGTAAACATCTGTTGTGGTGATGCCGCCGTGTTTTCGAGCAGCAGATTATCATGGAAATTCGTCCCATAGATGAAAGCCAGCGTCAGGTGTTTCAGTGTTTCGAGCAAGTACGGAGTGTTGCTCAGTTCGATGATCCTTTTTATGTTTTTGTAGTAAGATACAAACATGTTCAACTCGTCGCCGGACAGCGGTATGACGGGGTTTTCGACGGCCTGAAGCATGATTTCCCTCCGTCGCATGTCATGCAGAAGACTGTCGATAAACTGCTTCGAGGCAACAATGGCATATCCCTGAAAATCGTCGCTGCCATACTCTTTCTGAAGCGTCTGATTGTGCAGAAGGATGTTGATGCACGGCGCTTTGCTTTCGTAGTGTTTGAAATTGACCCGGTATCGCGCAACGCCTTGCGTGCATATCGCCAGAACCGCCATGTCGACTTTGAACGGGAAATCGAATACGGGCAGGAGATGCAAGTTCTCAACCAGCATGAAATCATTGTTTACGGCAGTCACACTGTCCTTGTTCGTCACATATTTCCGCCAGTTCAGCGGCGTAATTTTCACTTCCATGAATGCTATATTTCTTGATCCGTTTTCATCGCAAAAGTATATTATTTTTCATAAACAGTACAAAATTTGTACGGATTCAACTTTTTGCCCAATATTGTAGACAAATAGACCTTGCGGGGATGCGGAAACCGCCGTACTTTTGCGCCGTTGATTTGAAGGAAAATTGAAACGGGACAGTCAACAAATTGGAAATAAGTTGTATTTTTAAATAATAAAGATTATGTTGGAATATTCATTGCATGAAAACGTGCTGACGGAACGCAAGGACGACTACGCAGCGCAAACGCACAGTAAAACGGTTTATACCCGTGAACAGTTTATCGACCTGATGCTGCAGCGCGGCACGCTGGTCACAAAGACCGACATCGTGGCGGTGCTCAACGACGTGGAGGAAACCGTATCCTACATCGTGAAAAACGGCGGGATGGTCAACCTGCCGCTGTTTAACATCGCCTTTTCCATTTCGGGCGTATTCGATGGCGTGACGGACACATTCGACCCGCACCGCCACAAGCTGCATGTCAACCTCAGCAAAGGCACGCTCTTGAGGGACGCCGAAAAGGAAGTGAAACTCACCAAGGTAAATGCCCCCTCGCCTCAACCGCAAATCCTCGAAGTGCTGGACAGCGTGAGCGGCAGGGTGGACGAAATCCTGACGTCCGGCGGAGCCGTCCTGATCGACGGCGTCAACATCAAGCTTACGGGCGACAAGAACACGGTCGGCCTGTGGTTTGTGGCGGAAGACGGCTATGAAACACAAGCCGTTACCATCATCACCAACAAGCCGGCGCAAATCGCCGCCCTCATTCCGTCGCTCAAGGTCGGCAACGTCTATCAGGTGAAAATCGTCACGCAGTATTCGAGCGGAAAGGATTTGAAGGAGCCGAAAACAACCGTCTACGGCAAAACGCTGACGGTTGAATGACGGCAGGCAATTCTCACCCCTGCGTGAGAGCATCTCTCACGCAGGGGTGAGAGGACTTCTCACGCAGAGGTGAGAGCGTCTCTCACGCGGAGGTGAGAGCGCTTCTCACGCAGAGGTGAGCTAACTACAAACGATGAACTATGAACAAAGACAGAATAGAAGCGGATGCCGGTACAATATGCCATCTGCTTGCCTTTAACGGAGAACTGAGCGTTACGGACCTCCGGAAATATTCGGATATTCCGGCGACATTCCTTTTTCTCGCCCTCGGCTGGCTGTTGAGGGACGACAAAATCCGCTTCATTGAAACGAAAGGCGCAGTGTATGTCGTGCTGCACGGCTGAACAATCCGGATGTAAAAAAACGATGAAGACGGGAAATATAATCTTGCGTCCGATGCACTTTGTCGCTGCAATCGCCGGTTTTTACCTGTGTACGGTGATTTTTTCACGGATACAAGTCGGCAATGCGCCGGAATCTTTCAACACCGGATGCTTTCCGGCGTTCAACGGCTGCCTTTCCGACAGCGGATATACCGTCATATTCTTTTTCGACGAATCTCCCGTCTGTAATAAAATGCGATACAATCTGGAACAGACAATGATCACCGACAACCCCGACGTCCGTTTTTTTAGCGTCGACGTCAACGGCCGGCAGCAGACGGATTTTCAGATCCCCGTATCAGGCGTTCCGACAACCCTGATATTAAAGGATAAAAAAGAAGTTGTCCGTGTCACCGGTCTTGTTTCGCAAGGCAACATGAAGAAAATTTATACCCGGAAAATTATAAGCAAACAGCGATGAAATGGATGAAACTGCTTTTATTTATCCAGCTCAATCATGAGGTATTGGCGGGAATGATTCTCGGCGCCATTGCCGGCTATTTCTACTGGACCCGGTTCGGCATGATGTGGGGAACTTATCCGCTCTCGTCGGAATGTTGGGTGAACTGCACTTACGGTTGTTTGTTCGGAGGATTTATCGCAAATCTCATCTCCGAGCCGTGGCCGGATGCGAATGGGTAGGGGCGAAAAATCTTTCGCCCCTACTTTCGCTTTCGCCCCTACCCTCCCCCGCGTTGGATGCAAAAAGAGCCGTTTCCGATGCGCCGGGCATCGGGGACGGCTCTTTTTCATATCGAAACTTGAAGTACGGAAACGCCTGTTTCCGTCAGACTGCACCGGAACACGGTGAAGAATTGCGTGGCAAATATGCCGGAACACATCCCTTTTTACCGTGCGCTCTTCCTCTTGGACTTGAACCAAGGACCCTCTGATTAACAGTCAGATGCTCTAACCAACTGAGCTAAGGAAGAAGATGAGGCGAAAAGCCTTCCGTTAAATTGCGCCGCGAAAGTACGGGTATTTTTCCAAATATGCAATATCTTTGCCGGAAAAATGAAAATGATGAAAATATTAGGTATCGGAAATGCGTTGCTGGACATACTCCTGACGCTCGAGAGCGACGAAACGCTTCGCCGGATGGGCATGGCGAAGGGCGCCATGGATTTGATTGACGAATCGCAGATGCTGGCGATTCATCGCGTACAGGCCGGTTTGGAACGGCACGAGGCGCCCGGCGGCTCGGTATGCAACACGATGCGCGCGCTGGCGAAGCTGAATGTCGCCGCAGGCTATGTCGGTAAAATAGGCTCGGACGACGCCGGGCGCTTTTACGAACAAGCCGTACGGCAGGCCGGCGTAGCGCCGTATTTTGTACGCGTCGAAGGCATCTCCGGATGCTCGACGGTACTGGTTTCGCCTGACGGCGAGCGCACGATGGCCACCTTTCTGGGGCCTGCCGCGACGCTGTCGGCCGATGAAATCCGGGACGATACGCTTCGCCCCTACGACTGCGTGTACGTGGAAGGATATCTGATTTCCAACGAAGCGCTGTTCTTACCCATTCTGCACAGAATCCGCCGGCTGGGACTCAAAATCGCCCTCAATCTGTCGAACTTCAATATCGTCAACGACTTCAGCGAACTGCTGCATCGCGTGATACCCGAATACGTCGACATACTGTTCTCAAACGAGCGCGAAGCGGAAGCCTACACGGGCACGGATGCCGCCGTCGCCGTCCGCGAAATAGCGAAGCAGGTGGACATCTCGGTCGTGACGATCGGCGAAAAAGGCGCTTTGGCCGCAAGCGGCGATACATGTGTACATGTCCCCGCACCGGCATGCAATCCGCTCGATACCACCGGAGCAGGCGACAACTTTGCAGCCGGATTCCTCTACGGGCTGTCGGTCGGCGCATCGCTGAAACAGTCGGCCTGCATCGGCTCGCTCCTGTCGGGCTACGTGATTGAGACCTTCGGCCCGCAGATCCCGGCCGACCGCTGGCATGAAATAAAGTTAAAAGTAAAAGAATATATTGGGTGATAAGAATTAATTCGCGTATTTTTGCAATCCAAATAACCAAATATCGTATGTTACGAATAAAATCTATTTGCACATATTGCCTGCTGTTCCTGTCCGTCGCGTGGCAAACGCTTTCGGCACAGGAAACAAGCCGTTTCGAAACAAGTAAGCAGCTGGAGATTTTCAATGCGCTGGTCAAGGAAGTGGAAATGTTCTACGTAGACTCGGTGGAGGTCGACAGGATGATTCGCCGGGGCATCGACGCCATGCTCAGAGGCTTCGACCCCTACACCGTATATATCCCCGAAGAGGAGATGGACGATTTCAAATACCTGATTACAGGCGAATATGGCGGCATCGGATCGCTCATCGTGCAGCGCGGGCAGGGCGTGGTCATTGCCGAGCCCTACGAAGGCATGCCGGCACAGCAGGCCGGACTCAAAGCCGGCGACGTCATTCTGGCTATCGACACGATCGACGTGACGAATGCGACCACCACTCGAGTCAGCGAACTGCTGAAAGGCATGCCGAACTCGAAAGTGACGCTGAAAATCCGGCGTCCCGGCGAGAACAAACCGCGCAAGATTGACCTCACACGGAAACAAATCGTGGAAAATCAAGTGCCTTACTACGGCGTGCAGCGAGACAGCATCGGTTATATCAGTCTCGCCGGATTCACCGAAAAAAGCGCGCAGGAAGTCAAGTCCGCGCTGGAAGACCTGAAGCAGAATCATCATATCAAGGGACTGGTACTCGACTTGCGCGATAACGGCGGAGGCATACTCGACGGCGCCGTGCAGATAGTGAATTTCTTTGTTCCCAAAGGAAAAGAAGTCGTTTCCACACGCGGGAAAATCGCACAGCGAGACCGCATCTACCGCACCTCGCTCGAACCGACAGATACGGTGATGCCGATTGCCGTCCTCATCAACCGCCATTCCGCGTCGTCGACCGAGATTGTCTGCGGCGCGCTGCAGGACATGGACCGCGCCGTGCTGATCGGCGAACGATCTTTCGGAAAAGGGCTGGTACAAGGCTCGCGCGACTTGCCTTACGGCGGGAAAATCAAGGTGACAATGAGCAAATATTACATCCCGAGCGGCCGGTGCATCCAGTTGATGGATTATTCGCACCGCCGCGAAGACGGCAGCGTAGCGCCCGTCCCCGACAGTCTGACCTCTGTTTTCTACACCTCGCACGGTCGTCCGGTACGCGACGGCGGCGGCGTTCGCCCCGATTTCGAGGTCACGGAGAAAGTACCGGCCATGCTCTACTATCTGGCCGGCGACGACATTCTGTTCGACTACGTGACGGAATGGACGCTGAAACACAAGACCATACCGCCCGTCGACAAGTTTGTGTATCCGGACGAAGATTTCGAAGACTTCAAGACCTGTCTGCGGGAGAAAGGATTTTCGTACGACTGGAACAGCGGACGGTATCTGAACGAACTTCGGGAAATAGCGGATTTCGAAGGATATACCGACAACGACTCCACGCTTTTTTCGGCGCTCGAAGCCAAACTGAAACCCGACCTGAACCACGATCTGGAGCGCTACAAGACGCATATCAAAAATTTCGTTTCGGGCGAGATCGTCAAGCGCTACTATTTCCGGAAAGGCGAAATCATCGAAAGCCTGAAAACGGACAACACGCTCGAAAAAGCGCTGGACGTGCTGGGCGATGCCGCCCTGTACCGTAAAACGCTGAGTGCGCCGGAGCCGGAATGAATCGTCGCAAATCAATATGACCGTGAGAACAACACCTTTCCTCTTAATAACAATCGCCTGTATTGCAGGCGGCTGTATGCAACAACGCATATCCGTAGACGACCTGCGCTGCGAATATCTGGTTTGTCCGGCAGGCATGGATGCAAACCGTCCGCGTTTCTCGTGGAAAATCATTGCCGGCGAAAGAAGCGTCTATCAGCAGGCCTTCCGGATTATCGTAAGCGATCACGAAGCTGATATCCGACGCCAAAACGGCAACTGCTGGGATTCGGAATGGAAAGAATCGGCACACACCGTCAACGTGGAATATGCAGGTGTACCCCTTGCGAGCAACCGAACTTACTTCTGGCAGGTCAGCACCCGCATCAACGGACGGGAAATACGTAGCAAACCGGCCTCTTTCCATACGGGTCTGTTTCATCAGGAAGACTGGAAAGCGCAATGGCTCAGTACGGAAGAAAATATTCTGCATGAAAGCCCCCTGTTCCGGAAAACCTTTTCCATAGAGAAACAGATAAAAAGCGCTTTCGCGTACGCCACGGCGGCAGGTTTTTATGAGTTGCATCTGAACGGGCGGAAGGTGGGCGACGACGTGCAGCATCCCGCCGTCACGGACTATCGCAAGACGGTGCTGTACTCCGTTTACGACGTGACCGACATGCTGGAAAAAGGTGAAAATGCCGTCGGCGTGATGCTCGGCAACGGTGCGTACAGCATGCAGACTGTTGCGGAACGATACAGCTGGCACGATTCGAAGCCGACAGGCAATCCATGCTTCCTGCTGCAGATACACATCCTGTACGGCGACGGCAGCGAAACGCTTGTCACCTCGGGCGAAGGGTGGAAATATACGACCGGCCCCGTCATTTTCAACAATATATACGGTGGCGAAGACTACGATGCCCGCAGAGAAGTACCGGGATGGGCCTCTGCCGGGACGGACGACGCAGGCTGGCAGACGGCTGCCGTCGTGCCGGGACCGGGCGGAAAACTGAAATGGCAAAGCATCCCCGTCAAGGTGACGGAAACACTGACGCCTGTGACCCGAACGCATCCGTCGCCGGGTGTTTACCTCTTCGACCTCGGACAAAATATTGCAGGATGGTGGCGCATCAGCGCCAAAGGGAAAACCGGACAGACGATTCGCGTACGCGGAGCGGAAACGCTTAACAACGCACTGTTTCCCAAACCGCTGGAAGAAGGCGACAGCCTGAGTGTCAAATTCAGATATCACTCTCACGTCTGGACGGACTATACGCTGAAGAGCGACGGCAGCGAGACGTACGAACCACACTTTTTTTATACCGGATACCGTTACATAGAGGTAGTTACCGACGATTTGACCGACCTTGCGGAACTGAAGACCGAAGGACGGGTCGTCCGGTCCGCACTGGAAAACACCGGCTCGTGGACCTCGTCCAACGATTTGCTGAACTGGATCCACAAGGCCGGACTGTGGGCGCAGAAGGGAAACCTGGTCGGCTATCCGACCGACTGTCCGCACCGCGAAAAGGGAGCATATACCGGCGACGGACAGGTGATTGCCGAAACATCCATGCACGATTTCGCCATGGCATCGTTCTACGATAAATGGCTTCACGACATGCGCGACGCGCAAGAGCCGAACGGACGGGTTCCCAACACTGCGCCGACAATAGTTGGCGGCATGGGTGGCGGCGTGGCATGGGGAAGCGCCTGCATCCTGATTCCGTGGTGGATGTATCATTACTACGACGATGTGCGGATACTGGAAACCTGTTATCCCATGATGAAAAAATACGTGGATTATCTGCAAAATCTGGCACGTGTCGATGCGAAACCCGAAGAACCGTATATCATCAACTATTTCGACGGATACTGGTATTCGCTGGGCGAATGGTGTTCGCCCGGACGCGGCGATTGTCCGAATCACGACGTGGTGAATACATTTTATTATTATTACGACGCACATCTGATGTCCCGCATTGCCGGTCTGCTTGGTCATCAGGATGATGCACGCCAGTATGTCGCGTTGAGCGATACAGTCGGGAAGGCATTTAACACACGTTTTTTCAATCCCGAAACATGCATCTACGGCCTGGACTCCGTCTACCAGACGTATCAGTTGCTTGCGCTTGTCGGCAATCTCGTGCCCGAAGGAAGCGGCGACGCAGTGCTGAAAACCATCATTGACGATATACATAAGCATGATACTCATTTGAATACAGGTATTATCGGGACAAAATACCTGTGGAAGGTACTGTCGGATGCCGGATACCACGACCTGGCGTACAGCGTGGTCACACAGGAAACGTATCCCGGCTACGGTTTCTGGAAAAACAACCATGCCACCACCCTGCTGGAGAAATGGGAAGGCACGGATTCGCATAACCATCAGATGTTCGGTGCCGTGACGGAGTATCTATACCAGTATCTGGCCGGTATCCGTTCGCCGCTTCATACGGAAGAATCACGCGGATACAGGCACATCTGTCTGCAGCCCTGCATGCCCGACACGCTCCGGATGGTAGAAGCTTCGCTGCAGACCGTGGCCGGCACGATTGTATCCGGGTGGGAAAGACAGGATTCACGCTACGCATATCATGCGACGATACCGCCCAATACGACCGCCACGCTTGAACTGCCGACAGACGGATTCGAACCGGCGAAGATCATCGAAGACGGCAGAATCGTCTGGCAGTACGGCGGATTTGTGAGCGGCGACCCGGGCATCCGCGAAATAAAAAACAACGGTTCACGCATCTGTTTATCGCTTGAATCGGGTACTTACCGGTTTATTGTAGAAAAAGAATAAGGGCAAAATTTTATGAAATACGTGTATTCACTTGCTTTCTGTATGATTTGCTTTTCGGCCCATGCACAACAGGATACGGTGATCCCATTCGACATGGCATATAAACGCCTGTATCGGATCACCAGGGTCGACGGCCTCCGTCCCGAAATAGACGGACGAATCGACGACGACTTTTGGCGCACGCAAGGCGTCTGGACGGAAAACTTCGTGCAGGTGACACCCTACGAAAGGCATCCCTCGTCGTCGCCCACCAGAGCCAAGCTTCTCTACGACGACAAATATATTTATGTAGCGGTATACTGCAAGGACAACGAGCCCGGGAAAACGATCCGCTTCATCGGCAACCGCGACGACAATACGGTGGGCGACCTGATCAGCATCGCATTCGACACCTACCATGACTACCGCGCCGCGCCGGAGTTCAACATCAATGCAGGCGGCAGCAAGACCGACCTCATCGTGACCGACAAACTGAGCATCAATCGCAGTTGGAACGCCGTGTGGGAAGGAAAGACATACGTGAACGCGCAGGATTCGAGCTGGACGGCCGAACTGCGCATCCCCTTCAGTCAGCTGCGCTACAACCGCATATCGGAAGACGGACTGTGGGGATTGCATATCCGCCGCGTCATCCGCCGCAACAACGAAGTGCAGAACTGGAGCATGATTCCACTCAAAAACAACGGACACGTGTTCTCGTTCGGGATCATGGACGGGATGGACAATTTGCCCAAATCCAAAAGCATAGAGATCATTCCGTATGTGATGGGCAAGTACCGGCTCGACCCGAAGATCGCAGGGAATCCCTACCGCAAGGAACGAATGTGGGAGCGCAATGCAGGTATCGACGCCAAATTCGGCCTGTCGGATTTCACGCTCGATCTGACCGTCAACCCTGACTTCGGGCAAATCGAACTCGACCCTTCGGTGATGAACCTGACGGCATACGAAACGTTTTACGACGAGAAACGCCCGTTTTTCCTTGAGGGTAAACATATTCTCGACTTTGCCGATGGCGGCGACATGATGTTCTACACGCGCCGCATCGGTGCCGCACCGTCGTACACGCCGACGGTCGACAACGTGAACAGTTTTGCCGAAACCAAGGGAAACGTGCCGATCCTCGGCGCGCTCAAACTGACGGGGACGAACCGTCACGGCGTGACCATCGGCGCAATACAAAGTCTTACCGCCCGTTCGACAGCCCGGGTGGCCCGCGAGGGCGCGGAAAGCCGCGAAACGGTCGAGCCGCTCACGAACTATACCGTCGCGCGTGTGCAGAAAAACTGGAAGGGAAACACGCTGCTGGGCGGAATGCTTACATCCGTCAATCGTTTCATGGACGAGGCGTACCTGAAGGACATCATGGTGCGCGACGCATTCTCGGCCGGTATCGACTTTACGCAGTATTTTGACAATCGCCTGTATTATATCGACATGAAGGGAATGTTCACTTCGTTGCAGGGCAGTCGCGAAGCCATCGCACGTCTGCAGAACAATCCCGTGCACTACTTCGGCCGGGAATCGGCGACAGACTATCTCGGTGTGGACGAGACGCGCACGTCGCTCAACGGTACGGGCGGATACGTGCAGGCAGGACGGAAAGGGAATGCCCGGTGGGCATTTTCGGAAACCTTCGGCTGGTCGTCGCCCGGCTTCGACCTGAACGACGTCGGTTACCTCAAGCAGGCCGACATCCTGCAAAACACGTCCGAAATACAGTTTCGCCGCACAAACATCTGGACGATTTTCCGCACGAATACCGTCACGCTGACACAGAACAACCGATGGAACTACGGTGGAACACCTGTGCTGAACACCGTCGGACTGACGTGGAAAACAATGTTTCTCAACCGCTTCGAACTGACGGCTGCGGAGACCTGCGCATGGAACTACCTCGACACCCGCAAACTGCGCGGCGGCCTCGACCTGCGATACGATCCCTACTACAACACGACGCTGACATTCAACACCGACAAGGCACAGCGCGTCGTATTCACACTGAACTATCTGCACATGTACAATACCAACCGGATCAACCGTGAACAGACCGTTACCCCCGGCGTCGCTTTCCGCATGGGCAACCACGTCCATCTCTCCGGCGAGTTCACTTACAGCCACAATACCGACAACACGCAATATGTGGCTTTCCCTTTTGCATCTTCGTCCGTTTACCGGACGCCGGTCATGGGATACATGGATCAGAAAACATACGGACTGACGATGAAGCTGCAAATGAACGTCACACCCGACGTTTCGCTCCAGTTCTACGGTGCACCTTTCACGTCCACCGCCAAATACACCGACTTCAAGATGGCAACCGATACCCGTGCACACACGATGACCGACCGCTACCGTACGTTCGCGCCTGAAGAAATAATCCTTCGGGACGGTTTCTATACAGTCACGGACGGCGACCGGCCGACGTATCGTTTTGCCGATCCCGACTTCAATTTCAACGAATTTCGTTCAAATTTTGTCGCCCGCTGGGAATACCGCCCCGGCTCGACGCTCTATTTCGTCTGGGAACACCGCATGTCTAACCGTGAAAACCGCTACCTCCCCGCCTGGGACGACAATCTGGAACGCATGTTTTCCCTTCCTTCGACCAATACTTTTATGGTGAAGATTAATTACTGGTTCTGACCGGGATATGAGGATTCGTCACGCATCTTTCGGGAAAGAGGGAAGAACCGTTTCTAAAACATCTCCATAAACCGGTCCATCTCTTCCGCATGCGCCTCAAGGCTTTGCAGTAGTTTGAACTGTGCCTTGCCACGAACGAGGTTGTGTTCGGGATAGTGTATCTTGTAATAGGTATCGCCGTTGATGTAGTCGGTCAGGAAACGGACGGTTTGCATGTAGGTCAGCAAACGTCCGCCGTACGGCAGCATCCCGATTTCCAGAGGAGTGAGAAAATGTTTTGCCGTTTCCATATAACCGCGCGTGTAGGCCTTGAAGATGTCCATGTTCACGTAGACGCGGTCGAGGTTTTCGTCGTCTTCCGCGCCGGCATTGGCGCCGGTGCGGATAAAATCTCCGATGTCGGACAGGACAAAGCCCGGCATCACCGTATCCAGATCGATGACACACAATACCTGGTCGCTATGCTCGTCGAACAGGATGTTGTTGACTTTCGTGTCGCAGTGGTTTGTCCGTTTTTTCAACTTCCCGGCGCGATACAGCTCTTCCTGCGCACACATTGCCGCCGCGCGTTTTTCTATCGCGTCGACCAGCTCTGCGATATTGTCCAAACGACCTGCGTGGTTGGCTTTTACGGCATCGCGAAACTGTTGCAGGCGAAATTCCATGTTGTGGAAATTGGGAATGGTTTCGCCCAGCGCGCCTTCGGGCAGGTCGGACAGCATCAACTGGAAATCACCGAAAGCCTTTCCCGCTTCGTATGAAAGTTTTTCGTTCACCCCGTCGTAACTCCGGCTGCGTGGAATCATCAGACACACACGCCAGTAGTTCTCTCCATCGAAATGATACGTGCGGCCGTCTGCGGTCGGGATGAGTGTCAGCACTTTGCGATCGATATCCGGTTCGCCGCGCGCTTCCAGTTTACGGCGTATGTGCGCCGTAACCGTTTGGATATTCAGTTGCAGCATCTCCACGTTTGTGAAAATGGCATGATTGATACGCTGGAGAATGTATTTCGCTTCGCCGTTTTCCATTGTGACTTTTAGCGTGTCGTTGATATGTCCGTTGCCGAACGCTTCGGCCTTGACAGGATTCCCGGCGAGTTCGAACACGCTGAGTACCTGCATGTAATCTTTGTTTTTCAGTTGCATGATCCGTTAGTTTTTCCGTGTTTATAAAAAGTATATTATACAAATGTAGGTGTTTTTCAATTCACGGCAAAATTTCGGGGGGATAAAAAGAAAGCTATCCGAAACGGCGCATAACTCCGTTTCGGATACCTTCCTTGTTTTTTTCGTCGATGTGGAAACGGGTTATTTCCTGACTCTGTTTCCGTAGCGGCTCATAAACTTGTCCACGCGCCCTGCCGTATCGACCAGTTTGGCCTTGCCGGTGTAGAACGGGTGCGAAGTATTCGATATTTCCAGTTTCACCAAAGGATAGGTGACCCCATCGAGATCAATGGTTTCTCTCGTCTTGATGGTGGAACGCGAAATAAATACATCCTCGTTGGACATGTCTTTGAACACGACCTGACGATAATTCTCAGGATGAATACCTTTCTTCATTACTTTATCTTTTAAATTGTTACGTTTCAAAACTTCTTACGGGCGGCAAAGGTACGCAAAAACGATCGAACAACCATAAAAAATACGCTGTTTTTTTCGAGTGATGCAACTTTATGTTTTTTTATTAAGCAATGTTTACACATAATTGTTACCTTTGTACAGGTTTTATAATACATAATTAATTCGTAAACAGAAAATGGTAAGTTACAAAGAATTAGGATTGGTGAACACGAAAGAAATGTTTGCCGGAGCGATTAAAGGCGGATACGCTATTCCGGCTTTTAATTTCAACAACATGGAACAGATGCAGGCCATCATTCAGGCGGCTGTAGAAACAAAGTCGCCCGTGATTTTGCAAGTGTCCAGCGGCGCGCGCAAGTATGCCAACCAGACCCTTCTGCGTTACATGGCGGAAGGCGCCGTTGAATACGCGAAAGAATTAGGTTGTCCGAATCCCCAGATTGTGCTGCATCTGGATCACGGAAATACGTTCGAACTTTGCAAGAGCTGTATCGATCTGGGATTCTCGTCGGTAATGATTGACGGGTCCCATCTTTCATACGAAGAAAACGTGGCGCTGACGAAACAGGTGGTCGAATATGCCCATCAGTTTGACGTGACGGTCGAAGGCGAACTCGGCGTGCTGGCCGGCGTGGAAGATGAAGTCTCCGCCGAACACCATACCTACACGCGTCCGGAGGAAGTGATTGATTTTGTGACAAAAACAGGTTGCGATTCGCTGGCCATATCCATCGGCACGTCGCACGGTGCAAACAAATTCAAACCCGAACAATGTACGCTCAATGCCGACGGCGTACTGGTCCCTCCCCCACTGGCATTCGATATCCTCGAAGCCGTGGAAAAAAAATTGCCCGGATTCCCCATCGTGTTGCACGGCGCATCGTCGGTGCCACAGGAAGAAGTAGCCACCATCAACAAGTATGGCGGCGCACTGAAGGATGCCATCGGGATTCCCGAGGATCAGTTGCGCAGGGCGGCCAAATCGGCAGTCTGCAAAATCAACATCGATTCGGACAGTCGTCTGGCAATGACATCCGCCATCCGTAAAGCGTTTGCCGAATCTCCCGCGGAATTTGACCCCCGCAAATATCTGGGACCGGCTCGCGACAATGCAAAAAAAATATATATACACAAAATTGTGGATGTATTAGGCTCGAACAACAAATTGTAGTCCGATGATATGGCAGTAGGAAAGCCATCTCATGCAGATGGCTTTCTTACGTTTATGAAAAAATGAATATTAAAAAAAAGGGTTATGAAACAATTTTTCAAGATGCTGTTTGCATCGATTATCGGCACTTTCATAGGTATTTTCCTCCTTGCAATCATGTTTGTGGCAGTGACGTACGCCGGCCTCAATTCCGCGTCCAAAGCCTCCTATATTCCCGGCGAAGATGAAAACATCCTTAAAATCTCAATGAGCGGGACAATCGATGATTATGCCGAAGAAAATCCGTTTTCCGCCTTGCTGGGCAATGCCCCGGCGCTTTCGCTGAAAAGTATTCTGACCGCCATCGACCGGGCAAAAAACAGCGACGGCGTGAAAGGCATCTATCTGGATATCGGTTATTTTTCGACAGGAACGGCAAACGTGGACGCCCTGCGCCGCGCATTGAAAGATTTCAGGGAAGCAGGGAAATTCGTGGTGGCCTATGCCGACAACTATTCGCAGGGCGGTTATTATCTTGCATCGGTGGCCGACCACGTATACCTCAATCCCAAAGGTTTGTTGATGTTGCATGGATTTTCGTCCGAAACCATGTTTTACAAGGGATTGCTGCAGAAGGCCGGGATTGAAATGGAAATATTCAAGGTCGGGACATACAAAGGCGCCGTCGAACCGTTCACCTCCGACCGTCTGAGCGATGCCAACCGGGAACAAATCACGTCATATCTGAACGGGATATGGGAAAATGTCGTAGAAGGAATAGCCGCCAGCCGCCACCTGGCAACGGCCGATATCCATCATTTTGCGAATGAAGGGTTGTTTTTTGACGACGCATCCGCCGCGGTGGAATGTGGCCTGATCGATTCGTTGATATACCGTTTCGAAGTCGAGACGCGTTTGAAAGAATTGTCGGGACAAACGTCGGCAGAACTGAGATCGCTGAGTGTGCACGAAATGATAAAAGTCAAAATGTCGGAACGCAAATACAGAAATAAGATTGCAGTGGTTTATGCCGAGGGCGAAATACTCGAATCGACAGGTTCGTCGTATCTCGTTACGCAAAAGAATATTACGGAAAGCCTTGCCGACAAATTGCGCGAACTGGAAAAGAATGAGGAAGTGAAAGCAGTAGTCCTGCGCGTCAACTCGCCCGGCGGAGATGCCTACATCTCGGAACAAATCTGGCGGCAAGTAGCAAAACTGGACAAAAAGAAACCGGTCGTCGTCTCGATGGGCAGTATGGCCGCTTCGGGCGGATATTACATTTCCTGCGCCGCCCGCAAAATCGTGGCCGAATCAAATACCTTGACCGGTTCAATAGGTATTTTCGGTATATTCCCTAATATAAGCGGTTTACTTGGAAAGCTCGATTTGACGACCGATGTGGTGAAGACAAACAGGTATGCCGATTTGGGCGACATGTCCCGGCCGATGACGAACGACGAGCGCGTACTGATACAAGCCTACATTGAAAGAGGTTACGAATTGTTTCTCGCGCGTTGCGCCGAAGGACGCCACATGAGCCCGGAGGCTGTCGACAGCATCGCTCAGGGGCGTGTCTGGACGGGCGAACAGGCTTTGACACTGGGGTTAGTCGACGAACTGGGCGGGATTGATCGCGCCATCGAACTGGCCGTCGAACAGGCCAACATATACAATTATACATTAATATATGCACCGGTTTCGACAAATTCACTCAAGGATATGTTGCAACTGCAACTCAGGACGGCGAGAGTATCCGTGGCGAAAGAAGTGATAGGCGACGAGGACTATGAATTTGTCAGCCTGTTGCGGCAAATACGTACGATGTATGGCGTCAAAGCACGTATCCCGTACGATATGAAGCCATTATAATCATAAAAATAATATGAAAGAAAATCAAAATAATTTTCGTTATTTACTGTATCCGTTCGCACTGCTCTACGGTTTGGGCGTATGGGTTCGTAACACACTGTTCGACGGCGATATACGCTCGTCGCGACAATTTCCCGTACCGGTGATATGCGTCGGGAATCTGGAAGTAGGAGGAGCGGGTAAAACCCCCATGGTCGAATATCTGATTCGCCTGCTGAAGGACAAATACCGTATTGCCGTACTCAGTCGTGGCTACAAACGTAAATCGTCCGGATATATTCTTGCAGACCGGGACAGTACGCCACAGCTTATCGGCGACGAGCCATATCAGATCAAAAGCCGGTATCCGGACGTGACGGTGGCGGTCGACAAAGACCGTTGCCGCGGCATCCACAATCTGCTGAACATGGCAGAAGATGTGCGTCCGCAGGTGATTGTGCTCGACGATGCGTTTCAGCACCGTTCCGTGCAACCGTCGCTCTCCATTCTGATGACGGACTATAACAGACTATACTATAATGATATACTATTGCCGGTCGGGCGTTTGCGCGAATCGGCGGGTGGCGTCAGACGGGCAAATATCATTGTGGTGAGCAAGTGCGACGAAGCGTTGAAACCGATTGATTGCCGCATTATCGAAAACGAAATGCGGCTATTGGCTTATCAGATGCTGTTTTTCTCCTCTATTTCGTACCGGCAGCCGGAAGGCGTTTTTCCGGACAAGTGTCCTCCCCTGTCGCTCGACGAGATCCGCAAAGAAGACGAAATCCTGCTGCTGACCGGCATTGCCAATCCCCGGCCGCTGATAGAGAAGATGAAAAAATGTTCCGACAAGGTGACGGCAATGTCTTTTCCGGATCACCACGATTATACGAAGAAGGATGTCCGGAAAATATGTGCGGAATTGTCGCGTATGCAGTCGGATGAACCGTTGATTATCTGTACGGAAAAAGATGCGGTCCGGCTACGCACAAACCCGCACGTCCCGGACGGATGGAAAACGCGTCTGTACAGCATCCCCATCCGGGTGGAATTTTTGCTCGGCAAAGGCGTACAGCTGGACGAGCAGATTCTGCATCAAATCCATCTTATCGAAAAAAGCGGTATCTTGCGTCGATAGCCATGCAGCGAACAGAAATTGCAACACTGGGCGAATTCGGACTGATCCGCCATCTGACGGAAAACATCGCGCCGGTCAATCCCGGTAGCCTCAAAGGGACAGGCGACGACGCAGCCGTACTCGAATATAAAGATAAGCAGGTGCTTGTCACCACCGATTTGTTGCTGGAAGGCATTCATTTCGATTTGACATATATGCCGATGAAACATTTGGGATACAAGGCTGCCACGGTTAATTTTTCCGATATATATGCCATGAACGGACAACCGAAGCAGATGACCGTTTCGATAGGCGTCTCCCGGCGGTTTTGCGTGGAGGATCTGGAAGCGTTTTATGCGGGACTGTTGCATGCCTGCGAAGTGTATGGCGTCGATTTGGTGGGCGGCGACACGTCGTCGTCGCGCACGGGGTTCATGGTAAGCATTACCTGCCTCGGCGAAGGCGAAAAGGATAAAATCACGTATCGTAACGGTGCGAAGGTGAACGATTTGATTTGTGTGTCGGGCGATCTGGGCGCAGCTTACATGGGCTTGCAGTTGCTGGAACGCGAAAAGAGCGTCTTCAAGGGCGAGAAAGATTTTACCCCCGATTTTGCAGGAAAAGAATACCTGCTGGAACGTCAACTGAAGCCCGAAGCACGAAAGGACATCGTCGAAATGCTTGCCGGCGCCGGCATTGTTCCGACGGCCATGATAGACATCTCGGACGGACTCTCGTCCGAAATACTT
This sequence comes from Tannerella sp., assembly GCA_031267935.1. GTDB lineage: Bacteria > Bacteroidota > Bacteroidia > Bacteroidales > Tannerellaceae > Tannerella. Next base: position 17,996 of record JAIRYD010000096.1, read on the forward strand.
CACATCACGCAGCAAAGCCATGTGGGATGCCGCATTTACGAAGACCGCATACCGATTGATTATCAGACGGCACTGATGGCTGAACAGTTTAACATGAATCTGGCGACGGCGGCGCTGAACGGCGGCGAAGACTATGAACTGCTGTTTACCGTACCGCTTGCGTGTCACGATATGATGGATAATATGGAAAGTGTCAGGGTGATAGGCCATATCACCGAAGCGGCGGCGGGTAATCGGCTGGTGGGACGCGACGGCGGTGAAGTCGCGTTGCAGGCGCAGGGTTGGAATCCGCTTGCAGAAGAATAATATCAAAAAAGTGCATTTTTTCTTTGGCCAGGAAAAAATTATTCCTACATTTGCACTCGCAAAAGCGGAAAAGAAACGGCTCCGTGGCTCAACTGAATAGAGCATCTGACTACGGATCAGAAGGTTACAGGTTTGAATCCTGTCGGAGTCACAAACGGTTGCAAAAGAATCAGGTCGACGCATGATGTGTCGACCTGATTCTTTTTTGTGCTTTTACCGGTGATCCATTCCGTCAGACGGATTATACTGCGCGCGGAGTAATTATGTGCATTGCTGTTCATCGCCATGACGGTACGGGCCTCGCCTTTTCGGCTTGTCCCGATGGCATTGCGGCAAGGCGCATACGATGTCACGAAGGGGTTGGCCGGAGGTTTTTTGGTGCCCGCAATCGGGTGAAAGGATACGCCCGTTCGCCGCGCCGACCGCGGCGGGTCCGGTTTTGACGGGATTTTCGAGCGCCGTCCCGTGCAGGGCACGATGGCGGAAACGATTTCACTCCACGGACCTGTTTCGCGGCGTGTGTTGATCCATCGCGTGGCATACCATACCCATCAGACTGCGCTGTTTTTTCCCGGGTGACGGCCGGCGTGCGTGTCGCCTGATGAGGTACGTAATCTTTCTTTTTCATGTCTGATAAGTTTTAAAATGTTGATATATAATTATTAATAAGCAGTTGCGGATTGCTTCGGGGGATGTTCCCGGACGATTTAGGGACGCCCTTAAATGATTTAGGGAAGTCCCTGGACGGTTCAGGGAAGCCCTTAAATGATTTAAGGGAGTCCCTGAGCGATTCAGGGAAGCCCTTAAATAGTTTAAGGGCGCCCTTAAATGGTTTAAGGGAGCCCTTAAATGATTTAGGGACGCCCTTAAATGGTTCAAGGGAGCCCTTAAATGATTTAAGGGAGCCCTTAAATGATTTAGGGGAGCCCTTAAATGGTTTAAGGGAGCCCTTAAATGGTTCAAGGGAGTCCCGAAAAGGTTCGGGAATGTCCTGCGGCCGTTTGCAGCAGTGCGGAAGGGGGAAAGGGATTCTTCCCGCCTGCAGAGCGGATTTCCGTCGGACGTGCGAACGGGGGCCGACACGCAACGGACCGTCGCGATCGCAAAACGGCAATCATGCGTGTGCGACAATTTGAATTGCACCCGACGAATCTTGAAGAATTGAATCTTTATGCGTATATTTGCATCCTGATTTTAAACGGAAAGTCGAATGAACAGAATTTGTAAATTGTTTGGAATCCGCTATCCTGTCGTGCAGGGCGGCATGGCGTGGTGCAGCGGCTGGCGGCTGGCATCGGCCGTAAGCAATGCCGGCGGACTGGGTCTGCTGGGTGCCGGATCGATGCCTCCCGAGGTGTTCAGGGAGCATATCCGCAAGTGCAGTGCAGCCACGGACAAGCCCTTCGGGGTGAATATCCCGCTGATGTATCCCGAAATAGAAGCGCTGATGAATGTCGTGGCCGAAGAAGGCGTGAAGATTGTTTTTACATCCGCGGGAAACCCCAGGACGTGGACGGAATTTCTGAAAACGCACCACGTCACGGTGGCGCACGTCGTCAGCAGTTCGAAATTTGCCGCGAAGAGCGAGGCGGCAGGCGTCGACGCCGTTGTGGCCGAAGGATTTGAAGCCGGCGGTCACAACGGGCGCGAAGAAACGACAACCATGTGCCTGATACCCGCCGTACGCCGTGCAACGACGCTTCCGCTCGTCGCCGCGGGCGGTATCGGGACGGGCGAAGCCATGCTTGCCGCGCGCACGCTGGGCGCCGACGGCGTGCAGATCGGCACGCGCTTTGCGCTTGCGCAGGAAAGTTCGGCGCACGAAGACTTCAAACGCCTTTGTCTGAGCCTCGACGAAGGCGATACGAAACTGCTGCTGAAAAAACTGTCGCCGACGCGACTGGCCAGGGGCGATTTCCGCACGACCGTCGAAGCGCTCGAAGAGAGAGGCGCTACGGCCGGCGAACTGCGCGAACTGCTGGGCCGTGGACGCGCCCGGAAAGGCATCTTCGAAGGCAACCTCAGCGAGGGCGAGCTGGAAATCGGACAGGTGGCATCCCTCTTCCGCGATCTGCAATCCGTGGACGAAGTGATGAAAGACCTGGTCGACGGGTATGCAGCGGCGCTGGAACGAGTCGTTGCAATCGCGAAACGGGAGCAGTGAACGTGCGACAGTTTGAATTGCACCCCTATCTTTTATCTTTGTCAGAGTCATTAATAATATAATAATATAATGTATATGGAAACGTCAAAAAGATTGTACCGTTCGAATGAAGACAAAATGATTGCCGGCGTATGCGGAGGTATTGCGGATTATTTCGAGCTTGACCCCACGCTGGTACGTGTCGGATATATACTGCTGAGTGTTTTCACGTTTTTTTCGGGAGTACTGGGCTATCTTGTCCTGTGGATTGTCATTCCGCAGAAGAAAAACTGATGTATGGGTTTCAAAATCATCTCGCCCTTTAAACCTACCGGCGACCAGCCGGAGGCCATCAAGGCGCTGGTCGAAGGAATCGAGAGCGACATCCCGTACCAGACGCTGCTGGGCGTGACCGGTTCGGGTAAAACGTTTACGATTGCCAATGTCATCGAAAAAGTGCGTAAACCGACGCTCATTCTCAGCCACAACAAAACGCTGGCGGCCCAGTTGTACGGCGAGTTCAGGAGTTTTTTCCCGAACAGCGCCGTCGAGTATTTCGTGTCCTACTACGATTACTATCAGCCTGAAGCCTATATCCCGAGTACGGATACATACATCGAAAAGGATCTTGCCATCAATGCCGAAATCGACAAGCTGCGCTTGCGCGCAACGGCTTCGCTCCTGTCCGGACGTGAGGATGTAGTCGTCATTTCGTCCGTTTCGTGCCTGTACGGGATGGCCGACCCGACCGCTTTCGCCGAAAAGGTCGTCCATCTCGAAACGGGAATGAATATCCAGCGTGACAGGATGCTTCGACTGCTGGTCGACGCCCTGTACGTGAACAACAAGGTCGATTTCAACAGCGGCAGTTTCCGCGTAAACGGCGACACGGTCGATATTTTCCCGTCCATCGAAAGCTACGACGGCATGGCCTACCACGTCGAATTCTGGGACGACCATATCGAGCGCATCGCATCGTTCAATCCCCGTACGGGAGAAGAATACGACGAACAGTCCCATCTGAATATCTATCCGACCAACCTTTTCGTGACGACGCAGGAACGCATCGGCATGGCGCTCGGACAGATACACGTCGATCTGGGCACACAGGTCGAATACCTCCGGTCGCTTGGCAAGAATCAGGAAGCCAAGCGCCTGCAGGAAAGAGTGACTTTCGACCTCGAGATGATACAGGAACTCGGACACTGCGCCGGCATAGAAAACTATTCGCGCTATTTCGACGGCCGGGCGGACGGAGAACGCCCCTATTGCCTGCTGGACTATTTCCCGAAAAATTTTCTGACAGTCATCGACGAGAGCCACGTCACGGTGCCGCAAATCAGGGCGATGTACGGCGGTGACCGTTCGCGCAAGGCGACGCTGATCGAATACGGCTTCCGCCTTCCGGCGGCGAAGGACAACCGTCCGCTGACGTTCGACGAGTTCGATGCGCTGACGCCGCACGTGATTTACGTCAGCGCCACTCCCTCGGAATTTGAACTGCAGAGATGTGAAGGCATCGTCGTCGAACAGGTCATTCGTCCGACAGGTCTGCTGGAACCCGTGATCGACGTGCGTCCGAGTCTGAACCAGATCGATGATCTGATGGAAGAAATCACGCAGCGGACGGCGCTGGACGAACGTGTACTGGTAACGACGCTTACCAAGCGTATGGCGGAAGAACTGACCGCTTACCTGGGACGGATGGAAATACGGTGCCGCTATATCCACAGCGACGTGGAAACGCTTGAACGCGTCCAGATTATGGACGACCTGCGCAACGGACTGTTCGACGTGCTTGTGGGCGTCAATCTTCTCCGCGAAGGGCTGGACCTGCCCATGGTGTCGCTCGTGGCAGTGCTCGATGCCGACAAGGAAGGCTTCCTGCGTTCGCACCGCTCGTTGACGCAGACGGCAGGACGGGCGGCACGCAATGTCAACGGCAAGGTGATTTTTTATGCGGATAAAATCACGGAAAGCATGCGGCTGACAATCGACGAAACAGATCGCAGACGCGAAAAGCAGCTTACTTACAACAATATGCACGGCATCACGCCGCAGCAGATTGTGAGAACGTCCGTTTCCATTCTGGACGAAAGACAGCCTCCGAAACCGGTCGAGAACTATGCCTATACGGAAGCCGAGCCGACGCTCGTAGCCGATCCCGTACTGCAGTACATGAATCGCGAACAGATGGAGAAAGCCGTCGAACGGACAAAGAAACTCATGAACGACGCGGCCAGAAAGATGGATTTCCTCGAAGCCGCGCAATACCGGGACGAAATGCTCAAGTTGCAGGATTTGATAAAAAACAAATGATGATGACACGTTTACGCATTCCGCTCATTTTCATGTTTCTTTCGCTTGCAGGCTATGGCCGCGGACAGCATTTGACGGCACATGCCGATTATGTCGCCGAAGATCGCGAAATATGGAACCGCTGCATGGCCGCACTGGCGGATAAGAAAACGCTTCCGACGGGCGACCTGATTATCGAAGCCGCCCGCTGCTTCGCCGGCAAACCCTACGTAGCGGCGACACTCGAGAAAGAACCCGAACGGCTGGTGGTAAACATGCGGGAGCTGGACTGTACCACTTTTGTGGAAACGGTTGTCGCCATGGCGCTGACCGTGAAGGATGCAAACCCTTCGTTCGAATCGTTTTGCCGTCATTTGCAGACACTGAGATACCGCGACGGCGTGATAAGCGACTACACGGACAGGCTTCATTACTTTTCGGACTGGATATTCGAAAACAGTCGCCGCGGACTGGTTCGCGATGTGACGCAGATGATTGGCGGCGAACCGTTGACGCTGAAACTGTCGTTCATGTCCACGCATCCGGCCGCTTACCCGCCGCTCAAGTCGCATCCCGAACGGGTGCGGGCAATGCGGGACAAGGAAGCGGAGATCTCCTCGCGCGACGCATACGCAATGATTCCGCCGGCCCGCATCAACGACTGCGCCGAAGGAATGAAAAACGGCGATATCGTCTGCTTCGTCACGAATATCGAGGGCCTGGACGTCTCACACGTCGGTTTTGTCTGCCTGCAGGGCGACACGCCCGGATTTGTCCATGCCTCGTCGGCCGAAAAAAAGGTGATACTCGATGCCCGCCCGCTGCAGGCTTACGCATCGGCAGGCCGGACGACACGCGGCGTGATAATCGTGCGAATCGTACGATGAAAATTCGTCCGGTCCAAATTCATTTGTCCCGCTTTTAACAATGTTTTTTGTAAAAATGTTTGCTACTTCAAAAACATACTGTAATTTTGTGCTTCATAATTATGCTGTATAACAGGTTGTGGTAAGACAGGAACGAAAAGAAGTAGATATATCATCCAGTTTGTCAGAAGTATGGCGTGTTCTGACCGAGCGGGAACGTGAAATTTTGAGGGCGAATTCCACTATTCAACATTTCAAAAGGAATGAAAAAATTTACAGTGAAGGGGATGAGCCGCGAGACATGATGTGCCTGCTCAAGGGGAAAGTAAAAATTTCCAAACAGGGAGTGGGCGGACGCAGTCAGATCATCCGCATGATCAAGCCGATTCAGTATTTTGCATACCGGGCATATTTTGCGGGAGAAAAATACTTGACGGACGCGTCGGCCTTCGAAGTGTCGACGGTTTGCATCATTCCGATGACGATTGTGGACAGTCTGATTCGCGCCAACCTGAAACTGGCGATGTTCTTCATCCGTCAGTTGTCCATCGATCTGGGCATTGCGGACGAACGTACCGTCAACCTCACACAGAAGCATATCCGCGGACGTCTGGCCGAGTCGCTGCTGTTCCTGATGGACTGCTACGGCCTGGAAACGGACGGCGCCACTATCAGCATCTACCTTTCGCGCGAAGATCTGGCCAATCTGTCGAATATGACCACGTCGAACGCCATCCGCACGCTGTCCAACTTCGTTTCGGAACGCCTCATCGCCCTCGACGGCCGTAAAGTAAAAATTATCGACGAAGAACGTTTGCGGAAAATCAGCCGTTTGGGTTAATCTTTTTTGAAACACAGGCATGCAAAAAAACTCGGCGTTTACGTTTATATGCCTTGCATCCTTTCTGGTGCCTTTCATGGGATCGGCCATCAATCTTTCGCTGCCGCAGATCGGCAGCGCCTTTTCGATGAAAGCCGTGTCGCTGACCTGGATCGCAACGTCCTATCTGATTGCGACGGCCATTTCGCAGGTGCCGTTTGCCCGGCTGGGCGACATGGTCGGACGCCGGAAAGTATTCATCTGCGGCACGGCGATTTTCAGTGTATTCACATTTCTTTGCGGGCTGGCGCCGTCGGGGACGCTGCTGATCGTTTTTCGCGGACTGTCGGGTCTGGGCAGCGCCATGATGTTCGGCACGAGCATGGCGATCCTCATTTCCATTTTTCCGCCGCAGAGACGGGGACGGGCTATCGGCATCAATACGGCAGTCGTGTATTTTGCCCTGGCATCGGGGCCTTTCGCGGGTGGACTGCTGACGCATCACTGGGGATGGAAGAGTCTTTTTTTCCTGACGGGGATATTCGGTTTTTTCGTCGTGGCCGGCTCGCTGCTTGTGCTCAAGGGCGAATGGAGCGAGTCGAAAGGTGAAAAGTTCGACTTTGCAGGTTCGATCATCTATGCGGCAGGGTTGTTTGGACTGATTTTAGGGTTTTCACGATTGCCGCATGCGCTGTCGTTCGTATGTCTTTTGCTCGGAATTGCGGCATTCGTTCTTTTTGTGCGCTATGAGCTGAAGGTGGGGCAGCCCGTGTTCAATGTCCGCATTTTTTCGGGAAACAGGGTGTTCGGGCTGTCGAATCTTTCGTCGCTGATCAATTATGCCTGCACGTATGCCGTCGCCTACATGATGAGCCTCTATCTGCAATATATCCGCGGATTCAATGCGCAGCATGCGGGGATGATTCTGATTGTGCAGGCTGTCGTGCAGTGTCTGGTTTCGCTCTACGCCGGCAAGCTGTCCGACCGGCTGAATCCCGCCGGCATCGCCACGACGGGGATGGGCGTGATTTTCTGCGGACTGTGCGGACTGGTCTTTCTCTCGCCCGACACGCCGATGGCCGTCGTCCTCGTCCTGCTGATTCTGCTGGGCGTGGGGTTCGGCCTTTTCTCGTCGCCCAATGCAAACATCGTCATGAGTTCGGTCGAGAAGAAGTTCTACGGACAGGCTTCGGCCACGATCGGCACGATGCGGCTCGTCGGTCAGTCGTTCAGCATGGGGATTGCCATGATGGCCATCTCGCTCCATACGGGCAATCGCCTGATTGTTCCCGAACTGTATCCGCAGCTGATGAAAAGTTTCCACATGACGTTTGTCGTATGCGGCATTCTTTGCGCGGTCGGGACGTATACTTCCACTTTCAGGGTGAAGAAGGCCGAAAGGTAGGGAAGAGTATGGCCGGCGTATCCGGGAAATGCCGTCCTGCGGGGAGCGCGTGTTTGCCGCACAGGCGATTCCCCAATTATTCAGTGTTCATTATTCATTGTTCACTGTTCACTGATCCTGATATCCCTGAAACCAGTTGCCGAGTTTCATGTCCCGGATGTCGACGTCCGTTTCGCGTTCGCCGAGCAGGTGTTCGGAAAAGTAGTCTACCATCCGCCAGTAGAAATATTCGTTGTAGTTTTCGAAATGATGGCGCTGGCCGGGAATTATCAGCATGTCGAACCGCTTGCCGGCCCTGATCAGTTCGTTCACGACGACGAGCGTGTTTGCGGGATGGACGTTGTTGTCTATCTCGCTGTGGATAAGCAGCAGATGTCCTTTGAGATTGGCGGCGAGATCCTGATTGGCGGGTACGCGGATGTCGAACCGTATGTTTCCGTCTTCGTCCGCGATTTCCGCCACGCCGTGATGTTTCTCGCTCCATCCGCGGTTGTAGAGGTGGTTGTCATGATTGCCCGCGCACGAGACGGCGACCTTGAAAAAATCGGGATAGACCAGCATGGCAGCCGTGGACATGAAGCCGCCGCCCGAATGTCCGTGAATGCCTATGCGGTTTATGTCCATATATTTGTGTCGGTCGCAGAGTTGCTCGATGGCGGCCTTGTGGTCGGCCAGCGGATAGTCGCGCAGGTTGCCGTATCCGTAGTTGTGATACCACTTGGAACGGCTCGGATGGCCGCCGCGATGTCCGACGGAGACGACGACGAAGCCTGCCTGGGCAAGGCGGTCGGTACGCGGATTCATCGGGATATAACGGATGTACGTGCTTTCCTGCTGCGGTCCGGGATATACGTAGTCGACGACGGGATAGACCTTCGTGGAGTCGAAGTTGAAGGGCCGGTAGATGATGCCGTACAGGTCGGTGACGCCGTCTGCCGCCTTCACGCTGAAAGGTTCGGGAAACTTGTATCCGGCCTGCAGCAGTTGAGAGAAATCGCTTTCTTCGAGTGTCATCAGTCTTTTTCCCGTGTTGTCGTAAAGCGCGGTGGCGGGTATGGTGTTGATGCGCGAGTAGTTGTCGACCACGTAGCGGCCGTCGCGGTCCATGTATACCAGGTGATGGAAGTCGCCGGGCGTGACGAGTTTCAGGCCCGTTCCGTCGAAGTTTACGCGGTAGAGATGTTCGTAGTAGGGAGTCGTGTCGTCCGTTTCCTTTCCGTTGGCGAGGAAGTATATCACGCGGTTTTTGCTGTCCACGTGCCTGATCTGGTCCACGTGCCAGGGGCCTTTCGTGATTCGGTTTTTGAGCCGTCCTTCGGTGTCGTAGAGGTAGAGATGCGCCCATCCGTCGCGTTCGCTCCAGTGGATGAGTTCGCGTGCATTGTCGGGCATGGCGAGCGGGCGGGTTTCGATGTAGGTGTTCAGGCGTTCGCGGATGATGGTTCTGACGGAGTCGTCGCCCGTCGTGTAGGAGCAGATGTCGACCCGTTTCATGTCGCGGCTGACGCGCGTGAGGAAAAATCCGTTCGCATCGCCCAGCCATATCTGCGGCGAGGTGAAATCTTCGCGCGGCCTGGAGGCGACGGCGATCGTCTGGTCCCTGAATGCCGACGCGCCGATTTCTTTGCGGCTCATTTTTTCGAGGTCGAAAAGATACAGATGGCTGACGGGTGCGTCGTTTTCGCCGGGCAGCTGATATTTGTAAGTTTCCAGTGTGGGACGCGGCCGGGCAATGGAGTTGACTACCCACAAGTCCTTTACGGCGCGCTGGTCGGTCAGCGCGGCCGCGAAATAATGTCCGTCGGGCGACCAGCTGCCCTGCACCGGCTTGCGTTTGCGGTCGGTCAGCGTCGAATCCGTATTCATGCGGTTGCGCGGCATGCCGAAGGCAAAGTGTTCGACGCCGTCGGTCGTGAGCGCCGTTTCCCGGATGGTTTCTTCCCCGGGATCTTTCAGGAGCTTTTCATAGTCGGAATATGTCATGCACCACAGATTAAGGTCTTTGGCGTATACGACATATCGTTTGTCGGGCGATACGTTTCCCCACCGTTCGCGCGGCGAATTGTCCCGGGGACGTTCCGACAGACGGCGCGAAGGATAATCGTACGCGAAATAAAACGTGCCGGCCGACGAGGGTATTTCGAAGGTGAACGTGCGGTCGTCGTCGTCGAGTTTGAGGTTTTTGACGGGCAGCTGCCGGGCCGTGAAGGGGTCTTTCACCGTTTCGGTGATTTGCGCGGCGATTTCGTCGAGGTCGAACAGCGGCTGCTTTGTAGCGCGTTCGGGGTCGACCACGTGCCATGCCGTCCCGCTGCTCGTGCCGTATTCGTACCAGAACTTGCTGCCGTGATGAAAATAATTGGGTTTAAGGGTGTAGGAAAACAGGAGCTGTTCGGCGTTGGACGGTGCGAAACGCCGTGCCTGCGTATATCCGGCAAGCGCCTCCTGCGCCGGCAGCATGCCTGCGCGAAGCAGGCTCAGGGAGATGATGATGAACGGTAATGCTTTTGATTTCATATTACTGGCTTGTTAAATTGTTTACTTTCCTCCGTCTGTTCAACGGTCGGCCGGCCGGAGCGTTCCGTCGAACAGAAGGCGCTGCGCGATTCATGTGGCAAAAGTAATGTTTTTTTTTGTTTATCGTTCGGCTGTTCTCTCTTTGTGTGCTCCGTGCGCTCCGTGTTTGAATAAAAGTACCGGATTCATCGTTCATCGTTCATCGTTCACAGTTATATAATTCCCGCCCCGGAAGTCACGGAACAGCGATTTGAACTGCAAAAAAAAAACGCCTTCCCGGTCCGTTACCCGGGAAGACGTTTTTTCTATCATCGCCTCGAATGCTTTTTCAGGAAAGAGCGGAAAACGGGACTCGAACCCGCGACCCTAACCTTGGCAAGGTTATGCTCTACCAACTGAGCTATTTCCGCATTTGCGCCGGCAAAGATAGCATGTTTCCTGAAAACAAAAAAACTTTTTCGCAAAAAATTGTCCCGTTTCTTTTTTCGAGGTGTCATTTTTCATTGGAAATAAAGAAAAGACGGTTGTAATTTATTTTTTCTTTTGTTCAAACACGGAGCGCACGGAGAGAACGATGAACGATGAACGATGAACGATGAATCCGATACTTTTATTCAAACACGGAGCGCACGGAGCGCACAAAGAGAGAACGGCCGGTTGAAGCTACACTCCGGAAGTTCCGGGCTACACTCCGAGAGTTTCGGGCTACACTCCGAGAGTTTCGGGCTACACTCCGGAAGTTTCGGGCTACACTCCGAGAGTTTCGGGCTACACTCCGAGAGTTTCGGGCTACACTCCGGAAGCTTCGGGCTACACTCCGAGAGTTTCGGGCTACACTCCGGAAGCTTCGGAGTGCACTACAAAAACTTCGGAGTACGCTGCAAAAGCTTCGGAGGACACTGCGGACGTGGCGGCAGACCGCGCGCCGCCGTGCGAGCGGACGGTTTTTTACCGGTTGAAAGTTCGTTTTCCTCTGCCTTGACTGGCGTTTCGGAGAGCGCATTGCCGAATCCGGCGCACGGACAGCCCTGCGGCATACATGCGCTTCTGCGGCAAAGTTCGACAGGTCAAAGCGTTTCCCGCAGGCGGAAGGGGAAAAAATTCCCGAATGTTTTTATGCCGCAAGTCGCAATAATTTTGTACTTTTGCACGCACTAACAAGCAGATGAAGACATGAATATACTGGAATTGAGCGAACAGGAGATTATCAGGCGCCACAGTCTGGAACAGTTGCGACTGATGGGCATCGATCCTTATCCGGCGCAGGAATACGTGACGGACGGCTATTCGGACGAGATCAGGACGACGTTTGTCGACGGCGCACAGCCGCGCCGCGTGTCCGTCGCCGGACGAATCATGAGCCGCCGCATCATGGGTAAGGCGTCGTTTATGGAATTGCAGGATTCCAGAGGACGCATGCAGATCTACGTGACGCGCGACGACATCTGTCCCGACCCCGGAAATACGGATCTCTACAACGTCGTGTTCAAAAAACTGCTTGACATCGGCGATTTCGTGGGCGTCGGAGGTTTCGTGTTCCGCACGCAGACGGGCGAAATCTCGATACATGCCGAATCGCTGACGCTCCTCTCCAAAGCCCTCCGCCCGCTGCCCGTCGTCAAGGAAAAGGACGGCGTGGTGTACGACGGATTTACCGACCCCGAACAGCGATACCGCCAGCGATACGTCGATCTGGTCGTCAACAGTCACGTGAAGGATATTTTCCTCAAACGCGCAAAGATCATCAACTCGATGCGCACGTTTTTCAACGAAAGCGGCTACGTCGAAGTCGATACGCCCGTGCTGCAGACCATCCCCGGCGGCGCTTCGGCGCGTCCGTTCATCACCCACCACCACGCGCTCGACATCCCGCTCTACCTGCGCATCGCCGACGAGCTGTATCTCAAACGCCTGATCACGGGCGGATTCGAGGGCGTGTACGAATTCAGCCGCAACTTCCGCAACGAAGGCATGGACCGTTCGCACAATCCCGAATTCACGTGCATGGAAATATACGTGGCCTACAAGGACTACCACTGGATGATGACCTTCACGGAGAAAATGCTCGAACGCATCTGCCTCGACGTGCTGGGCGGCACGACCGTGAAAACCGGCAACCGGGAAATCGATTTCAAGCCCCCCTACAAACGCATTTCCATGCTCGACGCCATACGCGAACACACGGGCGTCGACATTGCGGGCATGGACGAAAGCGCCCTGCGGGACGCATGCCGCCGGCTGAACGTCGAACAGAACGAAACGATGGGCAAAGGCAAACTGATCGACGCCATCTTCGGCGAGAAATGCGAACACCACTACGTCCAGCCCACCTTCATCACCGACTATCCCGTCGAGATGAGCCCCCTCACCAAGATCCACCGCAACGACCCCGCGCTGACGGAACGCTTCGAACTGATGATAAACGGCCGGGAAATTGCCAACGCCTATTCGGAACTGAACGATCCGGTCGACCAGCGCCGGCGCTTCGAAGAACAGCTGCGCCTGTCGGAAAAAGGCGACGACGAAGCCATGTTTATCGACGAAGACTTTCTGCGCGCACTCGAATACGGAATGCCCCCCACCAGCGGAATGGGTGTCGGAATCGACCGCCTGACGATGCTCCTGACCGGGCAGGAAAGCATTCAGGAAGTACTGCTCTTCCCGCAGATGCGCCCCGAAAAGACGATCAGAAAAGACCCGCCCGAAAAGTACGGCCTGCACGGCGTCGGCCAGACCTGGGTGCCGCTCCTGCACAAGGCCGGATACGCGACCGTCGAAACGCTCGCCGACGCCAACCCCCAGCTGCTGCGTCAGGCGCTCTTCGACATCAATAAAAAATACAGCCTCGGACTTGAACCGCCCTCCGCCCGCGAAGTCGAAGAATGGATACAGTCCGTAAAAACACAAACGGCGGAAAAACAATGAACTTCACAGGAAAAATAGCGGTCATGGGCGGCGGAAGCTGGGCTACGGCGCTGGCCAAGATCGTACTGTCTACCCGAACGGACATCCACTGGTACATGCGCCGTCCGGATCGCATCGAAGACTTCAAACGGCTGGGACACAACCCTGCATATCTCTCCGGCGTCCTGTTCGACACCGACCGCATCCGCTTCTATTCCGATATCAACGAAGTGACGGAAGACTCCGACATGCTCATCTTTGCCACCCCGTCGCCCTTCCTCAAGCAACACCTGAAGAAACTCAACGTCCCGATACGTGACAAATGGATCGTTTCGGCCATCAAAGGTATCGTCCCCGACGAAAACCTGCTGATTACGGACTACTTTGCGGAATACTACGGCGTGCCCGAAGCACACATCGCCATCATTGCCGGTCCCAGCCATGCGGAAGAAATCGCACTCGAACGCCTGTCCTATCTGACCGTCGCCTGCCGTGACATGCACAATGCCGAACGCGTCTCGCGCATCTTCAGCAACAACTGCGTGAAAAGCGCCTGCTCGCAGGACGTGACGGGCATCGAATATGCCTCCGTACTCAAAAACGTGTATGCCATCGTGGCCGGTATATGCCACGGAATGAAGTACGGCGACAACTTCCAGGCCGTCTTCCTGTCCAACGCCATCAAGGAGATGCAGCACTTCCTCGACACCGTGCACGTCCTCGAACGCGACATCACCGGTTCGGCCTACCTCGGCGATCTGATCGTGACCGCCTGCTCACGTTTCAGCCGCAACCGTACCTTCGGCACCATGATCGGAAAAGGATACTCGGTCAAAACCGCACAGCTCGAAATGGAAATGATTGCCGAAGGCTACTACGGCACAAAATGTATTCACGAAATCAATGCAAAATACAAAGCGGACATCCCGATTCTCGAAGCCCTTTACGACATTCTGTACGAACGTAAATCGCCCACCATCGTGATACGCCGGTTAACAGGACTTTTTAAATAAAAACAGAAATAATATGGATCTCATTCATCTGGACATCAGCAAAACATTGGGCGAAGTGACGAAAGAACACATCGCCGCCCTCGAAACAGGCGCCGGAAAAGCGACGGCCGCATTGCACGACGGCAGCGGAGCCGGCTCGGATTATCTGGGATGGCTGCACCTGCCCTCTTCCATCACGGACACGGAACTGACGGACATCGAAAACGCGGCCGCCACGCTGCGGGCTTGCTGCGATGCCGTCGTCGTCGTCGGCATCGGCGGCAGCTACCTGGGCACAAAAGCCGTCGTCGAAGCGCTCGGCCACAGTTTCGACCCGCTGCTTGCCGCACGCAAAAATCCGCTCATCCTCTACGCCGGACATCACATCAGCGAAGACTACCTCTACGAACTGAGCGAAGTGCTTAAAAACAAACCGTTCGGAATCATCAACATCTCCAAGTCGGGCACCACCACCGAACCGGCGCTCGCCTTCCGCATCCTCAGGCGGCAGCTCGAAGAAGCCGTCGGCCGGGACGAAGCCCGCCGGCGGATCATCGCCGTGACCGACAAGGCGCGCGGCGCACTGCGTTCGCTGGCCGAAAAGGAAGGATACCGGACCTTCGTGATCCCCGACAACGTCGGCGGACGCTATTCCGTACTGACACCCGTCGGCCTGCTGCCCATTGCCGTGGCGGGCGTAGACATCCGCCGGCTGGTCGCGGGCGCCCTCGCCGTCGAACGCGCCACCGGCGTCGACACGCCTTTTGCCGAAAACATCTCCGCCCTCTACGCCGCCGTGCGCAACGCACTGTACGCGAAAGGTAAAAAAATTGAAATCCTGGCAAATTTCCACCCCAAACTCCACTATATCGGCGAATGGTGGAAACAACTCTACGGCGAAAGCGAAGGCAAGGAACACAAAGGGATCTATCCTGCTTCGGCAGATTTCACAACCGACCTGCATTCCATGGGACAGTGGATTCAGGAAGGCGAACGCATCATCTTCGAAACGGTCATTTCAATCGAAAAAACCGATCACGAAGTCGTCGTTCCGCATGACGAAGCCGATTTGGACGGGCTGAACTTCCTCGCCGGCAAACGGGTGGACGAAGTCAACAAAATGGCCGAACTCGGCACGCAGATGGCGCATGTCGACGGCGGCGTGCCGAACATCAAAATCACCCTGCCGCAAGTCAGCGCCTACTCCATCGGACAACTGTTCTATTTCTTCGAAAAAGCCTGCGGCATCAGCGGATACATGCTGGGCGTCAATCCTTTCGACCAGCCCGGCGTCGAAGCCTACAAGAAGAACATGTTCGCCCTGCTGCGCAAGCCGGGCTACGAAAAAACGAACCGCTGACGATGAATCATTAAGATTCGAATCAGTTCAAAATACTCGTCATCAATTTGTAAACGTCAAGCCATTTTCACATACGTCCACGGTCATCGGACGGCTGCGGTCAATGGAGGCGTCGAGTATCCGTCTGGACAGTTCGTTGAGCACCATGTCCTGGATGACGCGCTTGACGGGCCGGGCGCCGAACTGCGGGTCGTACCCTTTTTCGGCAATCAGGTCGACGGCGGCAGAGGTAAAACCGAGCATCAAGCCGTTCTTTTCCAGCATGCGGCAGACCGCGTCGAGTTGCAGGCCGACAATCCGTCGGATTTCTTCTTCGTCCAGCGGCGTGAACATGATGATTTCGTCAATGCGGTTCAGGAACTCGGGCCGGATGGTTTTCTTGAGCAGGTCAAGTATCTGTTCGCGGGTTGCGGCAATGACCTGTTCGCGGTTTTGAGCCGTCATCTGCTCGAAATTTTCGCGAATGAGCGACGAACCCATGTTGCTGGTCATGATGATAATCGTGTTTTTGAAATTGACCGTACGTCCCTTGTTATCGGTCAGACGTCCGTCGTCAAGCACCTGCAGAAGAATGTTAAACACGTCGGGATGCGCTTTTTCCACTTCATCGAAGAGGACGACGGAGTATGGCTTGTGCCGGATGGCTTCGGTGAGCTGTCCGCCCTCGTCGTAGCCGACGTATCCGGGAGGCGCGCCGACGAGCCGGCTGGCGCTGAACTTTTCCTGATA
The DNA here is from genome assembly GCA_031267935.1 of Tannerella sp. GTDB lineage: Bacteria > Bacteroidota > Bacteroidia > Bacteroidales > Tannerellaceae > Tannerella. The sequence goes on from JAIRYD010000096.1 coordinate 34,336, forward strand.
CTCGCTCATGTCAATGCGCGTCATCATGTTTTCGTCATCGAAAAGATATTCGGCCAGCGCCTTGGCCAGCTCCGTCTTGCCGACGCCCGTGGTGCCGAGGAAGATGAACGATCCGATGGGACGCTTGGGATCCTGCAGTCCGGCGCGACTGCGGCGTACGGCGTCGGCAATGGCGCGGATGGCTTCTTCCTGCCCGACGACGCGCCGGTGCAGCTCGTCTTCGAGGTGAAGCAGCTTTTGGCGTTCGCTCTGCATCATCCTGTTCACAGGGATGCCCGTCCAGCGTGAAACGACGTCGGCGATGTCTTCACTGTCGACCTCTTCCTTGATCATGGCCGCACCGCCCTGCATCTCGTGCAAACGTTGCTGGATTTCGGCGATAAGACCCTCCTGTTCCTTGATTTTGCCGTAGCGGATTTCGGCAACCCTGCCGTAATCGCCTTCGCGTTCGGCCTTGTCGGCTTCGAATTTCAGGTTCTCGATGGCTATCTTGCTTTGCTGAATGCGATTGATAAGATCTTTCTCGCTCTGCCATTTGGCTTTCTGCTTGCGTTCTTCTTCCTTCAGTTCGGCAATATCTCTGTTCAGCACCTCCAGCTTGGGCTGGTCGTTTTCGCGTTTGATGGCTTCGCGCTCGATTTCGAGCTGCTTGATACGACGCGAAACTTCATCCAGCGATTCGGGGACGGAATCGACCTGTATGCGCAGACGGGCGGCGGCCTCGTCCATCAGGTCAATAGCCTTGTCGGGCAGGAAACGGTCGGTGATGTAGCGTGTGGAGAGTTGCACGGCGGCAATGATCGCGTCGTCCTTGATGCGCACTTTGTGGTGATTCTCGTACTTCTCTTTCAGGCCACGCAGGATGGAAATCGTGTCGGCTTCGTCCGGTTCTTCCACCATCACGGTCTGGAAACGGCGTTCCAGCGCTTTGTCCTTTTCAAAATATTTCTGATATTCGTCGAGCGTCGTCGCACCGATGGCACGCAATTCGCCCCGCGCCAGGGCCGGCTTCAGGATGTTGGCGGCGTCCATCGCCCCTTCGCCCTTACCCGCGCCGACCAGCGTATGAATCTCGTCGATGAAAAGAATGATTTCACCGTCGGACTTGATCACCTCGTTTACGACGGCTTTCAGTCTTTCTTCAAATTCACCCTTGTATTTGGCGCCGGCAATCAGCGCGCCCATGTCGAGCGAAAAGACCTGCTTGCTTTTCAGGTTTTCCGGCACGTCGCCACGCACGATCCGATGCGCCAGTCCTTCGGCAATGGCCGTCTTGCCGACGCCCGGTTCGCCGATGAGGATGGGGTTGTTCTTCGTGCGGCGACTCAGAATCTGAAGTACGCGTCTGATTTCGTCGTCGCGCCCGATGACGGGGTCGAGCTTGCCCGACCGTGCACGTTCGTTCAGATTGACGGCATATTTGTTCAGCGAATCATATATGTCTTCGGCAGACTGGCTGCCGACCTTGCCGCCCTTGCGCAGTTCGTCGATGGCCTTGCGCAGTTCCTGTTCCGTTGCGCCGGCGTCGTGCAGCATCCGGGCGGCGTCGCTCTTTTCCGTGAGCAGAGCCAGCAGCAGATGTTCGATTGCCACATACTGGTCGCCCATCTTCCCGCAATAGTCGATGGCTTTTTGCAGGACGGCGCTGGCTTCGCGGCTCAGGTAGGGTTCGCCGCCCGATATCTTCGGATAATGCTCAATCCGGGCATTCAGGGTCTTTTCCAGCACTGACATATTGACACCAAGTTTTTGAAAAAGAAATTGCACGACGCTCTCGCCGGTCGTCATAACCGCCTTCAGCAGATGCGTCGCTTCCACGCTCTGCTGATTGTTTGCGGAAACCAGTTGAATAGCTTGCTGTATGGTTTCCTGCGATTTGATTGTAAAATTATTCAGGTTCATATATTAATTTCCTTTCTTTTTTATTCCGTTATTATACAGGACCGGTACAAAATTTACGCCAAAATAAAAAAACGTCATTTTGGCATGAAGTGCAAAAAGTTTTATTGAAACACGTGCATAAAGATTGTTTTTTCAAAAAAAAATCTTTATCTTTACGCAGTGAAAAAAAAGGTATCAATGCTAATATTTTGATTGTATGAAGACATCGAAGGTTTATTTTACCAATCTCAGGACTACGCCGTCAAGTAGTCTGCCGACCAAGATGGAACGGCTTGTGAGACGTGCGGGCATCGAGCGGATTGACTTTAAAAATCAGTTCGTTGCAATTAAGATTCACTTCGGCGAGCCGGGTAATCTGGCTTATATCCGGCCGAATTATGTGGCGCGGATGGTGACGTTTCTGGATGGTTTGGGCGCAAAAACGTTCCTTACCGACAGCAATACATTGTATTCCGGCAGGCGCGCCAATGCAGTCGATCATCTGCAAAGCGCTGCGGAGAACGGCTTTAACCCGATTTCGGCAAGATGCAACGTCATCATCGCCGACGGTTTGAAAGGTACGGACTATCGCGAAGTATCCATCGACGGCCAATACTGCAAGGCTCCCAAAATCGGGGCAGCCGTCGTCGATGCCGATATTGTGTTGAGTATGACACATTTCAAGGGCCATGAACAGAGCGGTTTTGGAGGCACGCTGAAGAATTTGGGCATGGGAGCGGCCAGTGTAGGAGGGAAACTGGAACTCCACTCGTCTTCTCAGCCTGTAATCGACTCCGAGTCGTGTACCGGTTGCGGCATCTGCGTGAAATATTGTGCGCACGACGCTGTCCATCTGAATAAAAACAGGAAGGCCGTGATCGATTACGACAACTGCGTGGGCTGCGGGCAGTGCGTGGCGCTTTGCCAGCACGAAGGCGCCGTACAGGGGGAAGCCGATACGTCGGAACGCCTGAACTGCAAGATTGCTGAATATACGAAGGCGGTGCTGCTCGACAAACCGCATTTCCACGTGAGCTTCATCATGAACGTGTCACCCGAATGCGATTGCTGGAATCACAACGACGCGGCGATTGTGCCGGATCTGGGCATTGCGGCATCGTTCGACCCCGTGGCGCTCGACCAGGCATGTGCCGACATGGTGATTAAAGCGCCTGCTCTCACCGGTAACCGCCTTGCAGATAGACACTCGCATACACATTTGGAAGGAGCGGACAAGTTTCGCCTGATTCATCCCGATACGAATTGGGAAGCAGGATTGGATCATGCGGTAAAAATAGGTATCGGAACAAGAAAATATGAATTAATAGAAATATGATGAAAGATGGTTTACAGGATACGGTTTGTGCCGTATCGACGCCTGCAGGGACAGGAGGAATTGCGATTGTCCGCGTGTCGGGAACGGATGCATTGACGATCTGCGATGCATTGTTTACGCCGCGGCGCAAAAATCATTGTTTATCGATGCAAACGGCTTATACAATGAGCTATGGGGCTATTTGCGACGGAGAAGAAGTAGTGGATGAAGTGCTGATTGCCGTTTTTCGCGCGCCTCATTCGTTTACCGGCGAAGATACGGTAGAGATTACCTGTCACGGTTCGCTGTATGTGCAGCAGCAGATAATGCAACTGCTTGTTCGCGAGGGATGTCGCATTGCCATGCCGGGAGAGTTTACGCAACGCGCTTTCCTGAGTGGAAAGATGGATTTATCTCAGGCCGAAGCGGTTGCAGATTTGATTGCTTCCTCGTCGGCAGGAATGCACCGCGTGGCGCTGAACCAGATGCGTGGCGGCTTTTCCTGTGAACTGGCACAGATCCGTGAACAATTACTGCATTTCACGTCGCTGGTGGAACTGGAACTTGATTTCGCCGAAGAAGATGTGACCTTTGCCGACCGTTCGCAACTGACTCAATCGGCGTCGGCGATCAAGACTCATCTTTCCCGTTTGGTTCAATCGTTTAGCTGGGGAAATGCGATTAAAAACGGTATTCCGGTGGTGATTGTCGGAGAAACCAATGTCGGCAAATCGACACTGCTCAATCATCTGCTGAACGAAGAGAAAGCGATTGTTTCCGAAATACACGGCACGACACGCGATGTGATTGAGGATGTGATTAGTATAAAGGGCATATCGTTTCGTTTCATCGATACGGCCGGTCTTCGGGATACGGACAATGAGGTTGAAATGCTGGGAATCGAACGGACTTACCAAAAAATAACACAAGCGTCCATCGTCGTATGGATGATTGATGCCACCCAGTTCAGCGAAAAAATCGAAAATATTGCCGAGAAGATTATCCCCCAAATAAAAGGTAAACAGCTGATTATTGTCATAAACAAGGTAGACCGGCTCACGCTGGAAGAACAGCAGGTGCTGGATGCGGAATTTTTGCCGCAAATACCGGCCAGGCGGATTTACCTTTCGGCCAAATACAAGCAAAACACGGAGGCGCTGGAGGCCGCCCTGCTCGATGCCGCCGGATTGCCGGAAATTAATGATAGCGATTTTATTGTCAGCAATGTACGCCATTATGAAGCACTCTCCAAAGCGCTCGAATCCATCTGCCGGCTGGAAGACGGTTTGCAGCAGGGCATAGCAAGCGATTTGATGGCGCAGGACATCCGCGAATGTATACACTATCTTGGAGAAATAACCGGTGAAATATCTACGAATGAAATACTTGAGAATATTTTTAAGAATTTCTGCATCGGGAAATAACCCCTAAAACCAACAATCAATCAAAAATAAATATTTTACTGCAACACAGTAATTTAACTGCATTTTGTTGATAACTTTCTTGTCGTTATCTATTGTTTTTTACGGATATTTTGCGTAATTTTGTACCGCATTTGTACCACTACGGTACAAGGGTAAAAAGTCAATCCTAAGTTGTGTAGAAATTTTACATTAATTTACACCAACTTACATTAATTGACAATATATTATTACTAATATATCCAAAGTATAGACGATAGATGACAGGAAAATTTGAATATAAAAAGGTTTGCAAATTCTGTGGAAATACATTTTTGGCACAGAAAAGCACTACAAAATATTGTAGTGACTTGCGCCAACCGAGGCAAGAAAGCAGAAAACAGACAGGAACGCTTGCGATTGGAGAGCGAAGAAATCAGAGAGCAAAACAGACAAACCCTGCTCTCACAGGAATTTTTATCTATTTCTTCAGCCGCCGCGCTGCTATCTATTTCCCGCCCTACCATTTATAAAATGATAGC
>JAIRYD010000123.1 GCA_031267935.1 Tannerella sp.
ACTGCGACAATTCAACCAGCCTGTTTCAGGCGGTTAAATTGTCGCTTGTCGGGGTGAGACGACTCGAACGTCCGACCTCCACGTCCCGAACGTGGCGCGCTAGCCAACTGTGCTACACCCCGATTTTAAAATACGGCGGCAAAGGTACGAATATTTCTCTATCCTCAAAATTTTTTCCGCTTATTTCGCATTTTCTTTTCCGACAAAAAATAAAAAAAGCTATTTTTTATTCCGAAACACATCCTTTTCCCCGCCCGGACCGAAAAACTCTTTATATTTGCATTCAGTAATATGCAATAGCGTGATGAGACGACGGACTGGTATCATTTTTTCATTGATAATATGCTGCATACCGATGCTTTTTGCACAGAAAGTCGGGCTGGTACTGAGCGGAGGCGGCGCCAAGGGCGCTACCCACATCGGCGTGATCAAGGCGCTGGAAGAAAGCGGCATTCCAATTGATTACATCGCAGGCACTTCCATCGGAGCTATCGTGGGCAGTCTATACGCGATGGGATACACGCCCGACGAGATGCTGGCGCTTTTTCTGTCCGAAGATTTCCAGCACTGGCAGTCGGGCACGGTGCAGGACGGCTACACCTACTATTTCAAGAAAAACGATCCCCGACCCGACTTCATGCATTTTTCCATCGACCTGACCGACTCGCTGCAAGTGAAGACGAACATTCTGCCCGGCAGCCTTATCAATCCCGTACAGTTGAATCAGGCTTTCATGACGCTGTATGCCCAGGCTTCCGCCGGGTCGGTGTGGAATTTCGACAATCTGTTCGTCCCGTTCCGCTGCGTCAGTTCCGACATCTACAACAAGAAAGCGATCGTATGGCGAAACGGCGATCTGGGCGAGGCCGTCCGTTCGTCGATGACTTTTCCGTTTTTTTTCAATCCGATATGGAAAGATGGCGTACCGCTGTTCGATGGCGGTATTTACGACAATTTCCCTGTCGACGTGATGAAAACCGAATTTCGTCCCGATTTTATTTTCGGCGCGGCAGTCACCGGAAAAGAAAAAGAACCGTCCGAAAACCTGATCAGGCAAATGGAAGCGATGGTGATGCAGTATACCGACTATGCGATTGCGGAAGAAGACGGAATGATGATCAGGTTCGATTTGCCCGGCGTCTCGCTGTTCGATTTCCAGAAGTCGAGAGAACTGATGGAAACGGGCTACAGGGGTACGCTGGCCATGATTGACACCATCCGGAGCCGGGTATTTCGCAAAGTCGACCCGATGCAGGTCAGCGAACGTCGCGGACGATACAAAGAAACTCTCCCGCCACTTAAATTCAGAAACATATACATATCGGGCGTCAGCGATGCACAGCGACGCTACATCGAAGACCAGCTACCTCGCGACGTCGACAACAACTTTACGATCGAAGAATTTAAACAGGCCTATTTCAAGATGCTGGCCAACTCCAAAATCAGGGAAATCATCCCGCATGCCGTCTACAACCGCCGAAGCAGAACGTATGACCTCTACCTCGACGTCAAAATCAGCAACGAGGCGAAAGTAGGCATCGGCGGAAACATCTCGTCTTACCAGGCCAACCAGCTGTATCTCGGCATCGATTATCAGGCGCTGAATCAGCAGGCGGCAGACCTGAGCGCCGCCTTCCAGATGGGAAACGCCTTCAGCGGCATACTGCTCGGCGGACGCCTCTACCTGCAGACGCACATCCCCTCATACCTGCATCTTGAAGCCATCTATTCGCACCGCAAATTCTTCGAAAGCCAGTCGCTTTTCTACGAAGAAGATCTGTTGCCGGTCTTTATCAAACAGCGCGAAAAGTATGCCAGCCTCAAACTCGGACTGCCGCTCCGGCAACACTCGAAAATCGAAACAGGACTGGCCTACGGACATCTCGACGACGATTATTACCAGACAAGCCATATATCCTTCGCCGAAAACCGATTCAGCAAAAGCCGGTACGAACTGTTCCGCATTTTCGCGCGCTTCGAACGCAATTCGCTGAACGACCGGCAATATCCGACAGACGGACGGCAACAGCTGCTGCTCGCACAATTCGTCACGGGAAACGAAAACTACATTCCGCACACACAGCAGCCGACCCAGAAAAAACACCACACCTGGCTGCAACTCAAAGGACAGTGGACAAACTACTCGGAACACGGCGAAAAATTCCGGCTTGGGCTGACGTCGGAAGCCGTCGTTTCGACTAAAAAACTGATGAACAACTACACGGCATCCGTCCTGCAGGCGCCCGCCTTCACCCCCACCCCCCACAGCAAAGCCGTCTTCAGGGAAGCATTCCGCGCCAACGAATACATCGCCGTGGGCGCCGTACCGATCTACTCCTTTCACAAATTCTTTCATCTGCGCACCGAACTGTACGGATTCATGCCCGTACACCAGATAAAAAAGACCATCGTGAACACCGACCCGTACACCGATCGTCCCTATACCGGAAAAACCTTCGGTTCATTCGAATACATGGGCGAAATGTCGTTCATATTCCAGTTGCCGTTCATCTCCGTCAGCCTGTTTGTCAACGGCTACAGCCATCCGAAAAACGATTTCAACATCGGACTGAACATCGGATACCTGCTCTTCAACCGCGGATTTGCGGACTGACCCGGATACGGTGGATTTACGGGTTTCGTCTCCCGCAATTTTGCCCGGTACAAAATATCATTTCCCCATACAAAATGTGAGGAAGTATATGGAATCTCTAAAAAACATTACCTTTGCATCCTGTTGGACAAATAAAAAAATGATTCATATAATGAATTATGCGAGAAGAGCAGATAAGAGTATTGAGTCACCAATTGGGGCATTCGGAATTTAAAGATCCCGAAAAACTCGTTGCATGGATGGGAGCCATTCAGGCTCAAGACTATGGAATGTCTAAATGGGCCATTGGCGTTCGATTGAAATCCGCAACAGTCGGGGATATTGAAGCCGCGCTGGACAGGGGCTGCATCTTGCGAACGCATGTAATGCGTCCGACCTGGCATCTGGTAGCGGCGGAAGATATACGGTGGATGTTACAGTTGTCAAAAGAGCACATCAAATCAACAAGCGCGTCAAGAGACAGAGATCTGGAAATAACCGAAGAATTATACTTTAAATGCAATCGTATTATTACCGGAATACTGGAAGGAAACAATCACCTGACGCGACAGGAAATAGCTTTCGAATTGACAAAAGCAGGAATAATAGCCGATACATCCCGGATGATTCATTTCTTGATGCGCGCCGAAATAGAAGGAATTGTTTGCAGCGGTATCGACAGGGGGAATAAGCAAACGTATGCGCTTTTGGACGAGCGTGTTCCTCCTGCAAAAACGATCCACAGGGAAGAAGCTTTAGCCCTGTTGGCCACTAAATACTTCCGAAGTCATTCTCCGGCAAGTTTGCAGGATTTTGTCTGGTGGTCGGGGTTATCCGTCGGCAACGCAAAACAGGCGATTCACCTGATTCGTCCGGAACTGTTGACCGACCACTCTTGCGACAGTCATTTATTTATACATCAATCCTGTAATAAAGAATTTCACTCCGGCGGCCTCATCCATTTCCTGCCCGCTTTTGACGAATATATCATCGGATATAAAGACCGGACAAGCATTTTAGCGGCCGAACATCAACCTGAAGCGTTCAGTAAAAACGGGATATTTCATCCGGTTATCATGCAGAACGGGAAAATTGTCGGCGTTTGGAAAAAAACGGCAAACAAGGACCGGATAAATATTCAATCTTCCTTTTTTGAATCAATTAATTCGAGTGAAGACCGGATAATACTCGCTATGAACAAATATAAGGCATTTATTGGGAATTTCCAAAAAGAAACAGCACCCCCAAAAAAGAATTAACCGAAATTTCCGCTTTGCCCGAAACGAACGCAAATCCTACCCGACGCCGAATATTTCAGACTGAAACGAATGCAATCCGTACCCGATTCTCTCCATCCGGAACCCGGACGGTCGCTTAATAAAGCGCTTAATAAAACGATAACAGGAAAATATTCCATTTTATTCCGGAATTAAGCGTTTTTTAAGCGACCTTTTAATACGACTTTACTATTTTTGCAAAAAAAAGAGACATATAAACAATTCATCAAAATGAAAAAATTAAAAACAGTTTTACAGCTTCTGAGCCTTTGTTTGACGGCTCAATGGGCGTTTGCCCAAAACAATCCTTTTGTAAGAGACCTTTACACCGCCGACCCCTCCGCCCATGTCTGGG
>JAIRYD010000021.1 GCA_031267935.1 Tannerella sp.
CTGTCCCGCCGGCATTACAGCAAAGCATATACGACGTCATGACGGGCGCGGTGAAGTAGAGACGGGGCGTGCCCCGTCTCTACGTGCCTCGCAATGTCCGGATTGCTTCGTGTCTCGCATTGACGGGTTTGGCCGAAGGTTTTCTGTCGTGTACGCAGCCCTGTTCGTGATTTCCCCCTGTCCGTTTTTTTTGAATATGCAGACTTGTAAAGACGCAACGGAGTGAAGCGGATGCTTTTTACCGGGATACACATCCTGTTCCGGCAAAATATTCAATAGCACCTCAAAAAAAGAATTAACCGTGATTTCCATCACCGCCGGCAGGCGCGGCGCAGCCTGCGGAAGGTGGGCCGCCGTCGGTTCGCTGCCTGACAGGGCCGGACGCCGCTGTCGATAGGGAAACAGTCCTGCCTTTCGGGCGGCAACAGCATGTGCGGCTCTTTCGCGGCCGTTCGCCGGCCTGCGGTTATGGAAATCACGTCCTTCGGACCCGGGTTTGCCGGCATGGCATTTGCGGCTGTGCGAAACGGCGGTAAATGATGGGCATGCTGCATAATGAGCTGTGCTTTGCGTGTTTACTGCCGGGGTTTGCAGGCTGTGCGGTGGCGGCGGCGTTTCGGAATCCCGGGGTTTCAAGGTAAAACCTCGGGGTTTTAAAATATAACCTCGGGGTTTCAAGATAAAACCTTGGGGTTTCAAAGTATAATCCCGGGTTTGCAAAGTAAAACCTTGGGGTTTCAAAACAGAATCCCGGGGTTTCAAAGTAAAACCCCGGGGTTTCAAAGTAAAACCCCGAGGTTTCAAAGCATAATCCCGGGGTTTTGTTTCCCTGTTTTTCGATGTTCCGGTTCCAGTATTTTCCCGTGCGGCGGAAAGCGGTGCATGCGGATGGCCGTTCATGGACGGGGGCATGCCGTTCCGTCTTCCGAAGCTAGTTAGTCACGTGAAATAAATAACATGTAGCAGTCGCACAAAACATCCTGCCGGCCGTTTCCCGCAACCGGAGGATGCATCTCCGTGCACTTTTATGTTTTCTTTGATTCAAACACGGAGTCCACGGAGCACACAAAGAGCACAGCCGGTTGAAAACGGCGCACGGGATGCGGAAAAGCATCCCCGCGTACCGGAAAAGGAAATGATGGATCTTCTTTGTGTGCTCCGTGCACTCCGTGTTGAAAATAAACGGGAAAGGACACGGAGATGCACCTTACGGTGCGGGAAACCTTTATATGTTACTTATTTCTCATTTCCTGGACACATTGATTTCGTACAGCGGTATGCGTTCGCAGGCGTTCGGCGGGTGGATGCGCAGGATGTGCGTCACGGTGGGCGCCACTTCCGTCGCTTTCACTTCGCGGTAGATGCGCTGCGGCGCGAGGCCGTTTCCCATGAAAATGAGCGGGGTCTGTACGACGTTGCTGCGCGTGTGCCTGACCTGCTCTCCGGGGCGGTCGTTGTGAATCGCCCATCCGGGCTGCAGGCTGATGATCAGGTCGCCGCGGCCGATGTGATAGGTGCCGTGCTGCAGTTTTTCCGTGCCTTCGTTCCACGTGCCCGCGCGCAGGGTCATGTCGGTGGTGACGTGTGCCACGCCGCTGAATTCCGACAGGAAGTCGGCCGCTTTCCGTTGAAATGCGGCCAGATCCAGCTTTTCCTCCTCCACGGCTTTGCGGTTGAGATATATCTGGTTGTCGTAGAATCCGTTCACCCAGGTTTTCTGGCCGTAGAGCGCCATGAGATACATGTTCAGCAGCGCCGTGCAGCGGGCGGGATGAAATTCGCCGCCGGCAAGCGACATTCCCCGCGGATATTCTTCTTCACTCTCGAAATAGCCTGTGCCGGTGAAGACTACAAGCGTGTTCTTGAGTCCCACCTTCCGGTCGACGGCGTTCAGCAGTTCGGCGATGTCGCGGTCCAGCTGGACATAGGTATCCTGAATTTCAGCCGTATACTCTTCCGTTTTGTTGCCGGAAAAATTTCCCGCATAGTACGTGACGGCAAGCATGTCGGGACACGGGCGCGTGCCGAAGGCGCCGTATTCGAGAAATTGAAACACGAGCCGGTTCACCTCCCTGTTGCCGAAGGGCGACGTCTTGATGCGCGGAAAGCAGTCCAGCGTCCTGGGTTTGAAGGTATAACTGAACGGCGGGCGTTCCGTCACGTAGGGCAGCGTCCTGTAACGGTCGGGCGGAAAAGTCGGTTGCCATGTCATGCCGGCCATTCGTGCTGTCAGCGACTCCTGTCCGTTATTGTATTTCTCGACATACCACGGGATATTCTTGTAATACGTCGTCGTGGCCCATTTTCCGTTCGTATTGTCGATCCAGAAAGCGCCGTTGGCCGCATGTCCGGCCGAGAGGATGGCGCTCTCGGCGTCGGGCGCAACGGCATATACTTCGCTGCGACCTTTGGAGGCAATCTTCAGTTCGTCGCCGACGGTCGAGGCCAGCAGGTTTTTCGGCGAATAGCTGTCGCGCGTAAAATTCCCCGGATGATCGGGATCGTACAGCGAAGGCAACTCTTTCAACGTTTCAAAACTGTATGTCGACCGGCCCGTAATTCCGTGCGCACTGGGATTGGCGCCGGTAAACAGCGTCGCAAAAGAGCTCGCCCGGTCCACGGGAGAAAACTCGAACTCGATATTGTGATACACCACGCCTTCGTTCATCAGCCGTTTGAAACCGTCTTCGTCGAACATCTGGTGGAAATATTCCAGATAATCGCCCCGCAACTGGTCCACAGTAATATATACCACCAGTTTGGGAACCTGCCGCTGTGCCTGCAGACCGGCCGCAACCAGTACGGCGATCCACGAAAATATGATCTTTTTCATCGCATGCTTTCTTTAATTCTTGTCCAACCGTATCCCGACCTCAGCAACAGACTTGCTATCAGCGGAACAAAAGCCGCGTTCAGATGCTGCGGCACGAAAATCCATCCCGCCGACATCACCAGAAGCGCTGCAAAATTAATACAATGGTAGTAATACGCCGCTTTGTTAAGTTTTTTTACGGCAAAGCACATCACCCCCGCGAGATGAAACGGATGCAGCCATACGACGGAGATATTGGGCCATATCCCCCGGTGCACGGACACGAAGCAGAGGAAATAAAGAATGCACCCGGCCAGTCCGGCCAGCGTAAACAGCAGCATGTCAAACCACCTGAAATACTTCTTCGCGCGCCGCTCCGCGATCGTCACCCCCGCCGCAAGGGCGAAAATCAGGCCGGCGCACAGCCCCGGCGTAAACGCACCGTGCGCCGGCTCGCCGTCCGGCTCGTCATCCGGCACGGCGTCTACCACGGCGGCGGCGGCCGACACCAGCGGCGTCGAAACACCGCCCTCACGCACAATCCGCGCGCGGGCAAAAACATTCTTTACGTTTTCGGGCAGAAAAAACGTTTCCTCCCGCGTCATCACTCTGTCGGCAGGCATGCCCAGCACCAAATCACATCCGAACGTGAGCCACGGATGATTTCGCGTGCACCGGTTAATCGCCTCGCGAAAAGTGGTTTTTCCGACGTATTCCTCATATTCGACGCGCCCGGCGACGATGCGCGCCACCAGTGCGGCAGGACGCGTCGAGCAGTTGTCGTAGAAGAAACTGTAACGATACACGCAGTTTTCGGGCTGCGCGTTGACGACAAGCGCCCGGAAGAGCGCGTTTTTCTCATCCGTCCGAAGATTCAGTACCTGCTCGTACACTTCGCTGCCGCGCATCTGATAATCAATCAGAAAATCCCCGTACCTGTTTACGCCCAGCATATAATCCGTTTCTCCCTTCGTGAAGCGATAGATGAAATTCGGTTTCGAAAAGTCGAAAAGGCCGTAATTGAACACGTAGTCGATGCCCGTGGTGTCGCGGACGCGCAGCGCCGTATGCCCGTAAAGCGTATAAACGGTCCCGTCGCTCGGCGAGCAGGTCAGCAGACTGACTTGCGCCTTGTCACTCAAGATATTCTGCGCCTGCGACGATACACACAAGACAGAAAACAACAGGAGCGGAATCTTTTTCCACCACCGGTTTTCCGCCCCGAACCGAAATATTTCGAATGTCCACATTTGCCTGCAGTTAAGTTAAAATAATGATTGATACGGCTGCCAAAGGTAAGCCTTTTTGTTTGATTGCGAAAATTATCGGCCGATTCTTTTTCTTACACCCCCGACAGCGAACCGTCCCTCGCGAATATTCGGCCGAAGCGCCGCGTCATGACGCACGAGGGCGTATCGCCGTCGGGTATCATATCGCTTTATCAGGGTAAAGACTGACAAATATTGCGGAAAAAAACATATTCATAGAATAAAAAGTATGTTTTTCCGTCTTTTTTGCTTTTCTTTGCAGCGCGATTTAAAGACGAGAAATTTTGAACTTGATTGTAGAACAGGGAAATACGGCGTTAAAATTAGCTGTTTATCAGCATGATGAATGGATAGACACGGTTGTATGCAAAACATCCGGAATGCCGGAACTCGATTCGTTGTTTGAGCGGTATCCGCTGGAAAACGGCATTCTTTCCACCGTGAAGGAACCTGATAAGGCATGGGCAAATATTTTGTCGCGCAGGTTGAAAAGATTTATTTTCTTTGATGATTCAGTCAGATTACCGCTGGAAATTGACTACCGGACGCCCGGCACGCTGGGCAAAGACCGGATTGCCGCAGCCGCAGCCGCTCATTATCTGCATCCGGAAAGTGACGTGCTGGTGATCGACGCGGGCACGGCCATCACCTACGAAGTGGTGGAAGCTTCGGGCCGCTACGTCGGCGGAAACATTTCGCCCGGACTGACAACCCGTTTCAAGGCGTTGCACCGGTTCACGGAAAAGTTGCCGCTTGTGGAGGAAACCCCGCAAGTGCCGCTGACAGGCACGGACACGGAAAGCGCCATCATTGCAGGTGTCGTGAACGGGATCGTGTATGAGATGGATGGACATATCAATGCCGTACGGGCGGTCTATCCCGGCATTTTTGTTTTTTTAACGGGTGGTCATTCGTTTTATTTTGAAAAACGACTTAAAAACGCCATCTTTGCAGCAATTAATTTAGTATTGACCGGATTAAACAGGATATTAGAATATAATGTTGAAAGATAACAGATTAAAGATTATTGTATATTTGTTTCTGTGTACGAACATGTGCCTGTTTGCGCAGAATAGCACCAATTCGCCCTACACGCGCTACGGTTATGGAGCGCTGGCAGACCGGTCGTTCGGCGCCGGTCGTTCGATGGGAGGAATCGGCTACGGACTGCGTTCGTCGCGACAGATCAACCCGATGAATCCCGCATCATACTCATCCATGGATTCGTTGACATTCCTGCTGGATGCGGGCGCCACGTTCCAGCTCTCGTGGTTCGACGACAACAACAACAGACAGCGCAACATGAACGGTAATTTCGAATACGTAGCCATGCAGTTCCCGTTGACGCGCAAACTGGCGGTGAGCGTCGGACTTCTGCCGTATTCGCATGTAGGATACAACTTCGGCGCATATTCGGAAGACGGCCCTGGCAGTCTGGTTGAATATTCGGGCACGGGCGGATTAAACGAAGTGTACGCCGGACTGTCCGCAGATATATGGAAAAAACGTCTGGCATTCGGCGCCAACATAAGTTATCTGTTTGGAAATGTCGACCACAGGCGGCGCATTACGACTTCCAATATAATGTATACGATGAAAAAGGTAGAAGTACACGACATGAAATTCGATCTTGGCGTGCAGTATACGCATCCGCTGACCCGGACCGACCGCATGACTTTCGGCGCGGCATATTCGCCCGGAAAGAAACTGAGCGCGACGGCGTATGACCTGATTTCGTTCGACCAGTATTTCAGTTCCCTGGCCCAGGCGGATACATCGCGGAATGCAGGCTTCGACATCCCGGCCACGTATGGACTGGGCGTCACGTATACGAAAGATTATAAAATGATTCTGGCGGCAGACGTGTCGTATCAGAACTGGGCGAATGCACACTATTTCGGCAGCAACGAAAACTTTAAGAACCGCGTCAAGGTCGCTTTGGGCGCCGAATATATCCCTAACAATTTCACGCGGGCATACATGAGCCGGGTTCGCTATCGCGCCGGACTGCACTACAACAGTTCCTATCTGAAAATAAAAGATGCCGGATACAATGAATTGGGCGCAAACCTGGGACTGGGATTTCCGATGCTGGACAACCGTTCGTTTATCAACGCCTCGTTCGAATACGTCAAGGTCGTTCCCGACTCGAAAACGCTCATAAACGAGCAGTATTTCCGTTTCACGCTCAGCTATACGTTTAACGAATTTTGGTTCTTCAAACTGAAAATGGATTAGCGGACATGTTTTTTTGAATGATAAATATTAATTTTTTTAAAGTTACAGAGATATGAAAGTCAAAGGATTCTTGTTAGTTGCCGGTTTATGTGCAACGATGATGAGTGCAAATGCACAGAAAGGAGTAGACAACGGTACCCGTTTCGGTTCGGGCGCGGACAGCATTCGTTGTTTGGAAAACGTCAGCCTTGCAACGTCTTACGCTAAGGTGGATAATTTTAAGGATGCGTATCCCTTTTGGAAAATCGCATACGACGAATGTCCTGCCGCAACCAAGGATTTGTATCTGTACGGAGTACGCATTGTGAACTGGCAGATCTCGCAGGAAAAAGACCCTGCCGGAATATCAGCCCTGATAGACGATTTAATGGGCGTGTATGACAAACGCGTCAAATATTTCGGCGACGATCCGAGATATGGCAAAGACTGGATTGTAGCCCGCAAGGCACAGGATTATATGCGATTGAAAGGCGAAACCGCCGACGCGAACACGCTCTACGGCTGGCTGGACGAAGTCGTCGCGGAATACAGGGAAAAAACCGACCCGCTGGCCGTTTCGCTATATATGTTCGCTTCGCTCAAAAAGATGAGTACGGACGAAAACCACAAAGGCAAATATGTCGAAGACTTCCTGTCCTGTTCGGACATTTTCGACAAGCAGATGGCCGTTGCCAAAACGGCCAACGACAGCAAGGAACTGGCCGCTCTTGAAGTGATGAAGAGTGATATCGAAAGAAACTTTGCAGCCAGCGGCGCAGCAGACTGCGCCACGCTGGAAAGTATTTACGCAGATAAAATCGACCGGAACAGGGACGACATCAAATTCCTGAAAGAAACGCTCGTGCTGCTCAGAAGGGTCAGATGTCAGGACAGCGAAACATTTTTCAAGGCATCGGAATATGCCCACCGCATCGAACCTTCGGCCGAATCGGCGCTGGGTATGGGCAAGCAGGCCGTGAAGAAAGACGATCTCGAAATGGCTGAAAAATACTTCCTGGAAGCAGCCGAGATGGCGACGGAAGGCGACACGAAAGGCGACATCTTCTATACCATCGCATTAATCGCCAGCGATCAGAGGAACTACTCTAAATCAAGACAATATTGTATGAAAGCAGTAGAAGCCGATCCCACGAACTGCGCACCTTACATCCTGATCGGCAAGATGTATATCAACACGGCAAACAGCGTATACTCCGACGATCCGGTTCTGCGCAAGTGCGTATACTATGCCGCAGTCGACAAATTCAGCAAAGCGCGCCAGACGAACGAATCCTGTGCAAGCGAAGCCACCCAGCTGATGAACCAGTACAGCGCGTATTTCCCGACGACGGAAGAAATATTCATGCACCCCAACCTGAAAAAAGGGGAGGCCATCACTGTCGGCGGCTGGATCGGCGAACGCACGATCATAAGATAACACGCCGTATGAATCCCAACTGCGGGACAAACAAAGGCATGACAACGCTCCTCCAGACCGTTGTTGTGCCTCTTTTCTTTCTCGCATCGTGCCACTTCGATCGAAAGGAGTTTGTCAACATCGTCTTCGATCCCGAAATCCATTATACGATGAAGGCGATAGATGTGTCCAAACTTGTTTCCGATTCGGGCGTGGTCAAATACCGTGCCGAAGCGCAGGAATGGTTCGTCTTCGACAAGGCAAACGAACCGTACTGGTACTTTCCCGAAAAAGTACATATCGAAAAGTTCGATACCCTGTTCCGGATCGAAGCAAGTTTCGATGCCGATACGGCATATTATTACACCAGACAGAAGCTGTGGAAATTTATTGGAAATGTGGACGTGCGAAGCGTCGCGGACGAACGTTTCGAAACGTCGCTGATGTACTGGGATCAGGATACGGAAAAAGTATATTCGGATCAGTTCATCCGCATCACGAAAAACGATTTTGTGAATACGGGCATCGGTTTCGAATCGAACCAAACGCTAACGAGCTATAAAATATTCAATTCCGGCGCCATCATTCCCGTCCGCGAAGAAACGCGCGACACGACGGAAGCAGGAAAAACACCCCCTCCGTGAAAAAAAATAGCCGAAAGAATATTCTCATTACTTTTTTTTATACCTTTGTGCCCTTAATTGAAAATATAAAAACGATAAAATAGAAAATGGCAACATTAGAAAAAATTCGAAACCATGCAGGATTATTGGTAATTGTCGTTGGTTTGGCGCTGTTCGCGTTCATCATCAACGACGCGTTAAACTCCGGTTCCACTTACTTGAAACAGTCACAGGACGAAGTAGCCAGTGTAGACGGTACGCCGATCAAGTATATGGATTACAATTTTCGCATCGAAGAAATGACGGAAGTATTTAAAATTCAGTCACAGACAACATCAGTGACCGACGAGTACAAAGAGCAGATCAACCAAAGCGTATACGACATGATGGTACGCGAAATCGTCATGAATAACGCTTTCGGCAACCTGGGAATCCAAGTGACACCCGACGAACTGTTCGACATGGTCGAAGGCGAAAACGTATCGCCGATGGTACAACAATTTCCTCTGTTCATCGATCCCTCGACCGGCGCTTTCAGTAAAGCGTATGCACTGGAAATCCTCAAGTCGTTCGACAATCTGAGCAATTTCGCGCCGAACCAGCGCCCCGAAGTCGAAAGACTTCGCAATTTCTGGCTGTTCTGGGAACGCAACATGAAGACGCAGCGTCTGCAGGAAAAATACATGAATCTGCTGAGCAAAGCCCTCGTTACCAATCCGCTCGAAGCCAAAGACGCGTATGAAGCTTCCGCCGAAAATTCGGATATCGTCTTCGTCACACAACCTTATACAACGATACCCGACTCGCTGATCAATGTCGACAACGACGAAATCCGGAAACTGTACAACGAACGCAAAGAACAGTATAAACAGAAAGAAAGCCGGATTGTCGACTACATCGCAGTAGAAGTACGTCCCAGCGAAGCGGACTACGAAAATGCGAGAACGGAAATAGAAGAACTCAAAAACGAACTGGCCTCCACGGATGATATGGAACGATTCGCCGGCACGACGTCGAATGTCGAATATGCAGATGCATTCCAGTCGGCCGCCACGCTGGATGCCGAAATGAAAGCCTTTGCCGAAATTGCACAGATCGGCGACATCGACGGACCGGTATTCGCCAACGACTCCTATACGCTCATGAAACTTGTCGACAAAACCGTTGCACCCGATTCCGTACGGGTATATCATATCTTTCTGACGGTGCCTGCTTCGCCAAACGGCGGCGTAGACGATGCGATCACCGCACAGGCAGACAGTTTGCTGGGCGTATTGAAAAACGGAGGCGATTTTGCGGCGTTGGTTGAACAATATTCGCTTGACGACCAGACAAAAACGAACGGAGGCGAAATAGGATGGCTTACGGAAATAGGCGCATTGCAGGTCGTCAGAAAAGAACTCAAAGATGCGATCTTTGGCGCTGTACTGAACCAGCCCACCATCCTGAAAACATCGTACGGTATTCATATCCTGAAGATAACGGAGAAAACAGCCAATGTGCCCAAATACAAGATTGCACAGGCACGACTCACGGTGACGCCGGGCAACAAGACTTTTAACGACACGTATAACCAGTTGAGCCAGTTCGTGGCCAACAACAACTCGTCAGAAAAAATAGCCGCTTCCGCGGCCGAAGCAGGCTTCAACCTGATTTCGGGCGTCAGAATTACGACCATCGATCGCATACTGGGCGCTGTGCCCAACTCGCGCAGCGCCATCCGCTGGGCTTTCGAAACTACGCGCAAAAACGAAGTCTCGAACATCATTGACTGTAGCAATCAGTTTGTTGTAGTTGTCCGCCGGGACGTTTTGCCCGAAGGATACCAACCCGTCAATACGGTGGCGCCGATATTGCGGTCGGAGATTGCCGCGAAGAAAAAAGGCGAGCAGCTGGCCCGGTCGCTGAAAGAAAAAAATCTGCAAACCCTTCAGGCTTATGCGGACGCGATGAACTCGCCGATTGATACGGTACGCTATATCACGCCGGGAACTACACGCATTACCAAAATAGGACTGGAGCCCGTTCTGAACGCCGAAATTGCCTACTCTCAGCCCAACCAGTTGTGCGGCCCCATCGTCGGAAACAATGGCGTATATGTCTTCATGGTCATCAACCATACGCAGGAAGGTGGCACTTACAACGAAACAGAGCAAATCCGCTCCATGGACATGACGAACAGCTACAAAGGCTATCAGGCTTTCCAGCAGTTGGTCGACGAAACAAAAATCACAGACAACCGGATTCGGTTCGACTGACCGCGTCAATATTGATTCAAACATAAAAAGCTGTTGTGCAATGCGCGACAGCTTTTACCATTTAAAGAAAATGGACACTGACAATCATAAAACACGTTTACTGGGGATGACGCTCGACGAGTTGAAAGACACCGTCGCCGGCGCAGGATTACCTGCATATACAGCGCTTCAGATTGCCGACTGGCTGTATAGGAAAAAAGTAACTGCCATCGACGAAATGAGCAATCTCTCAAAAGCAGGGCGCGCCGTACTGAAAGCATCGTACGAAGTCGGTGCACAGCCCCCCGCCCGCGAAATGAAATCGATCGACGGCACGGTTAAATACCTGTTCCGTACATCGCCGGACCACGCCGTAGAAACCGTTTATATTCCGGATAAAGATCGCTCTACGCTTTGTGTTTCTTCGCAGGTCGGATGCCGTATGAACTGTCTTTTCTGCATGACGGGCAAGCAGGGTTTCGCCGCCAACCTGACAGCCGGTGAAATCATCAACCAGATACAATCCGTGCCGATGTCGGAACAGTTGACCAACATCGTGTTTATGGGAATGGGCGAACCGTTCGACAATACGGACGAACTGTTCAAGGCGTTGAAAATCATGACGTCCGGATATGGATATGGCTGGAGCCCGAAACGGATTACGGTCTCTACGGTCGGGATCATGAAAGGATTGCGCCGTTTTCTGGAAGAAAGCGCATGCCATCTGGCAATAAGTCTACATTCGCCATATTCAGATGAAAGACAGCTGCTTATGCCGGCGGAGAAAGCCTTCCCCGCCGCAGAAATAATACGACTGCTGAAGCAATACGACTTTTCGCATCAGCGTCGCGTGTCGTTCGAATATATCCTGTTCAAAAACAGGAACGATTCACCGTCGCATGTGGAGGCGCTGGCACGTTTGTTGCGGGGACTGGACTGTCGCGTCAATCTGATACGCTTTCACTCCATGCCCGGAACGCCGTTCGAAAGCAGTGCGGCGCAACGCATGGAACAGTTTCGTGATGCGCTGAATATGAAAGGAGTAGTGTGCACGATTCGTGCATCGCGAGGCGAAGATATCCTTGCCGCCTGCGGTATGTTGTCGACGGCAGAAAAAAATACGCGTGAAAAATAACCATATTTCCGCATAAAGAAGTATATTTGTAACAAAATTTTAATGTTATGAAAACGTCAGTATTATCGTCCGTTGCCGGACTTGTTTTATTGTTTTTGTTGAATGGGTGCGAATTTTTTTCGGCGACCGGTTCGTCGGGAAAATCTGTAGGAGTAAATGCCACCGGAGTGGCTTATGAAATCGTAGTCGTGGCGAAACCCGAGGTTTGGGACGATTCGATGGGAGAATTGATTAAGAGCGAGCTGCTTGCGGAAGTGAAAGGATTGCCCCGGTATGAACCCTCCATGAGGGTGATGCACGTAGCGCCGGTTGATTTCAGCGGTATGCTGACTTATGTCCGTAATATCCTGATTGTAGACATCGACGAAACGCTATATACGAAGATGTCTTTCAGGACTGAAAACGATCGATGGGCAAACGGGCAGACCGTCGTTCATCTCTCGGCGCCTGTTGCGGATTCGTTGAATGCATACCTGACGCACAACTCCGGAATACTGGTCAAATATTATACGCAGGTGGAAATGGATCGGCTTGCCCAATACTATAAAAAAACCTACAGTTCACTGATATACGGAAAACTGAAAGAAAAATTTGGCTTTGGCCTGCATGTGCCCGAAGATTTTTCGTCGTACAAGGACACGGCAAACTTCTTTTGGGCGACCGATGATACCCGTTTCGGGCAGACATACATCGCCGTATATTCTTTTCCGTATGTCGACAAAAACACCTTTACAGGCGATTATCTGGTTGCCATGCGCGATTCGATGATGCGCAGATACATCCCCGGCTCGTTCCCCGGTTCCTACATGCGGACAACGGAATACGTGTCTTATACGCCGGTGACGTTGCAGGGCAAGTATTGCGGCATCTTGCGCGGACTGTGGGATACGTACGGCGACAAGATGGGCGGACCGTTTGTCAGCTATGCCCGTCTGGACGAGGTGAATAACCGCGTGATTGTCACGGAAGGCTTCGTGTATGCGCCCGAAGCGGATAAACGCACTTTTATCAGGAGGATAGAAGCGGCATTGCATACACTGGAACTGCCGGACAGTCCGGTCATACAATCAAGCCTCGAAGCCGCAGTAAAATAAATAAGTTGTAAGAAAAGCAATACATGGAGAAGAAAATTAAGGTCGGGATTACGCATGGAGACATCAACGGCATCGGCTATGAAGTGATTCTGAAAACTTTTGCGGATGAACGGATCACCGAATTGTGTACGCCGATTGTCTACGGATCGTTTAAAATAGCGATGTACCATCAGAAATCCCTGAATTTGCCGGCAATCAGTTTCAAAATAATACGTACGCCCGCGGAGGCATTCGACGGGAAAGTAAACCTTATCAACTGTGTGGACGGGGAAGTGAAGGTCGATTTTGCCAAATCCACGTCCGAAGCAGGAAAAGCTTCGTTTCAGGCGCTGGAAAAAGCCGTTTCGGACATGAAAACCGGCATGGTAGACGCGCTGCTGACGGCGCCCATTAACAAACACGCGATTTGGAGCGAAGCGTTTCGCTTTCCGGGACATACCGAATATCTGGAGAGTCACTTCGGAAATGGGCACAATAGCGGGGCGCTGATGATTCTCGTGCACGATGCGTTGCGCGTGGCATTAGTCACGGGGCATATCCCGCTGTCGAACGTGGCATCACGTATTACCAGACAGCTGATTACCGAAAAACTCCATATTTTCAATACCTCGCTGAAGCAGGATTTTTGCATCATCGGGCCGCGCATTGCCGTCTTGTCGCTGAACCCGCATGCCGGAGATAACGGGCTGTTGGGCACGGAAGAAAGCGAATGTATTGCGCCGGCCATCCTCGATGCCGAAAAGCAGGGCGTGATGGCTTTCGGACCTTACGCTTCGGACGGATTTTTCGGCGCGGAGATGTTTCGCAAGTTCGACGGCGTGCTCGCCATGTACCACGACCAGGGCTTGATTCCTTTCAAAACGCTGGCGATGGAAGACGGCGTGAATTATACGGCAGGACTGTCCGTCGTGCGCACTTCTCCTGCGCACGGGACAGCATACGATATTGCAGGACAGGGATTTGCTTCGGAAGCCTCGTTCCGGCAGGCGCTCTATGCACTGCTGGATATTCATCGCAACAGGATAATGCATAAAAAAATGACGGCCAATCCGCTGCAAAAACACTACGTCGACAGGGGCGGCGACAACGTGAAACTCGACCTTACGAAAGATGATGAATTGAATGATTAATAATAATGCAGTCATGTTCAGAGATAAAAAAATTGTATATACATCGGGAACATTCGATATGTTCCATTACAATCATTTGCGGATGATTAACTATGCCCGCCAGTTGGCCGACATCCTGATTGTGGGGGTGAGTACCGACGAACTGGTATCGTCCTACAAAACGCCTCCGATCATTCCGTTCAATGAACGCCTTCAGATCATCGAAGCGCTGAAAACACCTGATATCGTGATCCCTCAGCATACGTTAGATCACACGGAGATTGTGAAGAAACTGAATATCGACGCGTTTGTGGTGGGTGACGACTGGTACGGAAAATATGACTACCTGAAAGAGATTGATGTGCAGGTGTTTTACTTCCCGTATGGAACGGGAGTTTCGTCGTCGTCGCTGAAAAAGACAATATACGATTCCTACGAGAAGAATTTGCAGGAAGAAAGGCAGGCCAAACCGGTCACCGTAAAGGTCGATGCGGAATTAAATAATTATTCGTCAGTAAATTCCGGCGAATAGAAGAAATGACGGTTCGTATGGATAAACACGCTTTCATCACGGGAGGTACAAAAGGCATTGGCAGGGCGGTAGCGGCCCTTCTGGCGCAATCCGGTTATCATCTGCTGCTTACGTACGGAAAAGATGATGCGGCGGCACAGGAGGTGGCGGCATATCTGCAGGCGCAGTATCATGTGGATGTACACGTGTTGCGGGCGGATATTTCGGAACGAAGCGCGATAGATGATATTATCCGCTACATATCCGCATCTTCATTGAAGATAGACGCGGCCGTGTTCAATGCGGGACTGACCTGTCGCGAGCCGTTCGAAAGCATGGCGCCGGAGGAATGGGAACGCGTTTTCTTTGCCAATGTGCATTTCCCCGTATTTTTACTGCAACAGCTTGTAAAATACATGAATATAGACGGAAGCATTGTTTTCACCGGCTCATTGATGGGCATCGAACCGCATGCCATGTCGCTTTCGTACGGAGTGACGAAGGCGGCAGTGCATGCACTCACGAAAAACCTGGTTAAATTCCTGACCCCGTATCGAATACGAGTTAATGCCGTAGCGCCGGGATTTGTCAATACGGACTGGCAAAAAAACAAGCCCGAAGCAATCCGCCGCAGCATCGAAAGCAAGATTGCTGCCGGACGGTTTTGTGACCCCGACGAACTGGCAGTCGTGTATAAAATGTTGATTGAAAACAGTTATTTCAATGGCGAAGTGGTAGTGGTAGGCGGCGGTTATTCATATAAATAACGAATGAATGAATAAAGAGTTTGAAGCATCGTTAAAATCCGTCGAAACGGAAAATGTCGTCGACCTGTATTTTTATCGTCCTATCGGGTTCCAGATAGCTCGTGCACTGCGCAATACGCATATCACGCCCAATATGATCACGGTGCTGTCCATTTTTGTAGGCGTAGGGACGGGTGTGCTGTTCTATTTCGACAGCCTGATACTCAGTCTGACAGGCATTCTTCTGCTGGTCTTTGCCAACATTCTGGATTGTGTGGACGGACAGTTGGCACGCCTGACCGGTGTCAAGTCCGAAATCGGACGTATCCTTGACGGCGTTGCGGGAGACATTTGGTTTCTAACGATCTACGTCTGTCTGGCATTGCGGCTGACAAACACGTATCATACGGCGTGGTTTTTCCTGCCGGCGTTCATCGCGGGGATGTCGCACCTCCTGCAGGCCAATATTACAGACTATTACAAAACGGTACACCTGTATTTCGTCAGCCAGGAGAAAGGAGGCGAATTTCATAATCTCGAACAGGTCAGATGTAAACAGAAAACCGTCAAAAACGGATTGCAGAAGGTTTTTCTTTTTCTGTATGAAGGGTATACAGGCTTGCAGGAGAATATGACGCCTGCCCTGCAAGCGCTGATGAAGAATCTCCGCACGAAATATGGCGACGGCGTGCCTGAAAATATACGGCTGGATTTCAGGCGGAAAAGCTGCAAGTTGATGAAGTGCTGCATCGACTTCCTGACGTTTAACGGGCGAACTTTCGTGCTGTTTGTCGTAGTCCTGACGGACTATATTTGGATTTATTTTATATACGAAGCTGTTATACTTAATATTATATTATTCAATGGAATCCGGATGCACGAACGGATGTGCAGAAAAATAAACGAAAAAATTTGACAGACCACACACGATTTTTTAGTGAATGAAAAAAACGGTAATTGACATACAGGACCTTCAGGAACATATTCCATTTTTTAAAAGCAGATTGGGTATTTTTCTGGCAAAAAGGATATTACGATGGTTATCCATCGACAGAGTGAATCAGATTCATACGAATCACTGCGACCTTCGGGGAGCGGCATATACTTCGGCAATGTTGTCCGACCCGTTGATGGACGTAAAATATAAAATCCATCACGAAGAACGGCTGGACACCCTGCCCGAGGGGACGTTTATCACAGTTTCGAACCATCCCATCGGCTCGCTGGACGGGATTATCCTGATTGATATTTTTGCGTCGCGACGACCTGATTTCAAGGTGATGGTAAACGGCGTGCTGACAAAAATAGGCGCCATGGCAGACAATTTTATTCCGGTCACACCCAAAACGGACGACCGGAACTCGCCGCACGTGGTCAATGTCAACGGCGTACGCCTGTCACTGGCACGCCTGAAAGACGGCCATCCGATGGGATTTTTCCCTGCAGGCGCCATGTCGTTTATCGACAGACGGCGGCAAATCCGCGACCTTCCGTGGTCGCACAGCGTGATTCGCCTGATAAAGAAAGCTAAAGCGCCGGTTTACCCCGTCTATTTCGATTGTCGTAATTCCACGTTTTTTTACCTGCTGGGTAAAATAAGCTGGAAAATACGCACGTTACGCGTGGCTGTCGAGGCTTTTAACAAACACGGCAAGACACTGGACGTCTACATCGGCGAGCCGATTCCCGCACATGCCCTCCAGCAATTCACAAACGACGAGGAGCTGGGCGCGTTTCTGTACGGGAAAACTTACGGAGCGAAAAGTGCTGAATGACCGACTCTATGCCTCCCGTCTAAAAAACTTTTAGCGCCTCTGTGCGAAATCAAAATTTTTCACGTACCTTTGCAGGGACGATTTGTCCGGTTTCGTTTGAAAAACTTGTTCCATAAAACGGTAAACAGTCGGAACAAGGCAGGTCGTGATGATAACAAAAGTACTTACAGTTATGAAATTCAATGATATACTGACAAAACTGTTCGGAAACAAATCCGAACGCGACCTGAAGGAGATTCTTCCTTATGTGAAAAATATAACGGAAACATATCCTTCCATCAAGGCGCTTACAAACGATGAATTGCGTGCTAAAGCGCAGGAAATAAAAATGTACGTGGTGGACTACGTCAAAGAGGAACGGCAGCGTATCGATGAGTTGCGTAAAGACATCGACGACAAGGAACTGGAAGAGCGCGAAGCCATTTGGGCGGAAGTAGACAGAATCGAATCCAAAATCACTGAAAAATTCGAAACCGTGCTCGACGAAATGCTGCCGCAAGTATTTGCCATCATGAAAGATACGGCGCGACGGTTTACCGAGAACGCGCATATCTCCGTCACGGCAAACGACTTCGACCGCGACCTGGCTATCAATCACGATTTTCTCAAAATTGAAGGCGAGCAGGCCGTATATTTCAACCACTGGATTGCAGGCGGAAACGAAACAGTCTGGGACATGGTGCATTACGACGTGCAGCTGATCGGCGGCGTAGCCCTTCACAAGGGTAAGATTTCCGAAATGGCGACGGGCGAAGGGAAAACACTCGTGGCAACCCTGCCCGTATTTCTGAATGCATTGACCGGCAACGGTGTACATATCGTGACGGTCAATGACTATCTCGCCAAACGAGATTCCGAATGGATGGGACCGCTGTATATGTTCCACGGCCTGTCGGTCGACTGTATTGACAGGCATCACCCCAATTCCGACGAACGCCGCAAGGCTTATAATGCAGATATTACGTTCGGTACGAACAACGAATTTGGTTTCGACTATCTGCGCGACAATATGGCCGTCAGCCCGAACGATCTCGTGCAGCGCAAACACAACTATGCCATTGTAGATGAGGTTGACTCCGTGCTGATCGACGACGCACGTACGCCTTTGATCATCTCCGGTCCCACGGCAAAAGGCGAAGAGCAGTTGTTCGATGAATTCCGCTCGAATGTGGAAATCGTCGTCGATGCACAAAGGAAACTGTGTACCAAATTGTTGGTCGAATCCAGAACAAAAATGGCCAGCAACGACAGCAAGGTACAGGAAGAAGGTTCGCTGCTGCTCTACCGCTCGTTCAAGGGGCTGTCGCGCAATAAGGCGCTGATCAAGTTCCTGAGCGAATCGGGCGTCAAAACCAGCATGTTGAAAACGGAAGAGTTCTACATGCAGGACAACATGCGCAACATGCACCTTGTCACTGACGAACTCTATTTCGTCATCGACGAGAAAAACAAGAGTATTGAACTGACGGACAAGGGCATTGACCTGCTGACGGGAAAATCGGACGATCCCACTTTCTTTGTCCTTCCCGACATTGCATCCGAATTGTCGCAAATCGACGCCCAAACGAGCGATGAAACGGAAAGACAGGTAAAAAAAGATGATCTGCTGACGAACTATTCCATTAAGAGCGAGCGTGTCCATACCGTCAACCAGCTGCTGAAAGCCTACACGCTGTTCGAACGCGACGACGAATATGTCGTGATCGACGGGCAGGTGAAAATCGTCGACGAGCAGACCGGCCGCATCATGGAAGGCCGTCGCTATTCCGACGGATTGCATCAGGCCATCGAAGCCAAGGAACGCGTGAAAGTCGAAGCCGCCACACAAACGTTTGCAACCATTACGCTGCAAAACTATTTCCGTATGTATCATAAGCTTGCAGGCATGACCGGTACCGCCGAAACGGAAGCCGGAGAGTTTTGGAACATCTATAAGCTGGACGTGATTGTGATTCCGACCAACCGCCAGATTGCGCGTACGGATATGAACGACCGCATCTACAAGACGAAGCGCGAGAAATACAATGCCGTGATCGACGAAATCAGTGCGCTGATTGCTGCCGGCCGGCCGGTGCTCGTGGGGACAACTTCCGTGGAAATATCGGAATTGCTGAGCCGGATGCTGAACATGCGGAAAATAAAACACAACGTTTTGAATGCCAAACTGCACCAGCGCGAAGCCGAGATTGTGGCACAGGCCGGTCAGACGGGTACCGTCACGATCGCCACGAACATGGCCGGCCGTGGTACCGACATCAAACTCTCGCCGGAAGTGAAGGCTGCCGGAGGGTTGGCCATCATCGGTACGGAACGTCACGAAAGCCGGCGCGTGGACAGACAGTTACGCGGTCGTGCAGGCCGCCAGGGCGACCCGGGCACGTCCGTGTTTTTCGTTTCGCTCGAAGACGATCTGATGCGTCTTTTTGCCTCCGAACGGATCGCGGGACTGATGGACAGAATGGGTTTCAAGGAGGGCGACGTGCTGGAACACAGTATGCTGAGCAAATCCGTGGAACGTGCGCAGAAGAAAGTGGAAGAAAACAATTTCGGCATACGCAAACGTCTGCTCGAATACGACGACGTCATGAACTCGCAGCGTAACGTGGTGTATACCCGCCGCCGGCATGCGCTGATGGGCGAACGGATCGGACTGGATGTGTTGAATACGCTCTACGATTCGACGGCCGCGCTGATGGAACAGTATGCCGAGGGAGGCGATTACGAAGATTTTAAAATGGACCTGTTCCGCACGCTGGCGATAGAATCGCCTTTCACGATGGAAGAATTCAGGGAAACGAAGTCGAACAAAATGAGCGAAGAACTGTTTGATGAAGTCCTGAAACAATACAAGCGCCGCCAGGAACGCATGGCGCAGATCGCCCAGCCGGTTATCAGACAGATATATGAAACCCAGGGCTCCATCTACGAAAATATCCGGATTCCGATCACCGACGGCATACGGATGTACAACATCGCGTGCAACCTGAAAGAGGCATACGAAACACAGTCGAAAGCGATTGTAAAGTCGTTCCAGAAATCCGTCACGCTGCATACCATCGACGAAGCCTGGAAGGAGCATCTGCGTGAAATGGACGAACTGCGCCATTCGGTACAAAACGCAAGCTACGAAAACAAGGACCCGCTGCTTATCTACAAGCTGGAATCGTACAATCTGTTCAAAATCATGATTGAAGACATGAACCGGAAAACCGTGTCCATCCTGATGCGCGGACAGATTCCTGCACGTGAAGAAGTGCAGGTGCGTCAGGCCACTCCCGAACGCCGCGCCGACATGAGCCGTTACCGCACGGAAAAAAGCCAGTTCGGTTCCGACAGGGGCGGCAGTAATCCCCTGCTGCCCAAGCCGCCGACAGGCCCCCAGCAACCACAGCGCACGGAACCTGTCCGCGCCGAAAAACGCGTCGGACGCAACGATCCCTGTCCTTGCGGAAGCGGGAAGAAATACAAGAACTGCCACGGGAAAGGCTTGTAAGGGGAGCCGGAGGTAAAAGATTCAAGATTTAAGGTTTTGTAGCCCGCGGCTTTTGTAGTGTAGCCCGCGGCTTTTGTAGTGTAGCCCGCGGCTTTTGTAGTGTAGCCCGAAGCTTTTGTAGTGTAGCCCGAAGCTTTTGTAGTGTAGCCCGAAGCTTTTGTAGTGTACTCCGAAACTTCCGGAGCGTGCTCCGGAACTTCCGGAGCGTGCTCCGAAACTTCCGGAGCGTGCTCCGAAACTTCCGGAGCGTGCTCCGAAACTTCCGGAGCGTGCTCCGAAGCTTCCGGAGTGTGCTCCGAAACTTCCGGAGTGTGCTCCGAAACTTCCGGAGCGTACTCCGAAGCTTCCGGAGCGTAGCCCGCGGCTTCCGCGCTAAAGCCGGAATGTGTCTGATTGTCAGTCGGAATGTTCATGGTTTCCGGTTTCCGGTCAGTTCAGTTCATCGTTCAAAGTTGATCGTTCATCGTTCAAAGTTGATCGTTGATCGTTCAAAGTGGATCGTTCAAAGTGGATCGTTGATCGTTCATATTCGTGTCCGGCAAAGGCGGGTGACAATCAGTAGGTATTTGGGGGTGCATGAATCGCTATTTGTCGGTATTGGAGGATGGGGCGGGAGGGCGTATCTTTGCGGGCGAAATAATGTGTGTCTTTGCCGCGTTTTTTCACTGTGGCGTGCGTGCGTGCATTGCCGCCGGCGGTGGCCGGGGGGCGTACATTAATTATATATGGATAAAAAGTGATGAAAGATATGAGGATTGTTCTGGTGATCGTGTTTTCGGTCGTGTGTCGTGCCGTGCCGGCGCAGGAGGCTGTGCGGGCGGAGGTGGGCGACAGTCTCGTGCCGCGTCCGGCGCTGACGCTGGGGGGCTACGGGGAGGTGGCGTATACGCGCAATTTCTACAGCGGCAGCCCGTTTCGCTACATGAAGCCGGAGTCGCAGAAGGATGCGCCCGGTCACGGACGGTTCGACATGCCGCACGTGGTGTTCTTCGCGGGCTACGATTTCGGGCGCGGCTGGCGCATGAGTTCGGAGATAGAGTTTGAACACGGGGGCACCGAGTCGGCCATGGAAGTGGAGGCGGAGGAGGGCGGCGAGTACGAGCAGGAGGTCGAACGCGGCGGCGAAGTCGTGCTCGAACAGTTCTGGATCGAGAAGACGATCAGCCGCGGGCTGAACATTCGCGCCGGACATCTGATCGTGCCGGTGGGACTGACGAACGGCAATCATCTGCCGACGCAGTTTTTCACCGTCTACCGCCCCGAAGGCGAGCGCACGATCCTGCCCTGCACGTGGCACGAAACGGGCATCAGTCTGTGGGGACGGCTGGGCGCGTGGCGCTACGAGGCGATGCTTCTCCCGGCGCTCGACTCCGAACTGTTCGGCAGCGACCGCTGGATCGGCAATGCTTCGGCCTCGCCCTACGAATTCCGGATCGCCAACAGGTATGCGGGTGCACTGCGCGTCGACAACTACTCCGCGCCCGGCCTGCGGATGGGCGTGAGCGTCTACTACGGCGAAAGTTTCCGCAACAGTCTGATGCCTTCTTATGCCGAAAAATACGACCGCGTGAAAGGCGCCGTAAGCATCGGCAGCTTCGATTTCGAATACCGCGGCCGCGCACTGACGGCTCGCGGATATTTCGACTACGGTCATCTGAGCGACGCCATGAACATCTACGCCTACAACCGCAGCCTGCCCAACCAGTCGCCCTCGCCGCGCACCGCCGTCGCCTCCGCCGCCCTCGCTTCGGGCGTGGAAGCCGGATACGACGTCTTTACCTTCGTGCCCGCCCTGGCCGCGCGGCACGCCGGAATGTATCTCTTCGGACGCTACGAATACTACGACTCGATGTACGAAACGCCCGGCGGCATGCCGGACGAAAAATGGTGCGCACGACAGCGTATCGTCGTCGGACTGAACTACTTTCCGACAGGCGACGTCGTGGTCAAGGCCGAATACGGCGTCTCGCTGCTCGAAGCGCCCTTCAACCACGAACCCGGCCTCTCCATCGGCATCGCCTATGCCGGCTTCTTCACCCGATAACAAACACAACACAATAATTAAATGTACACACAAATGAAAACATTCAAACTCACCCTCTCCATGCTGCTCGCCGCCATGCTGGCCGGCAGCGCCGTTTCCTGCAGCGACGACGGCGAAGAAATCAACCCTCTTGAAGAAAAGGACGCCGCCCTCGCCCCCGTTATCCCGCAGTACGTAAACAACACCGTCATCGTGACCTACAAAGCGCTCGCCGACGCCACCATCGACCTCTGCGAATCGCTGCTCGAACTGCGCGAAGACAAAACCCAGGCACGCCTCGAAGCCGCCGCCGCCGCGTGGATCACCACACGCGTCTACTGGGAACGAAGCGAAGCCTTCCTCTTCGGCGCCGTGGCCGACTTCGGAATAGATCCCCATATCGACACCTGGCCGCTCGACGAACCCGCCTTCGTCAACACCCTGAACAGCGCCGGCTTCATCGAAAGCATGTCGGGCGACGACGGCGACGTCTGGGTGGCCGAACACCTGGGCTACTCGCTGCTCGGCTTCCACGGCATCGAATACATCCTCTTCGAACAGGGACACGCCAAAAACGTCGCCTCCATCACCGACAGCGAACTGATCTACGCCACCGCCGTCGGCGGCGACCTGCGCAACCAGTGCATCCGCCTCGAAGCCTCGTGGGCCGGCATCGACAACGTCACCGCCTTCAAACGCGACCTGATCGAAGACCTCGAACTCGTCATCATGCCCACCAACAGCACCATCTCCTACGGCGAAAACATGCTCGCCGCCGGACAGCCCGGCAGCACCTACCGCACCGTCACCGACGCCGCCGTAGCCATCCTCGAAGGATGCCTCACCATCTCCACCGAAGTAGGCGAAGTGAAAATCGGCACCTCGTACAACAAGGAAGACGAAGACTACATCGAATCGCCCTACAGCTACAACTCGAAAACAGACTTCATCGACAACATCCAAAGCATCGCGAACGCCTACCTCGGCGGCGCCGACGAAACACGGCGAGGCCCCTCCGTCAGCGACTACGTGAAAGCCAAAGACGCTTCGCTCGACGAAAAAGTGCGCACCTCCATCCTCGAGGCCATCGCCAAAATCGACGCCATACCCCATCCCTTCGCCATCAACTACGCCTCCCCGCAAGCCGGACAGGCCATGGACGCCTGCGCCGAACTGACCGCCGCCCTCGAAGAAGCAAAAACACTGCTGCAGCAGTAAACCCCTCACACCTTTCTACTGAAAAAAATGAAAAAAAGCAACCTCCCTCTCATCTGTCTGCTCGCCGCCGCCCTCACCGCATGTGAAAGCGGCGGCAGCGGCAGCGGACCCGAACCACTGCCCGACAACCTGTCGGAAGAATACTATGCCGGCGGCAAACTGGGCACCGTATTCAACCGCACGCCCTTCGCCTACCAGCTGCCCGCACCCGCCGTCGAGGAACAGGGCCTCGCCTACGACTTCCAGCTCGGCGAAGCCTTCTTCGAAAAAGAATTCAACACCAATCAGACCGGCACCCGCCGGGGACTCGGACCCGTCTCCGTACGCAGCTCCTGCATCACCTGCCATCCCGGATACGGACACGGCAAACGCATGGACCGCTACCGCGCCAACGACTTCGGCAACGGATACCTGCTGGTCGTCACCGACGAAAACGACAACTACGTCTCCACCCTCACCGGCATGCCGCAGCTACAGGCCGTCGCTCCCTTCCTCCCCCCCATAGACGAAACAGGCATACGGATCGAATGGAAACAGCACGTGGACGAATACGGCAACACCTTCCCCGACGGAGAAAAATACAACCTCACCTATCCCGACGTCACCATCCCGCGCGAATCATTCCACGTCCCCATGCCCGACTTCTACAAAGTACGCCTGGAAGCCACCATCGGCATCTACGGCACAGGACTGATCGACGCCATCCCCGACGACTCCCTGCTCGCCCAGTACACCCGCGAAAAAAACCTCGGACTCCCCCTGAACGACGCCAAATACCAGCCCGAAAACTTCATCCGCGAAGCCGACGGAACCGCACACCCCGGACGGTATACCTACGGACTCACACGCGGCACGCTGCAAAACGGACCCGGCGCCAACGCCATCTGGAACATCACCAACGTCACACGCTCCAACCGGCGCTATCACTACATCACCGACGCCTACGCCCGCGCCATGGCACAGCACGAAAACGTCCGACAGACCCTCGGCAAAGACGAAGCCACGATCTACGCCGAACTCATGTCCACCGAACTGCCCGTCGAAATGAGCGACGAAGACTACGTCGAATTCATGGTCTGGCATCGCGGACTGGCCGTCCCCGCCGCACGCGACCTCGACGACCCCGACGTGCAGAAAGGACGTACCGCCTTCCACGAAATCGGCTGCACGCTCTGCCACCGGCCGGCATGGACCACCGGCGACGACCGGTATACCGGCGACCCGCTCGTAGCCGGCAAACTGCCGCGCTACCCGAACCAGAAAATATGGCCCTACACCGACCTCCTCCAGCACCGCCTCGAAATGGTCAACGACATCCGCACCGGATGGTGCCGCACAACACCCCTCTGGGGACGGGGACTCTCCGAACAGTGCACCGGCGCCGCCGAACATCTGCACGACATGCGCGCACGCAACTACACCGAAGCCATCATGTGGCACGGCGGCGACGCAAAAAACGCAAAAGAAAAATTCCGCAGCCTCACGAAAGAAGAACGCGACGCCATCCTGCGATTCCTCGAATCAATCTGACGCCACAACGCTCCACAAAAAGGCTCCGGTCGGTATATTTCCGACCGGAGCCTCTCTTTCTATACTGTGCGCGGCAAGGTTTTGTGAACGATGAACTATGAACTATGAACGATGAATCCGGTCATCGTTCATCGTTCATCGTTCATCGTTAAACTGTACATATCAAATCCGGACCGTTTTCGGACGCAACGCTCAGTCCTCCCGATTCGCAAGCAGCCGCCGTTCGGCCCATCCCTCGTATTTCGTGCCGGAACGGCCGTAATTGCAGTAAGGATGAATGCTGATGCCGCCGCGAGGCACGAAAAGACCGGTCACCTCGATGTATTTCGGCTCCATCAACCGGATAAGATCGTTCATGATCAGATTGACGCAGTCTTCATGAAAAGCGCCGTGGTTCCGAAAACCGAACAGATACAGCTTCAGACTTTTACTCTCCACCATGCGCAGGTCGGGAATGTAGTCGATCCGTATGGTCGCAAAGTCGGGCTGCCCCGTGATCGGGCACAGACTCGTAAACTCCGGACAGTTGAACCGCACGCGGTAGTCGCGTGCCGGATGCTTGTTGGCAAACGTTTCCAGCACTTCCGGCGCATAATCCGATTTATATTCGACCCTGCGTCCCAGCGCCTCCAGTCTGTCTTCAGTACATTTCGCCGTCATCACTCACTCCCCCCTCTTCTTCGTCTTCCCGTTCTGTTTCTCGAACATCGCCAGTTCCTTCTGCAGCATCTCGATCTCCTCCGACTGATTCTTTATCATCGTCAGCAGCGAATTAAGCTCTTCATTGTCGACGGACGAAGGATATTGCGCCTCGACGCGCAGAATGAAGTCCGAAAGCACGTTCATGTAATTGTTGAACGCATCGTACGGATTGTCGTACGGACTGAACATATTGAAGTGCTTCGTATTCATGTAGTAAAAATGATCGCTGCTCTGCAGGTAGAGCCAGTCCTGCCTGATGCGGCGATCTTCGCACAGGCGAACGCGTTCGCTGATCTCGTTGATCTTGCGAAACGCTTCCTGCTGCAGAATGTTGCCCAGCCACGAGCTGCAATCCTTCTCCTCGTCGACCCACGACATCGGATAGGGCACGGAAACCGTATCGACAGGCTTGTGGGCATCGAAAATCTCGGAAGGAAGCGCAAAGGCGACGTTGCTTTTCGCGGCGAACTGCGGCAGCGCGCGGAAGAAGTCGAAGATTCCCGTTTCGGCGCCCTGCATGGAGCCGAGCACTTCGTAGTTCATGAAGAGGCTGAAGACGTGTTCCGGCTCGGGCGTGGAAGCGATCCACGAGATATACTTGTCGGCCGTCAGCGGATACTCGTTCCACGAATAATTGCTGAAACGCAGGGCGAGATCTTCGCTGAAACGGTTGTTCTTGAGCAGTAGTTTCAACTGGGGATGCACGACGGACGCGTAGACGTAGTTCGCGCTTTTCCAGCCGAGCACGTGTTTCGCCCCTTCGGTGAGCATACCCTTGAAACCCATCTTCCAGACAAGCTCGGAGATATCGTCGGAATAAATCAGTTCCGTATTTCTGAACACTTTGGGGCGGATGCCGAAGAGCGAATGCATCTTGTCGACATGCTTCCTCACCTCTTCGCGAAACTCGTCCGCGTCGCCCAGCGAAGCCAGCGAATGGGCGTAGGTCTCGGTCAGAAACTCCACGCATCCCGTCTGCGCCAGTTCCCTGAAACTGTCGAGCGCCTCGGGCGAATAGATTTCCATCTGTTCCGCAGCCGTGCCCGAGATGGAAAAGGCCACCTTGAACCGTCCCTCGCTCGCACGTATCATCTCCTTGATGGTACGGTTGGCCGGAAGGTAGCATTTCTCCGCAATGCGACGGAATATTTCTTCATTCTGAAAGTCGTCGTAATAATAATGACTGTTGCCGATGTCGAAAAAACGGTATCGTCTCAGACGAAACGGCTGATGTATCTGAAAATAAAAGCAGATTGTTTTCATAGCATATATTGTTTCTTTGGTTTAATGTAATACACTCTCGTAGACACGGCGCACCTTCTGCCCTGCATATTCCCACTTGAGGCCGTTGACCTCCTTCAGCCCCTCTTCGCGCAGAAAGGCATGCAGGCGCGGGTAGGAGATGAGACCGTAGATGGCATCGGCGAGCGCCTCGATATCCCAGTAATCGACCTTGATGGCATAGTCGAGAATCTCGGCGCAACCCGACTGGCGCGAGATGATGGAGGGCACGCCACACTGCATGGCCTCGAGCGGCGAGATGCCGAAAGGCTCCGACACGGAGGGCATGACGTAGACGTCGCTGGCCTTGAATATTTCGTACACCTGCTTGCCCTTCATAAATCCGGTGAAGTGGAACCGGTCGGAGATGTTGCGCGCCGCCGCCAGGCGTATCATGCGGTCCGTCATGTCGCCGTTGCCGGCCATGACGAAGCGCACGTTGCGTGTCTTTTGCAGCACTTTCCAGGCTGCTTCGACAAAATATTCGGGACCTTTCTGCATCGTAATCCGTCCGAGAAAAGTCACGATCTTGTCCGTCACGCCGCGCTTGTCCGGAATGGCGAGAATCTCCTTGCCGAGCGGCTCGACGGCGTTGTGTACGGTGATGACCTTGGACGGGTTTTGATGATATTTTTCGATGACGGTCTGTCGCGTCAGGTTGCTGACGGTGATGATCCGGTCGGCATAATCCATGCCGTTTTTCTCGATGTGGTAGACGTCGGGGTTCACTTTTCCGCGGCTGCGGTCGTAGTCGGTCGCATGCACGTGGACGACGAGCGGCCGGCCGCTGACCATTTTCGTATGAATGCCGGCCGGATACGTGAGCCAGTCGTGTGCGTGAATGACGTCGTACTGTTCCGTGCGCGCGATGACGCCTGCCACGATGGAATAGTTGTTGATTTCTTCCAGCAGGTTGTCGGGATATCGGCCCGAAAATTCGATACAGCCCAGGTCGTTCACGTGGCGGTAGCTGAAGTCGTCGTAGATATGATCGCGCAGTGCGAAATATTTTGCCGTCTCCATGAATCGGGACAGTCTTTCGGACACGTAGTCGTAGCTCACGTCGCGCCATACCACCGGGGTGTTGCATGCGCCGACGATTTTCAGGAAGCTCTGGTCTTCGTCGCCCCACGGACGGGGCATGACGAACGTGATCTCCATGTCGGACTGCATCGACATGCCCTTGATTAAACCGAAACTGGCCGTACCCAGTCCTCCCAGGATATGCGGAGGAAATTCCCATCCGTACATTAGTGCTTTCATGTTTGTATCCTTCTCTTTTTATTCGACATCATATATTCTTATCTTGTCAATCACCTGCAGGACGGCCGCGATGCTCGTCAGGAACGAGAAGGCGCCGCGCGCCGCAAACGGCGGGTTGCCGTCGAACACTTCGGAGAGGGTGCCGATGCAGTGGTGCGAGATTTCTTCTTCGAGGCTGATCAGCATCCGCTCGGCAAACGAAACGCCGCTCTGTTTGAGCAGATCGAGGTATGCCGTCAGATACATCCCTAACAGCCACGGCCATGCCGCTCCCTGATGGTATGCCAGGTCGCGTTCGTACTGCGAGCCGGAGCAGTCCGGATGGTAGCCGTTGCTTTTGGGGCTGAGCGAGCGCAGTCCTTTCGGGGTGAGCAGTTCCTTGGTGACGATGTCGAGCGCCGCCCTTTTTTGCGCGCGCGAGAGCGGCGAGTAGGGGCAGGCCAGCGCGATGACCATGTTGGGACGTACGCTCCAGTCGCGTGTGCTGCCGTCCACGTAGTCGAACAGGTAGTTGTGTTCGTTCACGAACGTGGCCGGAAACGACGCGTTCAGTTCCCGGATCAGCCGTTCGGTTTCCCGCGTCCCGCCGTTCAATTCCTGCGCAAAGCAGAGCGCATTATACCACAGCGCATTGTGTTCGACGATAAACCCGGAGCGCGGGATGACCGGCCGGCCGTTCGCCATGGAGTTCATCCATGTGACGGGCTTGTGACGGCCGTCGCAGTAGAGCAGTCCGTCGTAGGCAAGTTTCATGTTGGGATGCTTTTGGGCGATGATGTAGTCGATGATTTCGCGCACCAGCTCGCCATACAGCGTCCGCGTTTCGTCCGGGCCCTTTTTCAGTCCGAACTGCTGTACGCACCATACGGCCCAGAGCAGCACGTCCGGTTCGTTGAGTTCGCGGATGACCTTGTCCGGCATTCCGTCGTGCATGAAGGTGCGCAGTGCGGGGACGGCCGTGTTCATCAGCTGGCGGTACATGTCTTCTTCGCCGATGCAGAGCGTAGCGCCAGGCATGGCGATGAACATGTCGCGTGCGCGTACCTTAAACCAGGGGTAACCGGCCAGCAGGTAGACGTTCGCGCCGTTGTTGGGGCGGTAGGCCAGCTGGTGTACCGAATTTTTCAGGCAGTTGAAGAAACTCGACCGGGGTGTGCGTTCCTTCACTTCGTCCTCGAACTGTCCGGGCAGCAGTGTCAGTCCTCGCCGCTGGATGTCGCCCGCGCAGAAGATGATGCTCTCGTGTCGGCGGATGGGCAGTTCGAAATAGCCCGGCACGAGCAGGTCTTCCTTGTATTCGTATCCGCGTTCCTGTTCTTTCGGATATTCGATGTTGTTGTACCAGTAAGGCTCGTACACGAATCGCGGTTTTTTGTTGAACTGCATGTACAGGTCGGGATAGCCTTCGTAGAGGCACATCCTGATGCCGTTGGGCACTTCGTGATACGACAGGTTGGCGAAGTCGTTGGCGTGCGAAAGATCCCTGACGCTGCGGAAGGCAAGGAAGGGACGGAAGCGGAGCGTCGTGGCCGAATGTGCCTCCAGCAGCGTATACTTGATCAGGATCTGATTGTCCGTCTTCGAAAAAATCTTTTCCTTGGCAAGCACTACGCCGCCGACGCGGTAGACCGTGTGCGGCACCACATCCATCGTGTATTCGCGGACATACTTGTGTCCGTTCGGACTGAAATTGTTGCCTTCATACTTGTGGAGGCCGAGGTTGAACGCTGCGCCGTGCTGGATCACCGTTTCGTCGAGCGACGAGAGCAGGACATGGTTTTCGTCGTCGAGTCCCGGCACGGGCATCACCAGCACGCCATGATACTTCCGTGTATTGCAATCCACGATCGTCGTGCAGTGATACGCGCCCTTGCGGTTCGTCCTGAGCACTTCTCGAAGAAGAGACTCTTCGAGATTTATCAACATTGTTTTATCAAACTTAAGGTAACTCATAGGCTGCCTGTTTTTTTATTTATCGGTTCTTAAATATGTGTTTCCAAAATCGCCTACCAAACATACGAACAAGTTTTTGATAAATCAAATATTTTCGCATTATTTTTTGTGAAAAGATGTGTTTTTTGATGCGTCATAAATATAATAGTCTGGAATGCAGCAGTGTTTCATCGCGTCTTTGCGACGGAGGAAGCGCTCCGACGGGCAGAGGTCCGAGTGGATTCCTTCGTGGCTAAGCGATTCGCTTCTCACCGTGTTGAGTTGCGCGAGGTATCATTTGCGGGCGTATGAATGTTTTTCATCATCCCTGTTCTCAAAAACAGCAACCGGAATGTGTTAATAATGCGATTTCATTTGCAAAAATATGAAATTATGTGCTATCTTTGCAGGCCGTAATTATAAATGCGAGAATAAACTTTATCTAAACATGATTGAATTGAGACCTTCACATGATCTGCACGAAAATCCCTGCAAAGAGAAATATCTTTTTGTGTTGGGATTAATTAACGTGGATGCTTTGGATATGTCCAATTATTTGTTAGAGAGAGAGAGAGAGAGAGAGAGAGAGAGAGAGAGAGAGAGAGAGAGAGACTCTATCAGACGCTTCGCGCGCGTATAATAATATATGTAAGTCAATTAAAAAAATATTTTCAGGTCTTTTCGACACGCGGTCGAAATTCCGGAAAGAAAATGCAAGCCTTCGGAAGGACGGACTTTATGTGCCGCCCGTCCGGAGGTTTTTTTTGTATTCATTTTATTAAATACTTAACTGTCAATCTATGAAAAGAGATTTTATTTTATCATGTGGACGGGATACATGGCGAAAGGCGCTGTGCCTGGTGTGTATCCTGAGTTGTTCGCTTGCATTGCATGCACAGCAGAAGCGTGTGAGCGGAAAGGTCGTTGACGCAACCGGCGAAACGGTGATCGGCGCCAACATTCTGGAAAAGGGGACTACCAACGGAATCATCACGGACGTGAACGGGACCTTCTCCCTGGCCGTTCAGGACAATGCCGTGCTGCAGATTTCCTACATCGGGTACGTCACGCAGGAGATCGCGGTGGGCAACCGGACGACCCTGCAGATCACGCTCGAGGAAGACTTGCAGGCGCTGGACGAAATCATCGTCGTCGGCTACGGTACGATGAAGAAGAGCGACCTGACGGGCGCCGTCGGCCGTGTGACGATGGAAGGTACAAGTACGATCCCCAACACGAATCTTGCGCAGGCGCTCTCCGGAGCATCGGCCGGTGTCAGCATCACGCAGAATGCCAATCAGGAAGGTGAAGCGTCGATCTCGATTCGCGGCAAGACGTCGCTTTCGGCCAACGACAGCCCGCTCATCGTGCTGGACGGCATCATCTACAATGGCTCGATTACCAACATCAGCATGAACGACATCGAGTATATCGACATCCTGAAAGATGCCAGCGCGGCGGCCGTCTACGGTTCGCGTTCGGCCAACGGCGTCGTGCTGATCACCACCAAGAAGGGCAAACAGGGCAAACCGCGTATCTCGTTCAACGCCTACTACGGCGTGCAGGCGCCTTCGAACATCGAGATGAAGGTGATGGACGCAGATCAGTATGCGCTGCGCCTGACGGACTACTACTACCAGCAGAGTCTGTACACGTGGTACCGGACGAACCCGACGAGCGACGCCGGAAAGCCGGCTTATCCCAATGTTTCCGACCGCGCGGTGGTGGCACAGTCGCTTCGCACGCAGGAAGAAAGGGACATGTATCTCAAGGGCGGACAAAACATCGACTGGGTGGATGTGGCGCTGGCCGACAATCCCATCATACAGAGCTACGACGCCAGTTTTTCGGGACAGACCGACCGTGTGAACTACTATGCTTCGGTGTCGTATACCGGCGAGGAACGCCTTCGCGTCAACGACGTGTTCGACCGCTACACGTTCAATACCAAAATCGACGGCAAGCTGACCGACTGGCTTTCGGCAGGGCTGAACGTCAACTATTCGTACCGCGACTATTCGGGCGTCGCCGCCAATCTGGACGATGCGCGTAAAATCAGTCCGCTGGCCAATGTGACCAACCCGAACGTGCCCGAATCGGTATATCTGACGGGCGAGAGCTACATGCCGCACCCGATGCGCGGACTGCTGGTGAGCGACGTCGACCTGCGCAACGAACTCTTCTTCGTGGGGAACGTCAAGGTGGAAGTGCCCTTTGTGAAGGGACTGACGTACGACTTCAACTATTCCAACACGTATTACAACCGCAAGCGAAACACGTTTTATCCCATCACCACTTCCGACGGCGTAGGCACCAACGGCAAGGCGGAGAAAAAACCGGAAGAAACGCGCAGCTGGATCTACAACAACATCGTTTCGTATCAGAACAAATTCGGTGCACACAACATCCAGGCGACGTTTCTCTACAGCCGCGAGCAGTATACGGGCGAATCGTATACCTTCCGTTCCGAGTTCTTCGACAATCCCACGCTCGAGTACAACAAGATGGACATGGGTACGAAGCTGAGCACGTCCGACAACAAGGCATGGCAGGAAACGGGCGTATCGTACATGGGACGCGTCAACTATCAGTTCCATAACCGCTACATGGCAGGCGCCACCGTTCGCCGCGACGGTTTCTCGGGCTTCGGCGCCAACTCGAAGTTCGTCACGCTGCCTTCGGTATCGTTCGGATGGGTAACCTCCGAAGAGTCTTTCATGCAGCAGTTGCCGTGGCTCTATCTCAAGCTCCGTCTTTCGTACGGACAGAACGGGAACCAGGGTATCGGCCGTTACAGCAGTCTGGCGCAGATGGCCACGCAGTCGCACGTCTACGGTTCCACCTCCGTCGTCGGCGTATATCCCAACACGATGGGCAATTCGTCGCTGGCCTGGGAAAAGACGAACTCGTACAATGCGGGTATCGACTTCGGCCTCTTCGACCGTCGCATCAGCGGCTCCATCGAACTTTATACGGCACAGACCGACGACGTGCTCGTCAAGCGGCGCATCCCCTGGTCGTCCGGATACGAAGAGATATGGACCAACATCGGCGGTATAAGCAACAAGGGCGTCGAAATCTCCGTGAACTCGCGCAACGTCGACCTGCAGGATCTGAAGTGGGACCTGGGCGTTACCTTCACGCTGAACCGCGACAAGATCACCAAGCTCTACGGCGGCGGAAACGATATCGATGAAGGCAACTCGTGGTTCGTGGGCGAACCGATCCGCTCGATCTACGACTACAAGATGACCGGCGGCCTCTGGACGGAGCAGGATCTGTACTCGGGCAACATCCTCAACGGGTGGTATCCCGGACAGTACAAGTACTGGGACAAGGACGGCAACGGAAGCATCACTCCCGACGACCGCACCATCGTAGGCAACAAGGCGCCCAACTATGCGTTCAGCATCAGCAATACGCTGACCTACAAAAACTGGTCGCTCTATTTCTTCATCAACTCCATACAGGGCGGCAACGGTTACTACATGTGGAACAACTACGACTACGTCAACGTTTCGTCGCGCTCGGACGACGTGTACCGCATCAACCAGCAGGCCACGCGCCAGTACTGGACGCCGACCAACGGCGTGAACAACGCGACGGGCGTCTACAACTCGCCCACCGTCACGAGCGGTATCTACGAAGACCGCAGCTTCGTGCGCCTGCAGGACGTTTCGCTCTCCTACAACTTCGGGCCCAAGGTGCGCAAAGCCGTCGGAGGCGCCGAATATCTGCAGCTGTACATCTCGGGAAAAAATCTCTACAACTGGACCAGCTTCTCGTTCTGGG
This sequence comes from Tannerella sp., assembly GCA_031267935.1. Taxonomy (GTDB): domain Bacteria; phylum Bacteroidota; class Bacteroidia; order Bacteroidales; family Tannerellaceae; genus Tannerella. The sequence goes on from JAIRYD010000021.1 coordinate 34,179, forward strand.
ATCCCGAATACCTGTCGGACGACACCGGCGACCGCTTTCACCTGCCCTCGACAAGAAGTCTTGTTTTCGGTGTCAAGTTATCATTTTAACAAACAATAAATTCAACGGATATGAAAACATATTTCAACATACGAACATTTTTCGTTCAAATCGCAATGATGTCGGCGCTCGCGCTGGCCTCGTGCAACGACTCCGAGTTTCTCGAAGAGCAGCCGAAAGATTTCCTTGCTCCGGACAATGCGTACAGCACGCTGGCGGGCGTCAAGCAGGGCATCACGGGGCTGCACTGGACGCTGCGCAACGACTGGTTTTTCGGCGAAGAGCAGCAGGACGTGATGAGCATCTACAAGGCGCTGGGCGCCGACATCGCCTTCCACGGCGAAGACCCGAACAGCACGCGCTTCCTGTGCAACTACGTGACTTACTTGAACCCCGCGTCGGAATACGTGCGTGAATACTGGCGTCGCCCGTACCGCATCATCCAGCGCGCCAACACGCTGCTGGCCGCGCTCGAAACGCTCGACGAAACGCTCTGGGTCGCTCCGACGCAGAAGCAGGAATACATCGCCGAGACGCGTTTCTTCCGTGCATGGTCATACCGCCTGCTCGTTTCGTTCTTCGGCGACGTGCCGGTGGTGACGGACGTGATCGACGAAGCGAAAACCGACTTCGTCCGCGACCCGGCCGCGCAGGCCTACGCGCTGATGGAGGAAGACCTTTCCTTCGCCGTCCAGAATCTGCCCGACCCGGGCAAGGAAGAAGACCCCGGCCGCGTGACCAAAGGCGCCGCGCTGCATCTGCTGACGGAAGTCTATCTGATGCAGAAGAAATACAACGAAGCCGTGCAGGCGGCCACGCGTGTAATCAACGACTTCGGTTACGCGCTGATGACCGAACGCTTCGGTTCGACGATCGACGTCTTCGGCACCGGCGACGTCTACCTCGACCTCTTCTCCTACGGCAATCAGAACCTGTCCGAAAACAGGGAAGCCATCTGGGTGATCCAGTTCGAACCGCCCTCAGTCATCGGCGGCGCCAATGCCCGCGGCATACGCGCCTTCGGACCGGCATACTTCCGCATGGGCAACACGCCCGACGGCTTCCCCGCCTTCCGCGGCGAGTTCGTCAACGGCGCCTACACCGGCTATTCCGACACGCTCGGACGCGGCGTATCCTGGATACGGCCCACCAACCTGATGGTCTACAACGTATGGAGCGACAACTGGAACAACGACATACGCAACGCGCCGCACAACATCAAGCGCGATTTCTATTACGACAATCCCGCCTCGGCCTACGACAAGCAGAAAATCGACTTCTCCCTCTATCCCGCCGACGCCGGACGCGATGCGATCCGCGACACGTGTCAGTACATCTATCCTTTCTTCATGAAACATGCCGACCCGCTGAACATCGAGAGCAACGCGACCACCTCGGGCGGAGGCGACGTCTTCAAGGATCAGTATGCCATGCGTCTGGCCGAAACGTACCTCCTCCGTGCAGAAGCCTACCTGCAGCTGGGCGACAAGGCGCGTGCAGCCGACGACATCAACCGGGTGCGCAACCGCGCACATGCCAAACCGGCTACGGCGGACGAGATCGACATCGACTATCTGCTCGACGAACGCGCACGCGAACTGTACGGCGAAACGTGCCGCTTCTACGTCCTGCGCCGCACCGGCAAACTCATCGAGCGCGTGCGGAAATACAACAACAACCCCCTGAATCCCGGCCTGAACATACAGGATCACCACGTGCTATGGCCCATACCGCAGATGCAGATAGATCTCAACATCAACGCACCGTTCCCGCAGAATCCGGGATATAATTGAGCGATGAACCGTGAACGGTAAACGGTGAGCGCGGGCTTATCCCCCGACGCAGTCGGGAAGACAGCTCCATTCATCGCCCGTAAAGCCGTCACGGACCGTCGGCCGGACTTACCGGCAGGAAAAGTATGCCCCGGCAGAGTCGACTTCGTCAGAGTCGGCTTCCGCCGGGGCCTACTCATGCAGGCGGCGCTCCGACGCGTGTTTCCGCCACTTAAAGAACGAGGCTCGTACCGTTACGGCGGTGCGGGCCTCTCCTTTTCGGCCCGTACCGCTGATATTATATACTGTGCGCGATGTGGTTTTATGAACGATGAACGATGAACGATGAACGATAAACAATGAATCCGGTCATCGTTTATCGTTCATTATTTATTGCTCATCGTTAAACTCGCAATGTTAGACCGTGTGAAGTACGGCAAAGCATATACGGCGTAATTGTGAATGCAGTGAAGCAGTCCGGGCTGTCCGCTGTATGGATTGCTTCGTGCCTCGCAATGACGGTACGAATCTCGCCTTTTCGGTCTGTCCCGCTGATATTATAATAAAGCATATACGACGTCATTGCGAACGCAGTGAAGCAGTCCGGGCTGTCCGCTGTATGGATTGCTTCGTGTCTCGCAATGACGGTACGAATCT
>JAIRYD010000022.1 GCA_031267935.1 Tannerella sp.
CTGTCCCGCCGGCATTACAGCAAAGCATATACGACGTCATGACGGGCGCGGTGAAGTAGAGACGGGGCGTGCCCCGTCTCTACGTGCCTCGCAATGTCCGGATTGCTTCGTGTCTCGCAATGACGGTGCGAATCTCGCCTTTCCGGCCTGTCCCGCCGGCATTATAGCAAAGTATAGACGTCGTCATTGCGAACGGAGTGAAGCAATCCAGGCTGTCCGCTGACCGGATTGCTTCGTGTCTCGCAATGACGGCGCGGTCGGCGCCTTTTCGGCTTGTACTTATGGTATTGCGGCAAGGCGCATACGACGTTATGACGGGCGCATACGACGTCATTGCGAACGCAGTGAAGCAATCCAGGCTATTTAATGTATGGATTGCTTCGTACCTCGCAATGACGGTGCGGTCGGCGCCTTTCCGGCTTGTACTTATGGTATTGCGGCAAGGCGCATACGACGTTATGAATCGCTCATACGACGTCATTGCGAACGCAGTGAAGCAAACCTTGCTGTCCGCTGACTGGATTGCTTCGTGCCTCGCAAAGACGGTGCGAATCTCTCCTTTGCGGCCTGTCCCGCTGATATTACAACAAAGCATATACGACGTCATTGAGAACGCAGTGAAGCAATCCGGGCTATTCAATGTATGGATTGCTTCGTACCTCGCAAAGACGGCGCGAATCTCTCCTTTTCGGCCTGTCCGTATGGTATTGCGGCAATGCGCATACGACGTTATGACGGGCGCATACGACGTCATTGCGAACGCAGTGAAGCAATCCATGCTGTCCGCTGACCGGATTGCTTCGTGCCTCGCAATGACGGTGCGAATCTCTCCTTTCCGGCCTGTCCCGCTGATATTACAATAAAGCATATACAACGTCATTGCTAACGCGGTGAAGCAATCCGGGCGTCTTGTATCCACCGGATTGCTCCGTGCCTCGCAAAAACGGGGCAGACCGCAATGACGATGAATAACAATGCACATAATTACTCCGCGCGCAGTATAATCACGTGAAATAAATAACATATAAAGGCTTCTCTGTCCCGGAGGGGACAAAATGTCGGTAGAAAAATCGACCGCCACCCGTTTTCCGCGTGCCGTCAGGTACGCGATGTGACGGTCCCGCACATGCCGTACCTGCCGGCACGGGGCCGGACGGACATCCGGGTTTTCTACCGACATTCCGTACCTGCCGGCACGGGATATGAACGTCGCCGGAAATGTTTCCGCCGGCATATTGTACTTCAATTTGCCTGTAACCATCATGTATATATTTATTTCACGTCACTGATGATCGCCGGTCGGTCTTTGGGAACGGTTATTTTCGTCACCCTGCCGTTGTAGCGCACGAGGCATGTTCCGCCGAGCGGATTGCTGATCTCGGCCGAGGCGAGTCGTCCCTTTTCCCATTTCATGCTTACCTCGTAGCCGCCGCGTGCACGCAGTCCCGTTGCTTCGCCTGCGGCGCTCCAGCCTGCCGGCAGTGCGGGCAGGAGGCTTATTTCGCCGGCATGGCTCTGGAGCAGCGATTCGGCGACGCCGGCGGTGAATCCGAACGGTCCGTCGACCTGTGCGCCCGTGCCCTGACGCAGGAAGTGTCCGGCCGTTGCCGGGAGGGCGGCGCGGATGAGGGCGCCCGTTCTGTCGCCGCGTTCCAGGCGCGCCCACATGCAGATGTTCCACGAGCCGGGGAAGCCGCCGCCGCGCAGGCCGCGCGATTCGAGCCAGTAGCGGTAGGCGTCCACCAGGTCGAGGTCGCTTTCGCGGTGAAGCAGGATGCTCTGTCCGGGATAGAACGGGAAGTAGGGCGATACGTCGTGCCCGCCGCGCTGGGGATCCCAGTCTTCGATCCATTCCTGCACGTAGCCGAGCCGGTTCACCCTGTAGGGCGGCAGCTTGGGCAGGATGCTTTCCAGTTTGCGGCGCAGCGGTGCGTCCACGCCCAGTATGCGGCTGGCTTCGATCACGTGCGGAAACAGTTCGCGCATGATGGCCACGTCCATCGTGGGCGCCGGGGAGAGATAGGCCAGCGTGCGGCTGTCGTCGAAGTAGTAGCCGTGTTCGGGCGACATCGAGAAGGGCGTCACCAGACAGCCGTATTTCGGATATTCCACCAGTATGTCCGACAGAAATTCGGCCGAGCCTTTGAGCGCGGGATAGATGTCGCGGAGTATGTCGCGGTCGCCGCCGCTGAAGGCGTAGTGTTCCCACAGATGCTGGCAGAGCCATGCGCCGCCCACGGGCCACATGCCGAAGCGCGCGCCGTCGACCGGAGCCGTGCCGCGCCAGAGGTCCAGATTGTGATGCGTGACCCAGCCTTTGGCGCCGTAGTATGTCTGTGCCGTTTTCACGCCGTTTTCGGCAATGTCGTTGACCATCGATATGAGCGGCAGGTGACATTCGGAGAGATTGGTCACTTCGGCAGGCCAGTAATTCATCTGGGTGTTGATGTTGATCGTGTATTTGCTGCCCCACGGCGGCGTGAGACGTTCGTTCCAGATGGCCTGCAGGTTGGCCGGCTGGCCGCCGGGACGGCTGCTGGAGGCGAGCATGTAGCGTCCGAACTGGAAACAGAGCATCTCCAGATGGGGATCGGCTTCGCCGTCGGCCACGTCCTGCAGACGGCGGTTGACGGGTTTCCCGTTTTTTTCGGCGCCGCCCACCTGCAGCTGCACGCGTCCCATCAGGCCGGCAAAGTCGTCCGTATGACGCCGGCGGAGGGTCTGATAGTTTTTGTCCGATACGTCGGACAGTATCCGGCTGTTCCGCGCCGCGGGATCGCCGCCGATGTCCTTGTAGTTGACGAAACTCGTCGAGGCGGAGAGGACGAGCGTGGCCGATGTGGCATCGCGGACGGTCAGTTTGTTCTTGTGCGTGGCCGCACGTCCGCCGTCCGTCGTGATACGGAGCACGGTCTGGAACGACATCCCTTTGCCCTCGACGTCGCCGATCAGCCAGTAGCGGGGGATGGCGCTTTCCCACTGTCCGTCGAGCGTGAGCTGTCCGCTGCCGGCCGTCACGCGGTCGGCGAAGTGGCTGTCGAGCCATGCGTCGAAGGAAATGCGCCCGGGCTTGTCGGCCGTTACGTGTACGACCATCACCTTGTCGGGATACGATACGAACACTTCGCGGGTGTACTGCACGCCGTCGTAAGTGAATGAAACCGACGTGATGCCGTGCTCCATGTCGAGGTCGCGATAGTAGCGTCCCGTCTCGGCATTGTCGATGCCGTAGAAGAGCAGGCGCAGGTCGCCCAGCGGTTCGTATGCCTGCTGGCCGATGGGCTTGCCGTAGAAGTGTTCGTCGGCCATGCGTTCGGCTTCTTTGAATTTGCCGTTGAAGACCAGGTCCTGTATTTGCTTGAAATACGGTCCCGCGTTCGGGTCGTTGTAGTCGTGCGGACGGCCGGACCAGAAGCTTGATTCGTTCAGCGCAATGCGTTCTTCGGTTACCTTGCCGTATACCAGACCTCCGATCAGGCCGTTGCCGACCGGCAGCGGATCTACCCACGTGTCGCCCGGTTTGGTATCGTACCACAGTAGCAGCGAACTTTTTTCCGCCGCAAAACAGGAGGCGGACACGATGTATGCTCCTGCAAAAAGACAGGTTATAAAACCTTTTGATAATAACTGCTTGTTCATGATATTGAAAATTTAATGTCGGGTTTATGTTTTTTTCTGATACTGTTTCATGTCGTGCCGGGTATGTGCATGTCGTTTCAGTGGACGTGTACTGCGTTTTCTCTGATCCGGTATTTAAAGTTTCCTACTTCGCCGAGTATGTCGAAAATCTGTTTTACGTCTTCCTCCGGCGAGAATCGCAGGGTGAAGAGGCGTCCGCGGAATCTGGCGGCATCGTAGACGACGGTGATTCTGAACCGCCGTTCGAGTTCCTGCACCACTTCGTCGAAGCTGCTGCTCTGGAAAGTCATGTATCCCTGCGTCCACTGTGTGCGCTGGGCGGCTTCTACCTTTTTTGTGGTAAATTCGTCGTTGTTTTTGTCGTAGACGAGCTGTTCGTTGGGCGAGAGGATGACGACCGAATGCATGTCGTGCTGCTTCATGTCGATGCGTACCGTGCCGCTTTCGAGGATGGCGGTGCTTTTGCTTGCTTCGGGGTAGGAGCGGATGTTGAAGACGGTGCCCAGCGCGGTGATGTCCATGTATTCCGTTTTGACGATAAAGGGTTTGTCGGGATTGTGCGCGACGTTGAAGTTGGCTTCGCCGTTAAGATAGAGCGTGCGCGTGGCGCCGGCAAAGCTCTTTTCGTACACGAGCAGCGAGCCGGCATTGATCCATACTTCGGAGCCGTCCGGAAGCGTCGCGTGCCGGCGTTCGCCGCGGGGCACGAAGAATTCGACCAGTTCCGGTTCTTTCGCGGCCGCATCGCTGCCGGAGCCGGCGGCAAGACGGTAGGTAAGTACCGTACTGAGCGCGAAGAGCAGCAGTATGGCTGCCGCGGCGGCACAGCGGCGGAAGATCGTCCGCCGCCGCCCGTGTTCGTGCCGGTCGATGCGTTTTCTGATTTTCTTCAGGTCTTCCTTCGTGTATTCGTCGCTCAGGCCGGTATAATTCTCCCATACGTCATACATCGCCTCCTGCTTTTCGCCGTGCAGTTCGTCGTCGATCAGCCATTTGCCGAAGCGCCGACGCACGCCGTCCGACGCACGGCCGTCAAAGAATTTTGTAATCAGCGACGAAACGTTTTTTTCTTTCATAAAACTGCTTTATAATAAAGACGCCGACGGAGGGGCGGACACACAGCCGGCGGAGGGAGGATGAAAAAATATCCGCTGCTGCGGAGTGACCGGCGAGGAAACGTTTCGTTGAATTTCATGTTGTCTTTTTATTTCTACTACATTTTATCGAAAAAACCGCTTCAAAAGTAAGGTTTATTTTTTTTACGGCAAATTTTTTTCGAAAAAAATGTGGAAAGCGGGGG
>JAIRYD010000056.1 GCA_031267935.1 Tannerella sp.
ATTTCACCCGTGAAGAAATTGCAGCACTGTACAGCCAGCACACGTGCGAAACGGGGCAGACATTCGACCCGGAAGCCGTTGAGTTGATATGGAGCCAGACGCAGGGACAGCCGTGGTTAGTCAACGCCGTCGCCCGTGAAGTGATTGTCAAAATACTGCAGTCCGACTATACCCTGCCGGTCACCGCCCCCCTGGCGGCGCAGGCCATTCAAAACATCATCCTGCGGCGCGACACGCATATCGACAGCCTGCTGGAACGGCTCAAGGAGGAGCGCGTGCGTAAAGTAATCGAGCCACTCATCACCGGAGACATGCAGAGCGTCGACAAGCAGTCGGACGACTATCACTATGTCCGTGACCTCGGCCTGATCCGCGACATCCCCGGCGGATTCGAGCCGTCCAACCCGATTTATGCCGAAGTGATTGTCCGCACCCTGAGTTACAACACGCAGGACGCCCTTTCCGACAGCAGCTATCCCTACCGCATGCCGCGCTATTTAAAAAATGGAGTCATATTGACGTGACCTGCCTGCTGGAAGACTTCCAGACGTTCTGGCGCGAGAACAGCGAGGCGTGGATCGAACGCTACGACTATAAGGAAGCCGCCCCGCACCTGATCCTGCAGGCGTTCCTCCAGCGCGTCGTCAACGGCGGCGGGACGATCGCCCGCGAGATGGCGGCCGGACGCAACCGACTGGATCTGTGCATCGAATTTGAGCGGCACAAATACCCCATCGAACTAAAGCTGCGCCGCGGCGACAGAACGGAACGGGAGGGTCTGGAACAGCTTGCCCGCTACCTGGACACGCTCGGATGCGGCGAGGGCTGGCTGATCGTCTTCGACCGCCGCGCCGACATGAAATGGGACGATAAAATCTACCTCCGGACGGAAACCGTCGACGGTAAAACCATTGTCGTCGCCGGATGTTAAGGAGTCGTCCGAAAATAAATCTGTTTCCGGTATCACATTGATGGTATTTATACTTCACGCGGGATATTTTACACACTGTATTTCCCCGTCATCCTATGCTTGCAGTCTGGAACATAGGATGAGGTTGTCGTGTCTGTGAGGGCGGAGAGGTGAGCGGGTTGTCGTGCGGCTGCACAGCGGGGCGGGGACGACTCCCAAATTATGCGGCGGCGGACGGTTTTTTACCGGAACCGTTCGCCCCACAGTTCCTGCATGCGTTCGATCAGTTTGCTTTCGGCGGGATTGGGCTGTCCGAGCCAGAGGCGGTGTGCGAGCAGTTCTTTCGGGAGAAAGTCCTGTTTGACGAAATGCCCTTCGTAGTCGTGTGCGTATTTGTAGTCTTTTCCGTAGTCGAGTTCTTTCATGAGTTGGGTGGGGGCGTTGCGAAGGTGGAGCGGGACGGGCAGGTCGCCTGTTTCGTGGACGAGTGCGATGGCTTTTTCTACGGCATAGTAAGCCGAGTTGCTTTTGGGGCTGCATGCCAGGTAGACGGTTGTTTCGGCCAGGATGATGCGTCCTTCGGGCCATCCGATTTTTTTGAGCGCTTCGAAGCAGGCGTTTGCCAGCAGGAGGGCGTTGGGGTTGGCCAGTCCGATGTCTTCGGCGGCGGAGATGAGCAGGCGGCGCGCGATGAATTCGGGGTCTTCGCCGCCGGCGATCATGCGTGCCAGCCAGTAGATGGCGGCGTCGGGGTCGCTGCCGCGGATGGATTTGATGAAGGCGGAGATGATGTCGTAGTGCATCTCGCCGCCTTTGTCGTATGCTGCGGGGTTTTCCTGGAGGCGTTCTACTACTTTTTCGTCCGTGATTTCGATCTTGTCGAGATGTGCTTCGGCGCCGACGACCAGTTCCAGTATGTTGAGCAGTTTGCGTGCGTCGCCGCCCGAATAGCGGAGGATGGCGTTCGTTTCCGTCAGCAGGATGTTTTTTTCTTTCAGCACGGTGTCTTCCGATATGGCTTTGTGCAGCAGTTCGAGCAGGTCGGTTTTGTCCAGCGAATTGAGGACGTATACCTGGCAGCGCGAGAGCAGGGGGCGGATGACTTCGAACGAGGGGTTTTCGGTCGTCGCGCCGATGAGCGTGACGGTACCCGTTTCGACGGCGTTGAGCAGCGAGTCCTGCTGCGATTTGCTGAAGCGGTGAATCTCGTCGATGAACAGGATGGGTGCGCCGGCAGTCCGGAAGAGGGGGTTGTTTTTTGCGCGGTCGATGATTTCGCGTACGTCTTTCACGCCCGCGCTGATGGCGCTCAGCGTGTAGAACGGGCTTTCCGTCAGGTGGGCGATGATTTGTGCCAGGGTGGTCTTGCCGACGCCCGGCGGCCCCCACATGATGAACGACGGGACGCGCCCGGCGTCGATCATACGGCGCAGTGCGGCCTGCCGGCCTACGATGTGTTTCTGTCCGACGTAGTCGTCGAGCGTTCCGGGTCTCATTCTTTCTGCGAGCGGCTGGTTCATTTTGACAGGGCGTTTTTTTTACGTGATGCAAACGTAGTGCAAATTTCTTTTCCGTCAAAAGGAAAACTGCATTTTCATTCGCAGTCCGTGGTTGGGCGTGTGGGGATGATTTTTGTAGGAAAGCCGCCAGACGTAGTCCAGACGCAGCACTTTGAAGATGTTGTCGAGTCCGAAGCTGAATTCCATATACGGTCCTTCGGTCATCATGTAGGTGTTGGACGGAAAGCGGTACAGTCCGGCGCCGTTCTTCTCCGGATTGTTTCTGTCGCTCAGGTCGCCGTACCAGCCGCGGAAGGCTACTACTTCGCGCAGCTGCAGATATTTGACGACGGGGAGGCGGTTGAGTATCGTCCCGTTCATGAAATAGGTGACTTCCCACGATGCGTAGCGGTCGTTGATAAATTCCATCGGGTCCATGAGTGTATAAGATTCGGGTTCGATGCTGTACGAGAGATTGGCGTTCGGGATGATCAGCAGCGGATAGGGGACGCGGTCCCATACTTTTCCGCCCTGGGCGTAGATGTCGATATATCCGAAAGGCGACATCCAGAAACGTTTGCGCAGGCCGATGTCGGTGCGGTTGTAGTTGAAGTCCGATCCCAGCACGCCCTTGCGCGACAGCACGTGGCTCAGCGTGACGATCGGCGCGTCGAGCGTGATGGGATAGCGGTAGTTGCGCGACTGGTAGAATTTTTCGTTCGGCGCCCAGCGTATTTTAAATTCGATTTGCGCCGAGCGGTAATGATCTGCGGGTGCGACCGTTCCGTCGGGGCCGATCTTTTCGAACGGCACGTATTTCGTGGCCCACTCCGTCAGGTGGCGGGCTGTCGCGCCATACCCCCAGCCGTTGTAGTGTTCGCGATAGTAACTCAGTTCCATCGTCTGCATGTAGGTGATCAGATCGTTTCTGCGCCGTTTCGGCATCATGAAAATATTGTCGGGATTGGTATACATATAATGCTGGCCGATCTGGTTGATGTCGTATTTGTATTCCGCCCGCAGATAGTGGAAAGGATATTCCTTGCGGAAAAACTTCTTGTCGTTGAAAGAATATTCCAGGATGGCGTCGTACTTGAATTTGTCGTCGCCCGTGCCGTAAGCCACGTATCCGTCCGCAAAAAAACGGTTGCTGAGGTTCACCGTCGTCGTGCCGCCGAGGCGGAACCGCGCGCCTTCGAGCGTGTTGCCGCTGAACAGCGTGTTGGCCGGTCCGAACTCGAACGGGCTGTTCGTTTCCGCCGTCTGCACGTAGCCGTTGATAAGGGCGCCGAGCACCTTTTCCGACCAGTAGAAAGCAGGGATCCGGCGCAGGTGTTTCATCATTTTGTCGACCGACGTGACGCTGATGTCCTTCTCTTTTATGCGCCGTTCGTGCCAGTATATTTCCGGCTGTTTGCGCGCTTCTTCCAGTTCGGTCACCGGCGCATCCTGTTTGAAGATATCCATGTTTTCAGGCGGATCGAAAGAGTGGTTGCGATGAAGACACACGCGGCGGGCATACAGTCCGCTTTGCTTTTCAAGGATTTTCAGTTCCACGACGATCTCGTTTTTGGTCACCAGGCGGGTATCGTCGTCCGTACGGTCGAAATCCTGTTCGATGGACATGTAGCTGACATAGTTCAGGTTGATGTCTTTCGGCACGTTGAGCTGCGCCTTTTTCACGAAAAAAGTGGAATCGAGCGTCACAAACAGATGCCCCGTGAATCCGAACGATTCCGAGTTGAACGGCACAAACCCCAGGTCCAGACAGCGTTCGCCGCCGAGCACGAGCGTATCCAGGATGTAGTACTTGTAGAAATTGGGGCCGAAGGACGAAATGGGACTGACGAATCTGTTCAGAAACAGAGGAATATTGTCCTGAAAAATATCTACTTCCTTGAAGACTTCTTCGAGGAGTTGCGTCATGCCGTCTTCGGAGATGATTTCGACCAGTCCGGCGCGGTTGAAGCCTTCGACTACGCGCTTTTCGGACCGTGGCGATTTGCGGTAATAAGTGTTTTCGATGATTTCTTCGTTGAAAAGCGGGAGGACGGGTTTGCCGGTGACGGCCGAGGTGTCCACATATTCGAGGAGGAAGTCGAAACGTTTCAGCAGTTTGCTGTTTCTGACCGTTCCGGCGTCGAAATTGTTTTGGGCAAACGATTTCTGCTCGTATGTCTGGTAGCTGAAGTAGTCGTGATTGCGCGGGTCGTTCAGGCTGCGCCGTTCGATGACGTTCCGTATAAAATCCACGGCGGGATTCCGGCGCGCATACCGTTCTCTCTGAGGCCGTACCTCGATGTCGGCCAGTTCGTACGAAACGGGTCGCAGCAGGACGTGCATACGGTTGACCGCGCCTGTCTTCAGCGACAGCGCATAATCCTCATATCCCAGATATTTAATAACGAGCGTACTGCTGTCCGAATAGGCTTTCAGCGAAAAGGATCCGTCTTCGTTCGTGATGGTGCCGATGGAGGTTCCTTTCAGATAGAGAGAGACGTAGGGCAGCGCTTCGCCGGTGATCGAGTCCCTGACGGTTCCCTCGGCTTCGATTCGCTGTTGCGCGGACAGATTCGTCCGGCAGCACAGTAATAGCCACGAAATAAATAATATGTATAAGCATTTATTCTGCTTCATTGTCATTTTCCTGTATATTTTTCGACAGTGGAGTAAACGGTAAAAGGCACGCTTTCCACAATTCGGCGTAAAATGCTGCAAAAGTCGTATTTATTTTTCAAAAAGTGAAAAATTATCTGATAATGATTATTTTTTAGCGTAAAAAAATGTAATTTTGTCGCCGTAATCATCAAAAGAGAGTATACGGAATGGATTATGCCATTATTGCGGCGGGCGAAGGTTCGCGTTTGGTGCAGGAGGGCGTCATGACGCCTAAACCGCTGATTCGACTGCGGGGTGTACCGATGGTCGACAGGTTGATAGATATTTTCCTGCAGAATGAGGCTTCGTCGGTGAGCATCATCGTGAACGAAGAAATGCGCGAAGTGCAGTCGCATCTGGAAGCATTGCAGCTGCCCGTTCCGTTTCATCTGCATATCCGTTCCACCCCCAGTTCGATGCACAGTTTCCACGAGTTGAGCCGCGATCTGAAAGGCGACGCCGTTTGCCTGACCACGGTCGATACCGTTTTTCGCGAGGAGGAATTCAGCCGTTATGTCGCCGCTTTCCGTGACGACGCGCGGCCGGACGGCATGATGGCGGTGACGGATTTTGTCGACGACGAGAAACCGCTTTATGTCGAAACCGGCAACGACGGGACGATTCTGCACTTTTCGGACGAACGGCACGCCGGATGCCGATACGTGTCCGGCGGAATTTACTGCCTTGGGCGTAAGGGTATCGACGTGTTGGAAAAAGCCATCGCTTCAGGGATGTCGCGCATGCGGAACTATCAGCGTCTGCTCGTCGCCGAGGGTCTGCGGCTGAAAGCGTATCCTTTTTCGAAAATCATCGACGTCGATCATGCGGCCGATATTGCGGCGGCGGAGGCGTTTCTGATGTGATTTCCGGAGCGGAAGATATTCCCGGAGCGCTTTCGGGGATGTCCTGCAAAGCGGAGGACATCCCCGAAAAACTTCCGGGAATGTCCTTCAAAACGTTCGGAATGTCCTGCGGGCCGCAGGGTTTGCCATCATTTTATTCCGCGTAGCCGGGGATATTCGCGGTTAGCGGGCTTCGCCGCTCATTTCAAATTCCAGTGTGCCGCCGGCGGCCATATCCTTGTATTCAATGTAGTGTTTGTGGTAGGGCTGACCGTTCAGCGTGACCGAGCGGATGTATTTGTGGGCCGGGCTGTTGTTTCTGGCCACGATCGTAAACGTCTTGCCGTTGCCTGTGCGGATGCGGGCTTCGTCCATGACGGGGCTTCCGAAGACGTATCGTCCGCCGGCCGGCTCGACCTGATACAGGCCCAGGGCCGACAGTACGTACCATGCCGACATCTGTCCGACATCTTCGTTTCCGCAGAGTCCGGCGGGCTGGTCGGTGTACAGGTTTTCGAGTACGTAGCGTACTTTTTCGGCCGTTTTGTCGGGTTCTCCCACGCAGGCGTAGAGGTACAGCACGTGATGGCTGGGTTCGTTGCCGTGTGCATACTGTCCGATCAGTCCGCTGATGTCGGGCGAGGCTTCATCGCCCATGTCGCCGGCGACGATGAACAGCGAGTCGAATTTCTGCAGGAATGCTTCTTTGCTGCCGAAGAGGTTCACCAGTCCTTCGACGTCGTGTGGGACGAGCCACGTGTATTGCCAGGCGGTGCCTTCCGTATAGTCGCTTTCGCCATGTGCCGAGCGGAAGGGATCGAACGGTTCGCGAAATTTCCCTTGCGAGTCTTTTCCGCGCACGAATTGCAGTTCCGGGTCGAAATAGTGTTTATATCCTTCGCTCAGTTGTTTGAAATATTGATAATCCTCCGTCCGTCCCATCGTGTTTGCGACCTGCGCGACGCTCCAGTCGGCGATGGCATATTCCATTGTTTTCGCAATCGACTGGTTTTCCCGGTCGAAAGGTATGTAACCGTATTCGCGCATCCATTTCTGTCCGCGTTCGTCGAGCATGGCCGAGCGTTTCATGGCTTCGAAAGCTTCTTCGGGGTCGAAGCCGCCGAAGCCTTTCAGTACGGCGTCCGCCACGACGGGGATGCCGGGGTTGCCGACCATGCAGTCCGTTTCGTTTGCCATCAGATGCCAGACGGGCAGCTTGCCCTGTTCGCGGAAGATGGCGAGCATCGTGCGGATGATGTCGGGCATTTTTTCGGGATGGATGAGGGTCATCAGCGGATGTGCGGCGCGGTAGGTGTCCCAGAGCGAGAAGGTGGTGTAGTTGGTGAACGGTGCGGCGCGGTGGACGGTTTTGTCCGCTCCGGGGTAGTCGTTGTTGACGTCGCAAAATTCCGACGGGGCGATCATGGTGTGATACAGCGCGGTGTAGAAGATGCGCTTCGTCCGCTCGTCGGCCGTCCGGAAGTCGATCTTGTTCAGTTCTTCGTTCCAGGCGCAGTCCGCGCGTGCGACGGTCTGTTCGAAATCCCATCCCGGCAGTTCGGTTTGCATGTTCAGCTTCGCATTGTCGATGCTCACGGGCGAGAGGGCTACCTTGGCGAAGATGGTTTCCGTCCCCGTCCCGTTCGTGTCGAAGAAGACCTGTCCGTAGGGCGCCACTCTGCGTTCCGTCGTGACGGTTTCGAACTTGAAGTCCCTGACGGGTTTCGAAAAGACGGCCGTGAAGTAGATGCGCTGGTCGTCGGCCCAGCCTCGCGAATAGCGGTAGCCGGACACGACGGTGTCGTTTTCCTGCGTGACAAAGCCTTCCACCGTGCTGTCCCACCCGATGCCGTGCTCAAGGTCGATGATGACGCGGGCGTCGGCCGATGCGGGGAAGGTATATTTATGAAATCCGACGCGTTTGGTGGCGGTCAGCTCCACGTCGATGCCGAAGCGGTCGAGACGGACGGCGTAGTATCCCGGACGGACCGTTTCCGTTTCGTGGCGGAAGAGCGAATAGATTCCCGACTCGGGATTGTCGAGCGTGCCGAGCGTCAGTTTCACTTCGCCCGCGGCCGGCATGAAGCCGATGTCGCCCAGATCGCCGATGCCCGTGCCGCTCAGGTGCGTGTGTCCGAATCCGATAATCGTCGAATCGCTGACGTGATAGCCCGAACACCAGTCCCATCCCTTACTGAAATTCGTCGGGCCGAGCTGCACGAATCCGAACGGCACGTTGGCGCCGACAAAGACGTGCCCGTGGTCGCCCGTCCCGATACGCGGGTCGACGTATTGCGTCAGGTTGTTTTTACTTGCAGCCGCCTCTTCAGTGCCGGCGTGCTTGCAGGCATTCAGTGCGACCAGCAGCGACGCACAAAGCCAGAGATTGATTCCATTCAATGTTGAAAGTTTCATAGCGAGTTTTTATTCCGGTTTGTAATTTTAAAATTTCCGGACAAAGATAATGACTTTTTTTGTCGAATCGTACAAATATTTATCTGACGGTTGATTCTTTTTTTGAGGCGCTATTGAATGTTTTGCCGGAACGGGATGACGTACACAGCATAAAACCTCCGGCCAAACCCGTCATTGCGAACGCGGTGAAGCAATCCGGCCGGCACGATGTATGGATTGCTTCGTTCCTCGCAATGACGAAGATACGCTTCTCCCCGTCCGCAATCACAGCCATGTTCCACCCCGTCATTGCGAACGCGGTGAA
>JAIRYD010000062.1 GCA_031267935.1 Tannerella sp.
GTCCCTGTCTCGCGGACGCGTGTCCCTGCCGCGCGGACGCGCGTCCCTGACTCGCGGACGCGTGTCCCAGGCTCGCGGACGCGAGTCCCGCCCGCGCGGACGCGTGTCCCTGCCGCGCGGACGCGTGTCCCTGTCTCGCGGACGCGTGTTTCTGTCGCGCGGACGCGTGTCCCTGTCTCGCGGACGCGTGTCCCTGCCGCGCGGACGCGTGTTTCTGTCGCGCGGACGCGTGTTGGAGTGATGCCGATGCGCGTATGCTTCGACAGAAGTCGACTTTCGACGGGGTCGGTTCGAGCCGGTGACAGACGTACAGCCGTTTTACGGTTTACCGTTCATCGTTCATAGTTCATCGTTCATCGTTCACGGTTCATCGTTCATTTCGAAGAGCAGATGTCCGCCGGCGGCGATGTCGGCATGGCGGATCAGGAGGCTGTTCAGCGGTTGGCCGTTGAGGGCGAGGGAGTGGACGTGGCGGTTGTGTCGCGAATTGTTTTTTGCTTCGATCACGAATTGTTTTCCGTCCGGGAGGTGCAGTGTGACGCGGTCGAAGACGGGGCGTCCGGTGGAGTATTCGGGTTTTCCGGGACAGAGGGGATAGAGTCCCATGGCGCTCATGACGTACCAGGCCGACATCTGTCCGCAGTCTTCGTTGCCCGAGAGTCCGTCGGGGTCGTTCCGGTAGAGGGAGAAGAGGATGGAGTCGACGAGCTGCTGGGTTTTACGGGGTTCTCCGAGGAAGTTGTAGAGGTAGGCGATGTGGTGGCTGGGTTCGTTGCCGTGTGCATACTGTCCGATCAGGCCTGTGGCGTCGGTGATTTGTCTTTCGCCTTCGATGCGTGAGGGGATGGTGAAGAGCGAGTCGAGTTTTTGGAGGAAGCGCTGTTTTCCGCCTGCCAGTTCGATGTATCCTCGGACGTCGTGCGGGACGTACCAGTTCCATTGCCAGGCGTTGCCTTCGACGTAGCTCCGTCCGGGCGCCCGGGGGTTGAAGGGTGTTTCCCGTGAGCCGTCCGACATTCGTCCGCGCATGAATCCGGCGTCGGGGTCGAAAAGGTTTTTATAGTTCATGGCGCGCGCCATGTAGAGGCGGTACGTGTCGGGGTCGTTCATCTCGCGCGCCATCTGTGCGATGCACCAGTCGGAATAGGCGTATTCGAGTGTTTCGGAGACCGACTTGGGGGCAAGGTCGGCGGGGATGTATCCGCGTTCGACGTAGTACTTTCTGGCTTCGGGCATGAGCTTTTCCTTCACCGTTTGCGAGGGGAAAAGGATGCCGGCCGTGTCGTAGCGCGAGGTGGCGATGCAGGCGCGGAAAGCTTTTTCGACGTCGTAGTTGCGGATGCCTTTCATGTAGGCGTCGACGATGACCGAGACGGCGTGATAGCCGATCATCGAGCCCGTGTAGTTGCCGGCCAGTTCCCACTTGGGCAGGATGCCGCCCTCGTCGCAGGCGGCGAGCAGGGAGCGGATAAATTCGTTGTCGCGTTCGGGGTCGATGAGGGTGAGCAGGGGATGAAAGGCGCGGAAGGTGTCCCAGAGCGAGAAGACGGTGTAGCGGTCGAAGTCTACGGCGGTGTGTATCCGGCTGTCCACGCCTCTGTAGCGCCGGTCGGCGTCCGTGAAGATATTGGGGCTGATGGCGCAGTGATACATGGCGGTATGGAAAATGGTCCGGTCGTCTTCGCTTCCGC
The DNA here is from genome assembly GCA_031267935.1 of Tannerella sp. Lineage (GTDB taxonomy): Bacteria > Bacteroidota > Bacteroidia > Bacteroidales > Tannerellaceae > Tannerella. The sequence goes on from JAIRYD010000062.1 coordinate 1,692, forward strand.
CTTCCACCGTGATTTTGTTCAGCTGATCGATCCAGAGCGATTTGGCGCCGGCGGCGACGCGGTCGAAGTCCCAGTGTCCGATTTCGCGATCCAGGTTGTTCCGGGCGCCGTCGGCGTCGACGGACGAGATGCCGACCTTGGCCAGCAGTTCGTCGCCGGCATCCAGGTCGAAAAGCAGTACGATCTTTGCATGCTGCGAAGCGACTTCCCTTGCGCCGTCGATTTCCCGTCCGGCGTCGATCAGTTTGAAGGTAAACGGCCTGTTGAACTTTGCGTGGAAATAGACGTGATGGTTTGCCGCCCATCCGTCGGTAATCTTTGCGCCCGCGATTTCGGTGTCGCTCACGACGCGTATCCCGTTCAGCGTATTGCGGTGGCCGTGTATGGTGTGGGTGAGGTCGACGATGACGCCTGACGGTCCGCTCCCGTTGAATTTGTAGCGGTGGAATCCGGCTCTTGCCGAGGCCGTCAGTTCCACGTCGATCCCGTAGTCGTCCAGTTTCACGGCATAATAACCGGGCACGGCCTTTTCGTCGCCGTGCGAGAAGCGCGATCTGTAGCCGGAGTCGGGCCGGCGTTCGTCGCCGGCTTCCGTCTTTATGTCGCCGCGGAAAGGCATGAACAGGATGTCGCCATAGTCGCCGATACCCGTTCCGCTCAGGTGCGTGTGACTGAAACCGATGATCGAGCTGTCGGAATAGTGGTAGCCGCTGCATCCGTCCCATCCCGTCGTGCGCGTGTCGGGGCTGAGCTGCACCATGCCGTAGGGGACGGTTGCGCCGGGGAAGGTATGTCCGTGTCCGCCGGCGCCGATGAAGAGGTTTACGTGCGACCACGCCTGCTCGCCGTCGCCCGTTCCCGCAGGGCGGGAACAGGCCGCGAGCAGCGGCAGGCAGCATGTGGCGAATATCAATCGTTTCATGGCGCTCATTGTGTAAGTTCGATTCTCCACCTCGGGCCGCGCGTAAATCCCGAAGGACCGGTTTCCTGGCGCATGAGCCCCGTGAGCCGGAAATAGTTTTCGTAGTGGCGGTTCATGATCTGCTCGCCCGCGCCGACCTCGATGATGCGCTCGTTCTGATCGGCGCCGAAGCCTCCGAGCGCCGCCCCGCGGATGTCGGGGACGTATCCCGGCGACCGCCCGCCCACCCACGTGTATCCGAAATACAGCGGATGGGCGACTTCGGCCTGTATTTTTTTCTTCCAGTCGATGGACAGCTGTGTAAACAGTTCGCCGGAATTGACGGCCAGCAGAATGTTGTCGTTGATCAGTATCGTGGCCACGCGCACGTCGAAATGTTGCGACTCGTCGAAGCGCCCGGTAAACGACAGGGCGCTTTCCACGTATTTGATGGAGGTTTCCATGCGCTGCGGACTGATGGCCCGGGCAACCTTTACCGTTTCGTGCGCAAGTATTTCGCCCATTTTGTCCATTTGCGTGTAGTCGGTCCTGAGCGGGTCGTCGGGCCCTGTTCGTCGCGGCACGGTGAAGAGCGGAGCGACGTTGCCGGCCGCTCCGTTCACGAACAGGCAGTTCACGCGGTTGTCGAACGCTTCTTCGACCCGTTTCGCGGCGGCGCCGGGATAGTCGGCCGATATTTCGTAGTTGTCGCAAACGGCGTCGGCATGGCAGGCATAGTTCATGACGATGACGCGCGGACGCCCTTCGCGGTCGGATATTTTCAGCACGCCCACTTCGTCGTCGACCGGGCCGTAGGGTATCCGTTCGCGGTTGAGATAGCTGTGATTCGCGTCGTGAAACCACGCTTCGCGGGCGTGTCCGTCGTCGCGCACGATCAGGCGTATGAAGCCCAGCTGCGGGAAACTTTTGCGGCCTGCGCATATCGTGGCCTCGAAAAGGTCGGCGGAGGCCGCCTTCACACATTCGATCACTTTCTCATCGTAGAAGGCCGAATAATCCGTTTTCGAAAACCGGAACGGCGCGGAATGATTGTGCGAAGCGCAGATCATCAGATGATCGATGCCGTATTTCTCCCGGCAGACGGGTGCGATATGCTCGCCCGCCATCCCGGGAAGATCAACGGACACGAAGGCATAACGCTGTCCGTCCAGATCCAGTATCAGGCAGCGGGCGTACATGGGATCGTGGACAGGCTCCGTCGTCGGAGTCATATCCGTTTTAGCCGTTCCGGCCAGCAGATTCGGCTTTTCGGCCGGCGCCTGACCGCTCGCCGCGAACGGCGCGATCAGACATGTCAGTAAGATTGCAATAAATTTGTTTTTCATTCTGTCTAATTGTTTATGTATTTTAACGATGAACTATGAACGATGAACGATGAACCGGGAACGGTGAACGATGAACGGGAAACTGAACGATGAAGTGTGGGGATGAGTTTGCGTCGTGCTTTGCATGACGCGACAAACCTCACAACCCGCCGCAACGGATGAAATCATTAAAAAGACGCTTTGACGCATATCCATTGCAAACCCTAAGCACCCCCCCCGTTCATCGTTCATAGTTCATCGTTCATAGTTCATAAGTTCGTCCGGTGAAGCCCTCCGTCCAGCCGCGCAGTCTCGCCGGCCTTCATGGTCAGATCGGCCGTCGATGCGCCGTACCTGATCCGCGCCGTGCCGGGTGTTTTGCACCGGATGTCGGCGCGTGTCAGGCTGCCGTTCTGCCAGGTCATGCTTACTTCGAAGTTACCTTCGGCACACAGCCCCCGCACGCTTCCGTCGGGCCATACGGCGGCGGGCAGGGCCGGCAGCAGACGTATTTCGCCCGAATGGCTTTGCAGCAGCGTTTCGGCGATGGCGGCCGTGTATCCGAGGTTTGCATCGATCTGGAAGACGGAGCCCCCGCCGCTGAACAGGTTCGGATGCGTCCGTCCCGCCAGGCCTTCGATGAAGGGGATGGTACGTTCGCCTTCGCCCAGCCGTGCAAACAGCGCCACGTACCATGCCGCCGGCCAGCCGCCGCCGCCGGGGCGCGACGACACGCGACTCAAGATAAGCGCCCTGACGGCCTGCGTCAGTTCCGTATTCTTTGTCAGCGTAAACTGGTCGCCCGGATACAGCGGGTAATAGGGCGAAGTATTGTGGCGGGGCGGCGATTCGATAAATTCTTTGTAATACTCAAGAAGCTGTCCCCGTTTGCCGATCTGATAAGGATAGAGCGCGGCAAGCCGGGTGGAAAGCGTTTGCACGAAATCGTCGTCGACCTGAAGCGCCTTACCGGCGTCGATGGTGTTTTGAAACAGTTCGCGTATGACGGCCATATCGAGCGTACTCGCGCGGCTTATTCCGGCAGACGTCCGCTGTCCGCGCTCGTCCACGTAGATGAAGGCATTCTCCGGCGAAACGCTTACCGGCGTCACCAGATATCCGTTTTCGTCCTTCTGCAGCCAGCCGCTGTAGAACTGTGCGGCGCCCCGCATGACGGGATAAGCCGTTTCTTTCAGGAAATGAATATCCTGCGTATACATGTAATGCTTCCACAAGTGCTGGCAGAGCCATCCGCCCGCCATCGGCCAGAAAGAAACGGCCCCGTACCAGTCGACGGGCCAGGCGCTGCGCCAGAGCGACGTGTTGTGATGAAGCACCCAGCCGGGCAGTCCGTACATGGACTGCGCCACCCTGCCGCCCGTCACCGACACTTCCTGCAGGAAGCGGAACAGCGGTTCGTGACACTCGCTCAGGTTCGTGGATTCGGCCGCCCAGTAGTTCATCTGCATGTTGATGTTGGTCGTGTAGGCGCTTGCCCAGGACGGGATCATGTCCACGTTCCACAGTCCCTGCAGGTTGACGGGCTGTCCGCCTTCACGCGAACTCGAGATCAGCAGATAGCGTCCGTACTGGAAGTGCAGCGCCGCAAAGGACGGGTCTGCGGCAAGCGAATAGCCGGTCTTGCGCGCCTCCGTCGTCAGACGCGCTTTTGCCTGCCTGTCGGGTATTTGCAGCGCCACGCGGTCGAACAGCCGGCGGTAGTCGCCGGTATGCGCCGCCATGAGCCGGGCAAACGATTTGCCGGCCAGCCGCGAAAGCGTCGTGCGGTTGAGCAGTGACACGTCTGCGCCTTCCGTCACCGGATCTTTGTCGTATCCGTTAAAACCGGAGGCTACGGCTACGAGGATGACGACTTCGCGGGCGTCGCGTACTTCCAGTTCGCCGTTGCCGGCCGTGACTTTGCCGTCGCAGCGGTGCACGCGTATCCTTGTTTCGAACCGTATCCCTTTCCCGTTGTAGAGCACGGGGTAGCGTTCGCTGCCGTTCGCATTCGGCGCGAAGCCCGTGACTTCGGGCCGTCTTTTACCGTCGCTGTCCCATATCTCCGGATACTTCCATTGCTGCCCCCATTCTTCGACCCATTCGAAGGTACGGCGCAAAGCGATGCCGGGCAGCCGGCCGTCGAATACCAGTTCCTTCTCGTGCGCATTTGCACGGACCGTGGGGTGTACGGATTCCATGGACAGGTTGAAATTCAACGCGCGTCCACCGGATGATTTCATCCGTATCACCAGCGCATTGTCGGGATGGGAGACGAACACTTCTCGCGTGCAGGCCGTTCCGGCTGCCGTGTATTCGACGCGGGCTACGGCGTCGGACAGGTCCAGCCGGCGGGTGTAGTCCGACACATCGTCCTGTCCGGAAAACCGGAAAACGATGTCGCCAAGCGGTTGATAACAGGGAACTGCCGGGCCGGTGACGTGGCGCGTCGCATATTCGTCGGCATCGGCATAATCCCCGTTTTCAACCATTTTTGTCAGTATGTCAAGGTGCCGGGTCAGATCGGGCGGTGTATTGAAAACCGAATATTCACCGGAGTACAGCGTGGCCTCGTTCAGAATAATCCGTTCTTCGGACACGCCTCCGAACACCATCGCGCCGATGCGTCCGTTTCCGAGCGGAAGGGCTTCCAGCCACCCGGATGCGGGCTTCGCATAGCGAAGCGTCAGATCGTCCTTCTGCGCCGTTTCGGACGCTCGAACGCCGCTTGCGAAGCCCGCGAACACACATGCAATGAAGATAATTGATTTTCTCATATTGTCTATTTATATCCGGGATTCTGTTCCAGCACACCGTTCACATTCCGGTCTATCTCCGTCTGGGGAATCGGCCACAGATTGTGATAGTCCTGAATGTTCAGACCCGGAAGAAGCGGATTGTCGTTGTATTTCCGCACACGTTCGACGAGTTTGCCGAGCCGCAATAAAGTAATCATCCGCCATTCTTCGGAATACAATTCCCGCACTCTTTCGTCCAGGATGTAGTCGATGGTCACTTCGCCGGGCGTTACCGGGGTGGCATTTACCCTGTTTCGAATCAGATTAATGTCATCCGCCGCTTTGTCCGGCTGATTAAGCCTCAAATAGGCTTCGGCGCGAATCATGTAGGTTTCTGCCAGACGTATGGCATATACATCCTTGTGAGTGGTTCCGCCGCCGGACCGGATAAGGTCTGTGAAATGTTCCAGCGGCGTCGCTACTTTCATGAAATAGGGATAAAGATACTGTATCGTATCCAGCAGCGGATTGTCTCTCTGTCCGGGTGCATAAAGCGACCACTCTATCTTTTGTCCGTGATATGCGGATTCCGGGCTGTCAAAATAAAAGTTGCGCTTTAGGTTGTGTTCGGCATTGCGCAGATCTTTATTCCAGTTTTCTCCTTCCCAGATTTGGTAGAGGACATAGCTGGTGGGTCTGGCCCAGGCTACGGGCCGTCCCAGCGTATCGCTGTAACCGGTATAGGCGCCATCCATAAACTCGCCGCGGAAAGCGATGAATCCGTCGGGCGTATTGCCTATTCTGTAATAGGCCGGGCCATACATCCGCTCGCCCGGGAACGCGTCGCCGCCGGTGATATTCGGCTCCACCTGAAGCACCCAGATCCCTTCCGTATTCTCCGAAAGATTTTGATTGCCCAGTCCGAACAGGTCGAAATAGGGATCTCCCGAGCCGAAAATATCATTTCCCAGCTTCGTGCCGAACCGTTGCGTCATCAAGGCATATCCATAGTCAGCGATTACATGCGTTGCGGCCGTGACCGTTTCCTGAAATTTTGATTGAATCAGGAATGTTTCAGCCAGCAGATGCCATGCGGCCCCCTGCGTAATTCGCCCGGGCGCCTTTTCACGGCCACGTGCCGGCAAGTGGGTCGTTGCAAAATTTAGATCGGACTCCATCAATTCGTATATTTCCGATTTGGGATTGCGCACGAAGTCGGTCTTCACGTAATCGAACGCTTCCGTCACGAGCGGCGCGTCGCCAAACAGTACAACAATATTGCGGTAAGCAAAAGCCCTGAAAAACATGGCTTCGGCCAGCATGGCATTTTTTTCTTCCTGACCGGTCCAGATGTCGTCTTCCGAATTGCTGATCGCCTCTATCAGCACATTCGCCTTTTGAATACAACTGTAGGAGCGGTTCCACATATCGCTCGAGCCGTTTGTCGATGATAAATTTGCTTCATAATTCAGCATCGTCGCGTCGTTGTATGCCACGTCGGTACCGATCGCAAACATGATTAATGTATTGGGGGCGTTATTTGTCCACCAGTACCTGACGTATTGATGTAACCCGACGATACCCTGTTCGATATAAGCCGGTTTGGAATAGGCATTGTCCGGCGTAAGAAAATCTTTGGGCTGTTCGTCCAGCATGTCGCTGCAGGAAACGGACAAGGTAAGAATGGCGGATAGCAACAAACTTGCCTTACCGATTCCGTTCGTAATATTTTTGATAAATTTCATAGTCTGAAAATATTTATATTGGTTGTTAAAAACTTATTTTAATACCTCCTATTACACTCCTCATCATGGGAGTATTATTGTCTTCGGGATCCCATCCCGGCCATTTGGTCCAGATATACAAGTTCTTTCCGCTGACGTAAAGCTGCAGATTGTTCACGTTGAATCTGCGCAGCATGGATTTTTTGAAATTGTATGAAAGAGACACATCCTGCAACCGGACAAAACTCCTGCTCATGTAATAAGCCGGGGTCAGGGGCGGTGAATTATATACGGCAGGCACGTTATTTACAGGATTGTCCGGCGTCCAGTAAGAATAAATAGCCGGTCTGTTTGCCCTGTATACAAAGCCGATATCGGTTCCCGGAACAATGATCCCGTACACATCTCCCTGATAATACCCGTTTCCTCCCTGTATGGAATTGATAAAGAAACTCAGATTAAATTCCTTGTACGAAAAATTATTGTCGATGCCAAAGCGATAGTTGGGGGCCTCGTATCCGACGATCGTCCTGTCGTTGGTGGCGTCCACCGAGTTGTCGCCGTTCAGGTCTCTCAGTCTGTACATGCCGGGGTAATATCCGTTCATGATGGTTCCGTTAAACAGATCGCTTTCCTGCCACACGCCGTCTACGATATAATTGTATTTCGCACTGATCGGCTCGCCGACGAACCATGAATTGCTCAAGTCCCGGTCGAGGCCGTCATACAGTTTGGTAATCTTGTCCCTGTTCAGCGCAAAGAGTACTTTCGACTGCCACATGAAATTGCTGTTTCTTATGTTGACGGACGACAGCGTCGCTTCGATGCCCTTGCTGCTCAGGCCGCCGATGTTTGTCCATACTTTGTCGTAGCCGGTCAACTGGGGAATATTTCTTTCCACCAGTACATCCTTGGTTTGCGACTTGTAGGCGTCTATCGTGGCGGAGAACCGCTGGTTGAACGAGATAAAGTCCAGTCCGAGGTTGGTGGACGAGGTCGATTCCCAGCCCAGGTCGGAGTTGCCCATTGCCGAAGGATATACGCCCACAGCCGTATTGGGGCCGAAGACGTATGCCGTGCTTTCCACTTTGGACTGGCTGGCGTAGCGGCCGATGCCCTGATTGCCGTTCAGTCCGTAAGAAAGCCGGAGCTTCAGCTGGTCGAGCCAGTCGACGCCTTCGAGCCAGCTTTCTCTCGAGATCACCCATGCGCCGGATACGGAGGGAAATCCCGCGTATTTTTTGTTTTTCCCGAATCCCGAATAACCGTCTCGGCGGTAGGTGGCGGTAAAGAGATATTTGCTGTCGTACGCATAATTGAGGCGTGCCATGTACGAGATGCTGGCCTCTTCCCATGCAGCGGTTTTCAGCGACTGGGTTTCGCCCAGATGCAGCGCGTTGTAGCCCAGCACCGGATTTTGGAAACCGTATGCAATCATGGTATTTTCCTCTTCGGTTCTCTTTTCGGCGCTGTACAGCAGCGTCCCGCTTATGCTGTGGACGTGGTTGAACGTGTTCGAATAGGAAACGATGTTGTTGACTAACCAGTCGCGCCCTTCGGTGAGGATTTTTGTACCGTAGTTGTTATACATCGACCCTTCAAACGTGTTTGTAGGGAAAAAATCGCTCTGATTCCGGCTGTTGAACGATTCGGAATAGTTCAACTCATAACGAAGTCCTTTGACAAACGGGATATCCATCTTTGCCGACAATACGATAAAAGCGCGATTGGCAATATCCGAATCGTCGATATTTCTGTTAATTAAAGGATGCCGCTGCATGGATTCACCCGCCAGATAAATGGGATAGTTTCCGTTTGCATCCGTCACGTTTGCCAGCGGACTGGCACGCAGCGCGTAAGTCATTCCTGCCGTGTTATAGTTTCCATCGGGAGAAACCGTTTCTTCGTTGTTGTAGTATCCCGAATAATCCAGTCGCGAGAGCGAGGTGTTCAAGCCGACGGAGAACCAGTCCGTGATCTGGTTGTCGAAATTGGCGCGTATCGTATAGCGTTTGAAATCGTCGCCGTCGATAATACCGTCCTGACCGACGAAAGTGCCGGACAGGTAATAGTTCGTGCGATTGGTCTTTCCCGATACGCTCAGATTGTAGCTTTGAACAGGCGCGGGGTTATAAACCATGTTCATCCAGTCCACTTCATAACCGGCCAGATAGTTTTCCTGTTCCTCTACCGAGCGCAGGTTTCTGGCAACCTGATTGCGGTCGGTGATATCGATCCGTGCGGGGCGGCCTGCGGCACTGCCGGGATTTGTTCTGTACCAGGGCAGCAGATCCTGCTGATAATAATTATAGTCGACCAGTCTGAGTGCGAACTGTTCGGCATTCATCACCTTTGTTCGCGGCGTGGGCGCCATGTCCTGCATGCCGTAGTACATGTTGAAATTGAACAGCGGCTTGTCGCTTTCGCCTCTGCGGGTCGAGATGATGATGACGCCGTTGGCCGAGCGCGAGCCGTACACGGCTGCCGCGCTTGCATCCTTGAGGATATCGATCTTTTCAATATCATTGACGTCGATGTCGGTCAGGCTTCCGTTGTAGATAATCCCGTCAAGGACGATCAGCGGGTCGTCCTTCGCAGACAGGGACGTTTGTCCGCGGATGGAAATGCTTCCCGATTCGCCGGCGCGTGCGGCCCCTCCGACATTCACGCCGGCTACCTGTCCCTGCAGCGCCTGCGACAGGTTCACGTTGGCGGCCCGCTCGCGGGCGTCCATGTTTACGCTTACGACGGAGCCTGTCAGGTCGCTCTTTTTCATGGTGCCGTATCCCACGACGACGACTTCTTCGAGTGCGAGCGCGTCTTCGTGGAGCGGGATGTTCAGGACGGTTTGACTGCCGATGGCCACGTCTTGGGAGACATAGCCGATATAGGTGATCTGCAGGACGGAACCGTTTCCGGATATTTGCAGCGAGAAATGCCCGTCGACGTCTGTGATGATGCCGTTTGTCGTGCCTTTTTCGATGATATTGGCGCCGATGACCGGTTCGCGGGTGACGGCGTCGATCACGGTTCCGGTGATCGTGCGGCCTTGCTGTGCGACGCCGTACGGTTCGCGACGGACGATGTTCACATTCCTGTTATGAATGACATACGTCAGCTCCGTGTCTTTAAGCGCTTTCGACAGTATGTCGTGAATCTGTCTGTTGTGGATGCTGATGTCCACTTCAATGTTTTCGACATCGGCGTCGACGTAGAAGAAGAGAAATTCGCTTTGTTTCTCTATTTGTGTAAAGAGGTCGGGAAGAGACATTCGCTCTCCCTTGACGGATACCTTCGCGATCTGCGCATAGGATTCGACGGCGAGGGTTTGGAAGCATGTAATGAACATCAATACTGCGGCGATCTTCATTATCCAGATGATTTTTTTTAAGTCGTTCTGTTTAAATGGACTGTTTAATAAAATTTTTTCCATATATTTGCATGAATATTAGAATTAATAATGTGCTTCAGCCACCTCTTGTTTGGACGCGGAGTGACGGAAGCGTTGAGTTAATGAATTGTTCGGGCGTACCGGTCTCCAATCTGCGGGCCGGTACGCATTTTTTAGTAGGGACATTCTTTGTTTGTCACGGTTCTTTTTTTTTACGGTTAATAAAAGGGTGATACGTTGCATATTCTCATTCTGCACGGCGAACCGTGCGTTTACCTGATATAGTATTGTCCGCCCCGTTTTTCCCATTTGAACGGGAGACTTTTGGCGATGACTTCGAAAATCTGTTCGAGGGTCTGTCCTTCTTCGAACGTGCCGGAGACGGTGACGGAGGGTGCGGCCAGGCGTTCGGAAGCGAGATGAATCGGCCGTCCGTAGATCCGGCCAAGGTCCTTGACGAGTTCGGCGAAGGCGACGCCGCGGTATTTCATCAGTCCGTCTTTCCAGGCGGTTTCCGTTTCGACGTCGACGGTTCTGACGGCCATGCGGCGGTCGGCATACGTGAATTCGAGCTGCTGGGCGGGCGTCAGGGTGACGGCGCTTTCCCGGTCGCCGAAACGTATGGCGCCTTCGACCAGGGTGGCGACGACTGTCCCGGCAAGGGTGTCGGTCCTTACATTGAATATGGTGCCCAGTACCGTGATGGAGACGTCGGCGGCGCCGAAGCCGACTTCGAAGGGCAGTCCGGGATTGCGGACCACGTCGAAGAATGCTTCGCCGTCGACGGTCACGCGGCGGTCTGTCGCGCCATAGCGGTCGGAGTAGGTGAGGCGGCTGTTTTTGTTCAGGCGGACGGTCGTTCCGTCGTCCAGCGTGAAGGTCGAGCGCCGGTCGCCGGTCATGTACGTATAATAGTTGTATGTTTCGGGTGCGGACGCGTCGTCGCGCGGTCCGGCGCGGAAGAGTGAAACGGCGGAGATGACCAGCGCCGCGACGGCTGCCGCCACGGTGGAGATAAACGCCCGGCGGGGCATGCCGAAAACGGCTGCTTTCTTCTTCCGTACAATCCGGCGCATGATGTCTTTCAGGGCATCGGCGTCGGCCGTCGCACTGCCGGCCGCATGGTCCGTCCAGTATCTTTTGAGCCGGAGGAATATTTTTTCGTTTTCGCGGCATTCGTTCAGCCAGCGGCCGAGGCGCAAAACGTCGTCGGGCGACGCTTCGCCGCTCAGTATGCGTGCGATGACGTGATCAATGTCTTTTTCCATCGTATTCGTGTTTCATTTATATGTCGCACGGCGCGGAGAAAACCCCTATACGGCGGGGCATTTTTTTTCGATTTTTTTGAATGTCAAGAAAGAATTAACCCATATTATTAAGGTTAATTCTTTTTTGAGGTGCTATTTCTCTTTAAAAATAGAGGAAAGACAATGGCAAGGTACCCGTAATCGGATGAGAGGATACGCCCGCCGCGTCATTGCGAACGCGGTGAAGTAGAGACGGGGCATGCCCCGTCTCTTCGCGCCCCGTCTCTACGCGCCTCGCAAATGCGGGGCAGACCGCAATGACGGTACGAATCTCTCCTTTTCGGCCTGTCCCGCTGATATTACAACAAAGCATATACGACGTCATTGCGAACGCGGTGAAGTAGAGACGGGGCGTGCCCCGTCTCTACGCGCCCCGCAAACGCGGGGCAGACCGCAATGACGATGAATAACAATGCACATGATTACTCCGCGCGCAGTATCACCTGCGTTCGATATAAAAAAATCATGCAGACGGGCGACCCTTGCGGTCGCCCGTCTGCATGATTCAAATAAATCACAGTCCGGACGGTTGTTTATTTCACGACCTTCCTCACCCAGCCGCTTGCGCCGCGTACGATCAGCACGCCCTGCGGCAGACGGTCGGCGGAAAGGGTCGTCGCGCCCGCCGGCACCGCGCTTTCGTAAACCTTCGCGCCGTCGAGGGAATAGATGCCGATCCGTTCGGGACGGGCGGTCCGGATGTGCAGCACGCCGCCGTGGATGTAGGCGGACGCTTCGCCGCCGCCGACGTGTGCCGTCGCGTTCGGATCGCTGCCGCCGGGATAATAGACGGTATAGGTACTCCAGTCCCAGCCGTTGTTTGCCCATGAGTAGTTATGGTAGAGAATGACGTCGCCGTATGCGTTTCTTTCTTCGTAAGTAGTCCTGCTGCCGCCTGCCCAGCCTCCGGATGACGTATCCCATCTGTAATATTCATAGGATGATTCATCCCCGTTCGCGTCATACGTGTAGACGTTTTTATAGCTCCCGATCCAGTTGTCGGATGAAGTGTCCCAGTCATAATATTCATCGGATAATCTGTTTCCGTTTGCGTCATACGTGCTGACCTGCTTGCCATATCCCATCCATTTGATTTCTTCCGTTTCGGAATCCCAGCTCCAGAGGTACGATTCGGACAGCGTGAGATTTCCCCGCGCATCATACGCTTGGAATGCCTTACGGTTCATTTGATCGATGTCGTTCCCGTTATAATAGTACACTTCGATGGAAACGGGATTGCTGTTGCTGTCGTATTCAACAGTATATCTCTCATGCGGAACTCTTTCTCCGTCAATCAGCCAGGTGGTTTCCACCAGCGTCACATTGTCGTTTGCATCGTATGTGGCGGTGAATTCCATTTTCTGATCATCGGTTATAGTCAATCCATTATTAAGTCCGCTGCCCTGTACAAAAAGTGCAGTCCCCCATGTACTGCCATCCTCATTATACCATACGCCTGTCTGTATCCAGGTTTTGGCGTTGACGTTCTTCCGGTCATTATGATATTCAC
>JAIRYD010000105.1 GCA_031267935.1 Tannerella sp.
CCCTTTCGCCACGATGGTGTTGACGCCGCCCGAAGCATGCGGCGACGGCATTCGACAGGCGCGAAAGCGTTTTCGCACTCGCGCTCCGTATGGCGAGCGTGAAACATTTATCGGGATGAGGCGCTACAATAGCACCTCAAAAAAAAGAATTAACCGTAATTGATATAACAGATTCCGTCGATAACGCGTCCGTTTGTTTTCGTCCGATTCCCGTTATTCGTGACAGTCACATGCCGAAGCCACCAGATTCCTGTCGCCATACGCATTGTTCACGCGGGCCACATTGACCCAGAACTTGCCGTCGTGCAGCCATTCCAGCGGGAAGGCCGCCTTGCTGCGCGGGTAGGGATGCGTCCATTCGTCGGCTGCGACTTCGTATTCGGGATGCGGCGCATTTTTCAGCACATTGTCGTCTTTCGGCGCCGCGCCGTTTTCCACTTCGTCTATTTCCCGGCGTATACATTCCATCACTTCGACGAAGCGGTCCAGTTCCGCCCTGCTTTCACTTTCGGTCGGTTCGATCATCAGCGTGCCGTGCACGGGAAACGAGAGGGTAGGGGCGTGATACCCGAAATCGATCAGGCGCTTGGCGATGTCGTTTTCGTCAATACCCGTTTTTTCCCGGAATGTGCGACATTCCAGAATCAGTTCGTGTCCGACGCGCCCGCTGTCGCCCGTATACACGACGCCGTACGCGTCGCGCAACCGTACTGCGAGATAGTTGGCGTTCAGGATGGCGATTTTCGTGGCCAGGGTCAGCCCTTCGGCGCCCAGCAAGCGGATGTAGGCATACGTAATCGGCAGGATGCCTGCGCTGCCGCAGGGCGCTGCCGCCACGGCATTGTCGGCACGGCCGTAAGCCACGGGATGAGCAGGCAGGAACGGGATCAGATGTGCCGCCACACAGACAGGCCCGACGCCCGGTCCGCCGCCGCCGTGGGGCGAAGCAAACGTCTTGTGCAGGTTCAGGTGACACACGTCCGCCCCGATGATGCCGGGATTGGTCAGTCCGACCTGCGCGTTCATGTTTGCCCCGTCCATATAGAGCTGTCCGCCACAGGCATGTACGATGTCGGCCATTTCCCGGATGCCGGCCTCGAAGATGCCGTGCGTCGAAGGATAGGTGATCATGCTTGCGGCCAGATGCGTCCTGTTTTCTTCGGCTTTCAGGCGGAAATCTGCCAGGTCGATGTTTCCCTTTTCGTCGCAGCGGACGGTGACGGTCGTGTAGCCGCACTGTATGGCGCTTGCGGGATTCGTTCCGTGTGCCGAGGCCGGCAACAGGACGATGTGGCGATGACCTTCGCCGATGCGCTCGAGATAGGAACGGATGATGCGCAGCCCCGCGTATTCGCCCGCTGCGCCCGAGTTGGGTTGCAGGCTGATGCCTTTCAGACCGGTTATCTCGAGCAGGTAGGCCGACAGGTTCTCGATCATCTCCGCATATCCGGCCGTCTGGTCGGCAGGGGCGTAGGGATGGATATTCTGAAACTCGGGTCGGCTGAGCGGAAGCAGTTCGGACGCCGCATTCAGCTTCATGGTGCACGACCCCAGCGAAATCATCGAGTGTGTCAGCGAAATATCCCTGCGCTCCAGCCGCTTGATGTAGCGCATCAGTTCCGTTTCCGTGTGATGTCTGTTGAATATTTCCTGCCGCATGAAGCCGGACGTGCGTGCAAACGCCCTGTCGAAATATGTCTGCTGCGGGATGCTGTCCGTCAGCATGTAATCCCTGCCTGCCGCGCCGGAGAAGATGTATAGCAGCGTTCCGATGTCGGTAATCTGTGTCGTTTCGTCGATGCTGACGCCAATTTGTCCGCAGGTAAAATAACGCATGTTTACGCCGCACTCCAGTGCGATTTCGCGCACGGCGTCAATGGATACGTTCGCAGGAAGTCCGATGCGCAGCGTATCGAAATAATTGCCGTTCAGCTGGCTGTAGCCAATCTTTTCCAGTTCGCGGGCCAGGAATCCGGTCTGTGCATGGATGCGCGCTGCGATCTGGCGCAATCCATCGGGGCCGTGATAGACGGCATAAAATCCGGCCATGGAAGCCAGCAGCGCCTGCGCCGTACAGATGTTGGACGTCGCTTTTTCGCGTTTGATGTGCTGTTCGCGCGTCTGCAATGCCAGGCGGTAGGCCGGATGCCCGTATGCGTCGACCGAAAGGCCGATGATGCGTCCCGGGATATTGCGTTTATATTCTTCTTTTACGGCAAAATAAGCTGCCGATGGGCCGCCGTTGAACATCGGAGTGCCGAAACGCTGGCTGCTGCCGAAGACGACGTCGGCATCCCATTCGCCCGGAGGCGTCAGCACGACCAGGCTCATCAGGTCGGCTGCCACGGCTACGCGTACGCCATGCCGGTGTGCTTCGCCCACGAACGCCCTGTAGTCGGCCACTGCACCATTCCCGTCGGGATACTGGAGCACGGCGCCGAACACTTTGTCGGTGAAGGTGAAGCAGCTGTAATCGTCCACGACCACCTCGATACCCTGCGGAATCATGCGCGTGAGGATCACGGCCAGCGTTGACTGGAAGACGTTTTCATCGACAAAAAGCACGCGCGCGTCCGTCTTGACCTGCTCGCGGCTGCGCGTCGAGAAAAACATCGTCGCGGCTTCGGCTGCGGCTGTCGCCTCGTCGAGCAGCGAGCAGTTGGCCAGCGGCATGCCGGTGAGTTCGCATATCACGGTCTGGAAATTGAAGAGCGCTTCCAGCCGGCCCTGCGATACTTCCGCCTGGTAGGGCGTGTAGGACGTGTACCAGACCGGATTTTCGAACACGTTGCGCAGGATGGGAGCAGGGCAGACGGTATCGTACCAGCCCATGCCGATATACGACGTGAAAACTTTGTTTTTGGATGCCAGTTCGGCAATGTGTTCGGCCAGTTCGCGTTCGGTCATCGGTTCGGGCAGGTTCAGGGATTCTTTCAGACGGATGTCCGATGGAATGGTCTGCATAATCAATTCGTCGACAGACGATGCGCCGATGTATTCGAGCATCGGAAGAATGTCTTCGGAAGCGATGCCGACATGGCGGTCCGCAAATTTGTTCGTATCCATAAAATCAGTAGTTGTTTATTAGAAAGGGATTATTGAATTTTTCGTGAATGACGGTGGTAGACGGTCCATGTCCCGGATAGACGATGGTTTCGTCGGGAAGTGAAAAAATCTTGTCGCGTATGACGGCCGCAAGCAGGTCGAAATTGCCGCCCCACAGGTCCGTCCGTCCGATGCTTTCCCTGAACAGGGTATCGCCGGCCATCACGAAACCGTCTTTTTTGCTGTAGAAGGCCAGGCTGCCGGGCGAGTGTCCGGGCACGAGCAACGTTGTCAGTTCGGATTCTCCGAAACGGATGGATTCGTTCCCGACAATATATTTTCCTATGGCTACTTCCTGTATGGAAAAACGCGCTTTGAACATTCGGATCTGTTCCTTCATCGAGGGGATGCTTTCCACCTCTTTCTGATGCGCTTCGGGTTTGAGGACATACTTCTTGCTGAAGAACGCGTTTCCCATCACATGGTCAAAATGCAGGTGCGTGCATAACAGGCGTTTTATGGTCAGCTTGTTATGCGTAATAAACTCCGACAGCATTTTTTCTTCCGTGGCCATCATGCATCCGCAGTCGATGATGATTGCTTCCTTCGTTTCGTCGTAAAGCAGGTAGGTGTTCACTTCAAATGGATTAAACACAAACGTTCTGACGGTAATCATATTATGGGTATAAATATTACTTTTTTCGTATCAAAAAACGGTTCCTTGAAATGATCGGACAGGTCGACCGTAATTATTTGTTTGCGAAAGGGCGCCGTTTCGCTTTGCAGGTTGCCGCCCTTCAGGCTGATCAGTCCGTTCGGCAAGGCATTGTGCTGCTCCCGGCGGATGTTTTTCCTTGCCGCTCCGACTAATTGCGGCAGCGGCATGACGGCACGGCTGACGATGAAATCGAATTTTTCCTTTTCGTCTTCGAGGCGGCAGTGGCGCACAATCACGTTTGTCAGCCCGACAGCTTCCGCCACGGCCTGTGCCACTTTTATCTTTTTCCCGACGCTGTCTACCAGATGGAACGACACGTCGGGAAACAGAATTGCCAGTGGAATACCCGGAAAACCGCCTCCCGTTCCCACATCCATCACCGATGTATTTGCTTCGAACCGAATCATTTTCTCAATACCTAACGAATGCAGTACGTGATGCACGTACAGATTTCCGATATCTTTGCGCGATATCACGTTGATTTTTGCATTCCAGTCCGCATATAATGCATTGAGGGCGGCAAACTGTTGAATTTGCCGCCCGTTCAATGCCGGGTAATAATGCCGTATTATTTCTTCCACGTGTTGCCGTTAGAACGCAATATTTGAAAGAGGACTCTCACGGAGCAGAAGATGACGGATTTTTTCGTATGGCACCGGTACGATGACTGCGCCTACGGCGTATGCCGCCACTTCGTATTCATTAAATGTATATACGATACCCGTTTCGTCCACATAGAAATTTCCGTTCGGAATGATCTCGCTCACGTCGAAAAATCCGATTGTTTCCAGATCGGCGGCGTCCTTCAATTCATTTGCCTTTACGATTTCATCGACCAGTATGCGTGCCAGTTCATCCCTGTATTTGTCCACGAAGATATCCTTTTCCTGGATGCGCTGTCCTGTTTTGATGTCCAGCACGTGATTTGTCATGATATGCCCGCCGTGCGCGCCTCCCGCATAGTAGGACGTGTTCACGACAAAACTCAGCAACCCGTTTCGGTTATACACGACATCGTTGCCAATGGAAAGGTAGTTTTCATGAAATTCAACTTCTTCCTGAGGCATGTCATGATTTTCCATTTCATTCATAAATTCCCTTCCTTCTTTCTCGAAGTTGCGAAGATAGTCTTCCGCATAGCGCGCTGCCGCCTCCTGAGGCGACATGTAGATGTAGGCATCGTCGAAAAACGATGCGATAAACTGCTGCTGCAACTTTGTCGACAGCTCTTTATTTTCGGAAGCTACGGGATAGGCAAATTTGATCTGTAACGAACAACGCGGATTGGTTTCAACGTTGTCGATATGATACAACTTGTCAACGGTAAGCGAATCGAAAGAGACATTGTTCTTTACAGGTTGTCCCGTGCCTGGCTTACAGCAGGTAAATAAAGCAATTACACTGCATGCGAGAGCGCCTTTCAATAATAATGATAGATATTTCATCTCACTAAACAATTTAAAATTACGCCACAAAAATAAGTGTTTTATCCGTTGCATCAAGGCGGTTTTGGTATAAGAATACGAAAAAAAAACAAATTATTCAATACGCATTTGATTTTTAATATCTTACAAGTCGCCTCTTTTCCAGTTTCCGAAGCTCTCGGAATCTCATTCAACAAATTTTGCATTTTTTTCCACCCAACTTTATTGCCGGGAAATGAAAAAGCCGTATATTAGCATGTTTTTTTGAAAACAAAAAGGTAAGAAATAATAATTATTAGCTAAATGACTGAACAAGACAGGATTATCCCGGTCAATATTGATGAGGTGATGAAATCGGCATATATAGACTATTCGATGTCGGTGATTGTTTCGCGTGCGCTGCCCGATGTCCGGGACGGATTCAAACCGGTACACAGACGCGTGTTGTATGGAATGAATGAATTGGGGAATATGTCCGACAAGCCTTACAAAAAATCGGCCAGGATCGTAGGAGAAGTGCTGGGAAAATATCACCCGCACGGTGATTCGTCGGTATACGGCGCCATGGTGCGCATGGCACAAACGTGGTCGTTGCGCTATCCGCTGGTAGACGGGCAGGGCAATTTCGGCTCGGTCGACGGCGACAGCCCCGCAGCCATGCGATACACCGAAGCGCGCCTGAGCCGGATGGCCGAAGAAATGCTGCAGGACATCGACAAGGATACCGTAGACTTTCAATTCAATTTCGACGATACACTCAAAGAACCGAGCGTTCTGCCGACACGGCTCCCCAATCTGCTCATCAACGGCGCATCGGGTATTGCCGTGGGAATGGCGACCAACATGCCGCCACATAACATCGGCGAAGTGGCAGACGCCTGTATCGCCTACATTGAGGCCAAAGGACAGCTCGGCGTCGACGATCTTATACATTATATTAAAGCGCCCGACTTTCCTACCGGCGCTACGATCTACGGCTATGCCGGCGTGAAGGAAGCATTCGAAACCGGTAAGGGACGCATCGTGATACGCGGCAAGGCCGAAATCGAAACGGACAGTTCGCACGAAAAAATCGTCATATCCGAAATACCGTATATGGTGAACAAGGCGGAACTGATCAAAAACATCGCCGACCTGGTGAACGAGAAACGGCTGGATGGCATCTCGAACGTGAACGACGAATCCGACAGGAGCGGCATGCGTATCGTCGTCGACGTGAAACGCGATGCGAACTCCAACGTCGTACTGAACAAACTGTATAAACTCACGCAGTTGCAATCGTCGTTCAGCGTCAACAATATTGCGCTGGTGAACGGACGCCCCAGGCTGCTGAATCTCTACGACATGATATCACTGTTTGTCGAACATCGCAAGGACGTCGTCACGCGCCGCACGCGATTCGAACTCAGGAAAGCCGAAGAACGCGCCCATATCCTCGAAGGATTGATTATCGCTTCGGACAATATCGACGAAGTGATCGCCATCATCCGCGCGTCGAGCAACCCGCAGGATGCGATCGAACGGCTCGTCGAGCGCTTCACGCTGACCGAAATACAGTCGCGCGCCATCGTCGAGATGCGCCTGCGGCAGTTGACGGGACTGGAACAAAGCAAACTGCGCGCCGAATACGAAGAAATAGAAAAACTGATCGGACGGCTGAAAGAAATACTCGAAAATGAAGAAGTATTGATGCAGCTCATCAAGACGGAAATACAGGAAGTCAAGGACAAATACGGCGACAAACGCCGCACCGACATCGTGTATGCCTCGGAAGAACTCAACCCCGAAGATTTCTACGCCGACGACGAAATGATCATCACCATCTCGCACATGGGATACATTAAACGCACACCGCTGAGCGAGTTCCGCGCACAGGGACGCGGTGGAGTAGGGGCCAAGGGATCGGAAACGCGCGACGCCGACTTCGTCGAATACATCTATCCGGCTTCCATGCATGCGACCATCCTGTTTTTCACCGCTAAAGGACGCTGTTTCTGGAAAAAGGTCTTCGAAATACCCGAAGGCGCCAAAAACGCCAAGGGACGCGCCATTCAGAACCTGCTGAATATCGACCAGGACGACAGTGTGAACGCATTTATCCGCGTGAAAAACCTGACGAACGACACCGCATTCATCAATTCGCACTATCTGCTGTTCTGCACGCGAAGGGGCATCATTAAAAAGACCCTGCTCGAAGCCTATTCGCGTCCGCGTCAGAATGGCGTCAACGCCATCACGCTGCACGAAGATGACGGACTGATACAGGTGCGCCTGACGAACGGCAACAACGAAGTGCTGATCGCCAACCGCAACGGACGCGCCATCCGTTTCCACGAAAGCAAGGTGCGCATGATGGGGCGGACGGCGGCAGGCGTGCGCGGCATGACGCTTGACGGCCGCGACGACGAAGTAATCGGCATGGTCTGTATCAAGGATGCAGAAAAGGAATCCATACTCGTCGTCTCGGAACAGGGATACGGCAAACGCTCTAAAATAGACGATTACCGCATCACGAACCGCGGCGGCAAAGGAGTGAAAACCCTCAACGTCACCGAAAAAACCGGCAAGCTGGTGGGTATCAAGACCGTCACGGACGAAAACGACCTGATGATTATCAACAAATCCGGCATCACGATCCGCATGAAAGTAGCCGACCTGCACGTCATCGGTCGCGCTACGCAGGGCGTCCGCCTGATCAATCTGGAGAAACGCAACGATGAAATCGCCTCTGTCTGCAAAGTCATGTCCGAAAAGGAAGAAGACGAGATAACCGGCAAAGCGGAAGAAGAAGCACATGCGAATCCCCACGAAGACATCGGAACGGGAGATGAAAACAAAACGCCCGGCACGGAAGAAAAAAACGAAGAAACGAATGAATAAAAAAATAAAAGTATTAATTTCAAATTTATGACAGTAATGAAAAATGTATTATTAATTATTGGTTTATGCCTGGTAACCGTCACGGCTTTTGCCCAAAAAAAGGCAGTAAGCGCAGCAGAACGCATCTCGAAAGAGTCGAAACCAAACTACGACGAAGCCAGAGGCCTGATTAAAGGCGCATTGTCAGATCCGGAAACAAAAGACGATGCGAAAACGTGGTACATCGCCGGCAAAATCGAAGATGCCCAGTTCACGGACGAGAACACAAAACAGATTCTGGGCCAGCAGCCGAACGAACCTGTTATGTATGAAGCGCTGGCAAACAGCCTGCCGTATTTCATGAGAGCCTACGAGCTTGACCAGCAGCCGGACGAAAAAGGAAAAGTAAAACCCAAGTATGTAAAAAACATACTCGGCACGCTCACTTCCAATCACGTCTATTACCTGAACGGAGGCGCCTACTATTTCGACCAGAGAGACTACAAGAAAGCATGCGATTTCTTCGAGCAGTATCTGGACATTTCGGATTCGCCATACTTCAAGGACGAAAGAATCGCGCAAAGAGATTCGAACTACATGATCGTGCAGTTCTATCTGGCCGTCGCCTCTACACAGTTGGACGACAGCAAACTTGCCATCAAGAATCTGACGCGCGCGAAAGACACACCTTATCGTCAAAATGATGTATATCAATATCTTTGTTATGAATATGTGCAGATTCAGGATTCCGTCAGTCTGGAAAAAACACTCGAAGAAGGCATGAAAGTCTTTCCCGACTCGAGCTACTATCTGCTGAATCTCATTTCGCTGTACATAAGCAGCAATCGCGACAATAAGGCCATCGAATATCTGAATACGGCCATTGCGCGCGATCCGAAAAATTCGGACCTGTATCAGGCAATGGGAAGCGTGTTCGAAGCAAGCAAGGATTATGCGAAAGCCGAAGAAAACTATCTGAAAGCCCTCGAGAATGCTCCGGAAAGTCCGGCTGCGCTTTCGAACGTCGGACGCATCTACTACAATCAGGCTGTCAACAAACTGGGCGAAGCCAACCTGATTTCGGATGCCACGCTCTACAACCAGGAAAAAAACGTGGCCAAAGACTTTTTCAAGAAAGCATTGCCGTATTTCGAGAAAGCTTACAATCTCAGCCCCAACGAACGCGAATATATGGTTGCCCTGCGCGGGATCTATTACAATCTGGGTATGGAGGAATTTAATGAAATTGAGGAAAAAATGAACCAGTAAACATTTCCTTTTCACAGTCATATTCACATTCATACAGATAGCCCCGGTTTGCTTTTGGCAGCGGGGTTATTTGTTTAGGTACGTGAAATGAATAAACAGTTTTTCAGAAGGGATCATTTGATGGACATAAGTCTATTTAACATAATAGTAATTATGGTTACAATAAATATATAAGGCAAGGCACTGTAACAACGTCTATAAATAAATCAATATGACAGAAAATGAATTAAATGCTTATCTATTTGTTTCTTATGGATTTGTAAGAATAATATACTCTTGTATAAGGAGAAAAAGTAAGTTGTTTTGGCTAACAGAAACTTGTTTTGCGTTAATATTTATAATATCGTCATTTTATCTAATAAACAGGTCCAACTATTCTCCGTTACTTATAGGAGCCATTTATATTGTAACCGGAATAATCCCGCGTTTTATAGTAGATGGAAAAGATGTTTTTTTTACAGATAAAAGTAAGACTAAGAATAAAATGATTGACAGATTGGGGATTATAGATTGCTTTATCTTATCATTTTTATCTATCATTTTAGGTCTTATCATCTATATAAAGAAAATGAATATTTTTATAGACAAAGATTACTGTACTGCTACAACAGTTGAGGCGCTGACTTTAAAATATCATCATTTTCAATTTTTTATCGATAAATTGACGTATACACTTACGTCATTCCTAATTGCACTTAGTGCAATTTTATCAATAATGTGGAGTAATCAAAAATGGAGAAATAAAAATGCTAAAGATAATAATATATATAAGCAAGATGTGTTGGGATCAATAAAGATTTTATTATCAATGATATTAATACTATTAACGAGTTGCATTTATTTAATATTCCCCTTAATAAACAGGCAGGAACTGTTAATTAACAATTTAATAGAAACAGAGAAAAAAAACAGACAAATAGAATCTGTTAAGAGTGAAAAGGCGAACGCGGAAAAACTGCTGCTGAGTCTGAAAGACACCGTGTATGCACGCGCGGTCGAACCCGAAGACGGCGCCGCGCATCTGCAGGAACTGCTCCGCCTGTATCCCGACCGGACGGGCTGGGAA
>JAIRYD010000119.1 GCA_031267935.1 Tannerella sp.
AATAAATAACATGTAACGGTTTCCCGCACCGTAAGGTGCATCCCCGTGTCCTTTCCCGTTTATTTTCAACACGGAGTACACGGAGCACACAAAGAAAATATACTTCACGCAGTCTGAAACTGCGAGTTTAACGATGACCGGATTCATCGTTCATCGTTCATCGTTCTCTTTGTGTGCTCCGTGTCCTCCGTGTTTGAATAAAAGAAAAAATAAAAGTGCACGGAGATGCATCCTCCGGATGCGGGAAACGGCCGGCAGGATGTTTTGTGCGACTGCTGCATGTTATTTATTTCACGTGACTTAGCTACGCAAACAGGTTTGCGGCATCGAAAACCGAACTGTCGGGGTTGTTTGGTTGTTTGAATCAGGTAAAAATGAGGTCTGCTTATCCGAAACCCGGGTTTTTACTTCGCAAAAGCAGATACTGCAGTCCCTATTCGCCCTCGCCGAAAATACTTCCGTAGCGATGATACTCGTATGCAATGCTCTGTTCCTTCAGGTAGTGCAGCAGTTCGAGCCGGCCTTCGATCAGCGGACGGCTGTCGGCGACATGCTTGCCCAGCCGGGCTGCCTTCCGGTAGAGCGCGTCCGACAGTCCCGTCGAGCATGCGCGGATGCGTTCGTAGCTGTCCAGCGTGTCGACAAAGCGCTGTTCGTCCTGCTCGACAAACGTCGTTCCCGGCATGCAGGATACGGCACTCTTTACCATTGCCAGATGCGGACTGCCCGGCGAAAGACTTACCGTGAGCGGCGTTCCGGCGAGAGACGATGCGGTTATGACTAACAGTACGTCCGACGGACTGTCGTCGGCGGATACGCGGAATCCCATGTTTTTCAGCGGGAGATAGCGGAAAATGTTTTCCTCTCCGTAAACATGGCTCACTTCCTTTTCTTTCGAGAACTCTTCGTGCATGGCTTTCCGGAAATTTGCATAACCGGCATTGACGCGGGCATTGTTGTTTCCCTCCGCGGAGAGGCGGATTAAATCCGCAGCATGCGGAGAGGCGGGCACGATGTCGTTTTCCGTAAATTCGACGAAGCACGAGACGTAGTTCGGCCCTCCGGCCTTGATGCTGCCGCCGAAGGCCGAACGCTTCATGCCGCCAAACGGTTGACGGCTGACGATGGCGCCCGTGATGCCGCGGTTGATATACAGGTTGCCCGCCTCGATGCTGTTCTTCCAGCGCGTCTGTTCGGCTTCGTGCAGGCTTTGCAGGCCGGCCGTCAGCCCGTATTCCGATGCATTCGCATATTCGATGCCCTGCTCCAGACCGTCGATGCAGACGACCGACAGCAGCGGCGCGAACAGCTCCGTCACGAACGTATAGCTGCCGGGCCTGACGCCCCATTTGACCGTCGGTTTGAGGATATATTTCTTTTCGTCGACAAATTCGGGCGCGACCAGCCACGACTCGCCCGCTTCGAGATGTTCGATGGCGCGCTGCAGTTTCCCGTTGTGATTGTCGATCATGGGACCGACGCTGGTCATCGTGTCCCAGACGCTTCCCGCGCGCAGGCTCGTCACGGCGTCTTTCAGTTTCGATTTGAACGTTTCGTCGCAGTAAATTTTCCTGTCCACCAGCAGCAGTGAGCAGGCCGAGCATTTTTGTCCCGCATTGCTGAAGGCCGACGATACGGCGTTCAGGATGGCATGGTCCTGATCGGCATTCGACGTGATGATGATTGCGTTTTTTCCACCCGTTTCGGCCGAGAGCGGCGTGCGGGGACTGTTTTCGAGCAGCCGGAAAGCCGTGTCCGTACCGCCCGTCAGGATGATGTGTTTCACCGACGGATGGGCGCTCAGATGGTCGAGCGACGCGCGGTCGGCAGGACAAACCACCTGCAGGGCATCTCTCGGGACGCCTGCTTTCCAGAAACATTGGGCAAACATCCATGCCACGGGAAGCGCCGCGGTCGCAGGTTTAAGTATCACCGTATTGCCTGCGGCCAGTGCGGCCGCCGTTCCTCCGACGGGAATGGCCAGCGGGAAATTCCACGGCGGGATGACCAGCACGATGCCTTTCGGCTTGTGCGAAACGGTTTTCAATCCGTCGAAATATTGCATCGCAAGCGGATAAAAGCGGCAGAAGTCAATGGCTTCAGATACTTCGACGTCGCCTTCGGTGAATGTTTTACCCGTGATGGCGGCCATGCAGCCGATCAGGTCGCCACGCCCGGCGCTCAAGTGGTCCGCCACCTGATACAGGATTTTTTTTCGTGCGTCGACAGGCGTTGTCCGCCATCCTGAAGCATCTTTTTCCGCGACGGCAATGATTTCCCTTACCTGTTGGGGCGACGAAAGGTTTGCTTCGCAGAAGGTGACCGTGTCGTTGCGGCTGCGGTCGTGATACCGCTTTTTGTGTGCCGCCGTCACTTCATCGGCGCCGATCTGTACGGGCACGACAAAAGTCTTTTCGTCGACGTTCGTTTCCCATTTCTTCAACACGTCCAGCGCCCAGCGGCGATTCCGGGGGAGATCCAGATCCGTGTCGGGTTCGTTGGCGAAGACGTTGTCGTTTGCCGGGCGGCAGGCGGTGTCTTTCGTCCTGTCCTGCGTGCGGAAGGGCGTCGTATTGACATTGTCTTTCAGTGCACATGCTTCGAGAAACTGTCCGGCGAGGAAGTGCCATTGCGGGCTGTCCGGTTTCAGGTTGAAAGTGTAGCTGAGGAAGTTTTCCCTGCCGGTATTTTCGTCGAGCCGGCGCACGAGGTAGGAGATGGCATTCAGGAAATGGCGCGCTTTCACCACGGGCGTGTAGAGGATGATTTGCTTTTGCAGTTTTCGCATGACGCGCGGCAGGTTGTTTGCCATGCCTTCGAGCATTTCGAAGGTGAGGTGTGACGACACGCCGTTTTTCTCTGCCAGCAGATGTGCATAGGCGATGGTGAAGAAGTTGTGCGACGCCACGCCGATATGGCAGGCGCATATATTTTCGGGTTGCAGCGCGATGTCGAGCAGATGCAGGTAATTGGCGTCGACCTCCGTCTTCGTGCGCTGTACGGGGCACGGCCATCCGCGCAGCGACGAAACAATGCGTTCCATCTGCAGGTTGGCGCCTTTCACGATGCGCACCTTGACGGGCGCTCCGCCGCCGGCCACGCGTTTGCGGGCGAAGTCGAGCAGTCGCGTCAGGAAGCCTGCCGCGTCGGGCAGATAAGCCTGTACGACGATGCCTGCCGGATAGCGGTTGAATTCGGGACGGCCGAGTACTTCCATGAACACGTCGAGCGTCAGTTCGGCGTCCTTGTATTCTTCCATGTCGAGATTGACAAACTTGGGGCGTTTTTCGCCGTGCCCGTCCGTGTACGGATGGTCCGAGGCTTTGCGGTAGACGGCGGCAAGCAGGTCGCCCAGTTCCTTTCTGTTCTGTTCGTAGCTGAGCGGTTTGATTTGCGCGTAGATGCCCGACAGTTTGATGGAGATATAGTTGATGTCCGGCTGTTCGAGGGCTTCGAGATAGTGCGCGTAGCGATGTGCGGCCTCCCTGTCGCCGAGGACCACCTCGCCGAGCAGGTTCACGTTCTGTCCGATGCGGTTGTCCCATCGTTTCCGGAGGTGGCGGGTCAGCTTCGGACGTTCTTCGGCGATGATAATCTTGCCCGTCTCCTTGCGCAGCTTGGCCTTGAAGACAGGCATGGCAATGGATGGAAACAGAAAACCGCCCGCCATGTACATACGTATCAGCCACCGGTCGGCCGGACCGAAAAAGCGGGGAATACCGTATTGCCCGATCAACTGCCTCACCCGCCTGTTGAGTTTGGCGTTGTCGCGTATTTGCGACGACTCGTCGAGCATCCGCGAAAGAAAAGTTTTATATTCCGGTGTTTGCACCAGTGATGCATACTTTTTCTGTTCCTTCACTTCTTCGGGCGTCAGTTCGTCGCCGGCTCTGTACAGAAAATCTTTTGCCCATGCAATCACTTCGTCTGTCGATACTTGCTGTTTTATGTCTTTCATCATATAAAAATAATGGGCGCAAAGATATTCGAAAGATTTGAAGATACAAAGAAAATTTTACGAACGTGCGACAATTTAAACCGGGCGCATTTCGGATTGGCCGGATCGCTGAAATGACGCGGATTTATCCGAAAACCCGACCTCCGCGTGACGCTTCGTCGCCAAAATGCGCTTTCACGACCGGCAAACCCGGCTTTCAGCGC
>JAIRYD010000209.1 GCA_031267935.1 Tannerella sp.
TGGATACAAGATGCCTGGATTGCTTCACTGCGTTCGCAATGACGAGATCCGGCTTTCCGCGTGCAATGCACAAAACCATGCCGCGCACAGTTTAACGATAAACGATGAATAACAAACGATGAACCATGACCGGATTCATCGTTCATAGTTCATCGTTCATCGTTCTCTCCGTGTCCTCCGTGCACTCCGTGTTTGAATAAAAGAAAAAAACAAAAGTTGCACGGAGAAGCGTCACGTCAGACGTCGCAAATCCGGATACACTTCTCCAGCGAAGCGATCTTGTCCGGCTGCCGGGGCACAAACTCCTGCCCGACAAAGCCCTTGTATCCGGCGTCCGTGAGCGCTTTCATGATGGCTGGATAGTAGAGTTCCTGCGTTTCGTCGATTTCCGCACGTCCCGGATTGCCGCCCGTGTGCACGTGCGAGAAGTATTCGTGATACCGGCGGATGTGTTCGATAATGTTTCCTTCCATGATCTGCATGTGGTAGATATCGTACAGCAGCCTGAAATTCGGCGAGCCGACGCGGCGGCACAGTTCGACGCCCCAGACCGTATGATCGCACAGATAGTCCTTGTGTCCGACGCTGTTGAGCAGCTCCATCGTCAGGACGACGCGGTATCTTTCCGCGAGGGGCGTGATGCGTTTCAAGCCCTTTTCGCAGTTTTCCCATCCCTGCAGGTCGGAGACGCCGTTGCGCCGTCCGGCGAAGCAGATGAGGTTCGTCAGGCCGGCTTCGGCCACCATCGGGATCACTTTTTCGTAGCTGGCGACCAGTTCGTCGTGCAGCGCGGGGTCGTTGAATCCACGATCGATGCCCAGTCCCGCGCCCTGCGCCATGGCGACGGTCATGCCGCGGCCGGTCACCGTCTTCCAGTCCTCGGGATCGAGCAGTTCGACGGATTCGATGCCGAGAGATTTGCAGATGTCGCAAAACTCGTCCAGCGGATAGCTGCCGAAGCACCATTTGCTGACCGAGTGGCGGATGTGGCCTTTCAGCGGCTCCGCTGCCGGCGTCTGAGGTTGTGACATGGCGGCTTCCAGCCCGCCGGTTGCCAGTACGGCGCTTCCGGCAAGCGCCGTCTTCAATGCTGTTCTTCTTGAGATGTGTTTCATTTCGGTTGATTTTTTATTGTATATAATGATGTCGTTCACTGTTTTTTCGTGCGGCGCGCCGCTTACCTGCGCGTGAAAGCCGCATCGTGGACGCGCTGCAGCATCTCCGCGGCACGCTCGCGTTCGCGCCCCTTTCCGAGCGTCTCGATCGGCACATACCCGCGATAGTCGTGCCGGCGGATGATCTCCATCACGCGCGGGATGTCGGCCGGCATTTCCGTGCCGTCGACAAACACGTGCTCCTTGATTTGCCACGAGATGGCATAGCGGATGGTCTGCGCGATTTCGCGATACGGATCGGTGTGATAGCTTCCGATGTCGAGCATCAGCCCCACCGCATCGGTACGGATCAGCGCGAAGAGTTTTTCCACATCCCCGGCCGTTTTCAGGAAATCGTTGTGATTCTGCAGCGCGAGGGTAACGCCGTAGTGCGCCGCAAATTCACCGCACTCGTCGATGGCGCGCGCCACGCGGCGAGCGGTCGCGTCCCACGTGTCGCCCGGCGGCACGCCGGCGCCGGCAAAGATACGCAGCGTCGGGGCGCCCAGCCTGGCAGCCACGACGATCCAGTCTTTCACGTGCTGTATTTCCTTCGCCCGCGCGACATCGTCGGCCAGCGTGAAATCGTTGCGCACGCCCGTTCCGCAGAATTGTATCCCCCGCCGGAAAGCGCGATATTTGAGGCGGTTGATGTATTCTTCCGTCGGCGCCTCCGGATAGCCCGCGAAGTAATATCCCGTCGCGTCGACGGCGGCAAAACCCGCGTCCGAGCAGTAGTCGATCACGCTTTCCAGCGTCTCGCTCCCTTCGGTGAGCGGCGTGTGGAACGAATAGAGGTTCAGGGCGATTTTGATCCGGCTCCGCACGGGAGTCGCGCCGGCGCCCGCCGTGTCCTGACACCATGCGTCGTGACTCCATAAAGCGGGCAGACTTAGCAGCATAGCTGTAAAAAAAGTTTTCATTGCACTATTATTTCATAATTTGACGAACAAATATACAGGATTAAAACCGATTTTTCGGCATTGCGGTGAAAAAAAACTATATTTGCACGCAATTCCGGACCGATGCAGCGATCCGGTCATTCAATCATTCGTCATTATGGAAAAGAACGATTTGCGGATAGTATTCATGGGAACGCCCGAATTTGCGTGCGCGAGTTTGCGCGCCCTGGCCGAAGGCGGTTATCGTGTGGTCGGCGTGGTGACCATGCCCGACAAGCCGGTCGGCAGGCACGGCAGCGTGTTGCAGGCCAGCCCGGTGAAACAGTATGCGCTGTCGCAACGTATACCCGTGCTGCAGCCCGACAAGCTGAAAGACGCGCGCTTCCTCGACGAACTGCGCGCGCTGCATGCCGACCTGCAGATTGTCGTCGCATTCCGCATGCTGCCCGAAGAGGTCTGGGACATGCCGCGCTTCGGCACATTCAACCTGCATGCCTCGCTGCTGCCACAGTATCGCGGCGCGGCGCCCATCAACTGGGCGATCATTCACGGCGAAACGGTAACGGGCGTGACAACCTTCTTCCTGACGCACGGAATGGATACGGGACGGATGATACGTCAACGGCCTGAACCCGTTTCCCTCACGGATGATGTGGGCGCCGTCCACGACCGCCTGATGACGGTCGGCGCCGGACTGACGCTGGAGACGGTCGACCTGCTGCTCGAAAACGACGGCCACCTCGAAACCGTCTCTCAGGAAACGCTCGTCCGGGACGCGGCGACGCTCCGCCCCGCGCCTAAATTATTTCACGACACATGCCAAATCGACTGGCGTCAGCCGGCAAAGCGCGTGTACGATTTCATTCGCGGTCTGTCGCCCTGCCCGGCAGCGTGGACAACGCTGTTTTTCGACGGCGGCGACTGCAGCACGCTGAAAATATTCCGTGCCGAGATCCTCCGCGAAACACATTCGCTGTCTGTCGGCGACATCCGCACAAACGCCGGACGCGCTCCGGATGTCGCGGTGGAGGATGGTTTTATCCGCCTGCTCGACCTCCAGGTCGCGGGAAAAAAGAGAATGTCCGCCAAAGACTTCCTGAACGGGACGAAACAAAATGTTTCTGCGGTGAAGTAAGACGGACAGAAAGCGAAGAAATGGATATCCTGCTTATCATATTGGCAGCCATCTGCCTTGCGGTCGGACTGATCGGCAGTATCCTGCCCGGACTGCCCGGCCCGCCGCTGTCGTACATCGGCCTGCTGCTCGTTCATTTCACCGAAAGAGCGACCTTCACCACCGCACAGTTGATATGGTGGCTGGCGCTGACGCTTCTGACGGTTGTATTCGACTACCTGATGCCCGTGCTGGGCGTAAAAAAATGGAACGGCAGCAAATGGGGGAACTGGGGTTGCGTCGTGGGGACGATTGTGGGATGTTTCTATTTTCCGCCGTGGGGCATCATCCTGGGGCCTTTCGTCGGGGCGGCGCTTGGCGAATGGATCTTTGCCGGACGCGAATTGCACGATGCCATTCGCGCGGG
>JAIRYD010000235.1 GCA_031267935.1 Tannerella sp.
GTTCGTGTTCGCCGAAGATGCGTTTGAACGTCAGATCGTTTTTGGGGTCAAGATAGTAGGCCATATCGTTCGCGGTATTTAAATTACGCGGGCAAATATACGGAGATTTTTTAATTGCAGGGCAGGGTCGGCGCTGTTTATTGTACGGGGCAATGTTTTTTTGCCGGATACGGGTAAGTCTGTGTATCTTGAATCTGAAATCATATTAGCGCCTCCGGCGACGCTTATATCCCGCGCCGCCGGGTACGGCATCCTACGATTCGTGATAGCGCCTTTTATTCATTAGTCGATATGTTAATCCTCCATTTTCTTTGCGCAAACAAAATTGAATGTATTATCTTTGCCACCGATAATAAATATTGATACAGACATGACCGAACCAAAATCCATGCATGCGCACAAAAATCCCTGCAAACGAAAATATTTCTTCGCCTTGGCCTTGGGAATAATTAACGTCTGCATTTTTTCTTATTCGATTTATTTATTAGAGAGAGAGAGAGAGAGAGAGAGAGAGAGAGAGATTATCACCCGGCGTTTCGCGCGCGTATAATAACTTATGTAAGTCAATTAAAAAAAATATTTCAAGTCTTTTTTCCGGGATTTTACCGTTCCGGAAAAAGCAGGACACACAGTCGGGAGAGAACAGAAGCATACGTTTTTCAAAACCACAATACACCGCATACGACCGGAGAAAATCCGGCGCGGCAGTTTTTATTTAATACTTAATTTTTTTAATCTATGGAAGAAAAGTTTATTTTACTCAGACGGGATACATGGCGCCGAATGGCATACATGCTGTGTATCCTCAGTTGCTCACTGACGGCTTTTGCACAGCGGCAGGTGAGCGGGACGGTTGTCGACGCCAGCGGCGAACCCGTCATTGGAGCCAATGTGGTGGAAAAGGAAACCACGAACGGAAACATTACCGACCTCGACGGGCGTTTCACCCTCAGTGTCGCGGATGGCGCCGTGTTGCAAATCTCGTTTATCGGCTACGTCACGCAGGAAATAAGGGTCGGCAGCCAGACGGCGCTGCGCATCACGCTCCTCGAAGACCTGCAGGCGCTCGACGAAGTGGTTGTCGTCGGCTACGGCACGCAGAAGAAGGCCACGCTCACCGGCTCGATCAGCAGCGTGAAGGGCGAAGACATCGTGAAATCGCCTGCCACCGACGCCACGCAGATGATCACCGGACTGATGCCCGGACTGTCCGTCATCCAGCGCAGCGGCGACCCGGGACGCGAAGATGCAAACACGATCCGCATACGCGGCGTCAACACGCTCGGCAAAAACGATCCGCTGATCGTCGTCGACGGCGTGCCGGGACGCTCGCTCTCGCGCATCGACGAAAACTCCATCGAGAGCATCACCATACTCAAGGATGCTTCGGCCGCCATCTACGGCTCTCGCGCCGCCAATGGCGTGATCCTCATCACCACCAAACGCGGAAAGGACGGCAAGCCCGTCGTCACGCTCAACCTCAATCAGGGTTTCAACCGGCCTGCGCGACTGCCGAAGATGAGCAACGGCTCGGAATATGCCACGCTGGTCAACGAAATCGACATGTATCAGGGACGGCAGCCGCGCTACACGGATGAAGAAATCAAGCGTTTCACCGACGGTTCCGACCCCTGGCGCTATCCGAATACCGACTGGCTGGCCGAGACCTTCAAGCCCTGGTCGAGTCAGAACAACATCAACGCCTCCGTCAGCGGCGGGCGCGACGACGTACGCTACCACGTCGCCGCCGGCACCAAATATCAGGATGCCTTCTACCGCAACAGCGTGAGCGATTACCGGCAGGTGGACCTGCGCAGCAACATCGACATCAAGCTCTCGCAGTACGTCAGCGCCTCGCTCGACATCTACGGGCGCATGGGCGACCAGACGTCGCCCACGCGCGGATACGGACTGATTTTCCGCGCCGCCACCAAGGGCGATCCCAACGTCCACGCCCGCTGGCCCGACGGTTCGCCCGGGCCCGACATTCTCGAGGGCGCCAATCCGCTGACCATATCGACCAACGCCGCGGGATACGACCAGCGGAAAACGTACTCGGTCAACTCCACGGCAAAGCTGAACATCGTCGTCCCCTGGGTCAAGGGCCTCTCGCTCAACGGAAGCATCAACTACGACAAGTCGATGCAGAACCGCACGCGCTGGGAAACGCCGTGGGAAGTAAACACGTGGGACGGCAAGACGCTCAAACCCGACGGCACGCCGCAGCTGGCTTCGGCCATGGTACCCTTCAACGACGCGCGCCTGACGCGATACCTCGTCGACGACCAGACGCTCCTGCTTAACGGCATCATCAACTACGAGCGGAAGTTCGGCAGCCATGCTCTCAACGTCATGGCCGGCATGGAATCCATCGAAGACCGCGGAAACGATTTCAATGCCTACCGCCGCTATTTCGCCTCCACGGCCATCCCCGAACTGTTTGCCGGAGGCACGCAGGACAAGGACAACACCGGCAAATCGTACCAGAAGGCGCGCATGAACTACTTCGGACGCGTCAACTACAATTATCTGGAAAAATACCTCGTCGAATTCGTATGGCGCTACGACGGCTCGTACATCTTCCCGAGCGAAAGCCGCTTCGGATTCTTCCCCGGCGTTTCGCTCGGATACCGTATCTCCGAAGAAGCTTTCTGGAAGGAAAAACTGCCTCTTTTCGAAGAGATGAAACTGCGCTTCTCCTTCGGACAGACCGGTAACGACCGCATTGACGAATGGCAGTATCTCTCCTCCTATGCCTACTCGACGAACGTCTACAACTTCGGCGTCACCGACGCCGGCAAAATCTCCTACGAATCGCGCATCCCGAACACGAACATCACCTGGGAAAAGGCGAATCAGATGGACATCGGTTTCGAAACGTATCTGTTCAACCAGAAGCTGTTCTTCGAATTTGACTACTTCGACTACCGCCGTTCGAACATCCTCTGGAAAAGAAATGCCTCGATTCCGCAGTCGACCGGGCTGACGCTGCCGCGCGAAAACATCGGCAAGGTGACCAACCACGGCTTCGACTTCCAGCTACGCTACAACGACAAAATACAGCAGGTCGGATACAGCGTCTCGCTCAACGGCGGATATGCCAAAAACAAAATCACCTTCTGGGACGAAGCGCCCGGACGGCAATCCTGGCAGGTATCGACGGGACATCCCATGCCCACCGATCCCGAAAATGCCGACAATGACCTCTACTATCAGGCCATCGGCATCTTCCGCGACCAGGCGGCCGTAGACGCCTATCCGCACTGGGAAAATGCGCAGCCGGGCGACATCATTTTCAAGGACGTCGACGGCGACGGCAAAATCACCGGACTCGACCGCGTGCGCAACGACAAAAACAACATCCCGCGCTTCACCGGAGGCATCAAGCTCGGCGTCAACTATCGCCAGTTCGACCTCTCCGCGCTCTTCCAGGGAGCCGCCGGCGCCGTACGCTTCGTCTCCATGGAAAGCGGACTGATCGGCAACTTCACGAAATATTTCTACGATCACCGCTGGACGCCCGACAATCCCGACGCCAGCGGACCGCGCACCTACAACCGCGACGCCGAATACTGGCGTAACAACCGCAATACCTATTTCCTCTACAACTCGGACTACATCCGCCTGAAAACGCTGGAACTCGGATATTCCGTGCCCAAAACGCTCGCCAGCCGCGCCGGATTCGCCAACATACGCATCTACGTCAGCGGATACAATCTCTTGACTTTCACCTCTGCCGAAATGAAGGACTTCGACCCCGAATCCAACAGCAACGACATCGGCGGACAGCAGCAGCCCTATCCCTCGCAGAAAGTCATCAACGGAGGAATCAGTCTTACATTTAAATAATAACAACTCATGAAAACGTATTTAGATAAAATAAAAAGCATCATCCTGTGCATGGCCGCGGTTATGCAACTCGGTTCATGTACGGATTTCCTCGACAGAGAACCTCTTGATCAATACGGCGAAACAGCCGTATGGAGCGATCTGCCCATGATCGAGCATTTCGTAAACAATATCTACTGGTACATCGGACACAGCTTCGACCGCCCGATGATCGGCGTATTCACGGACGAATCGCTCTTCGACCCGGGTTCCGACCAGGGTCATGCCAACGTGCTCAAAAGCCTCATTACGCCGAGCGACTACGGCGTCTTCGACTCCTGGAGCCGCACGCAGAAAATGAGATGGGAGCATCACTACAAGTATATCCGCGCCTGCAATCTGTTCTTAGACCAGACCGCACAGCATACATACGCCAACGAGGCCTACAAGGAACGGCTTACGGGCGAAGTATACTTCCTCCGCGCATACCACTATCACAACCTCGTCTTCCTCTACGGCGGCGCGCCGATCATCGAACATGCCTACAACCTCGACGACGGTTTCCAGGCGCCGAGAAACTCCTTCGAGGAGTGCATCGACTTCATCATAGCCGACTGCGACAGGGCTGCCGCACTGCTGCCGGCCGAACATACCGCAAGTAATTACGGACGGGCGACGAAAGGCGCCGCCATGGCCCTCAAGGCGCGCGTGCTCCTCTATGCGGCGAGCGACCTCTACAACAGCAACGCCTCGTGGGCGCCGGGATATGCGAACCCCGAACTGATCGGCTACACGGGCGGCGACCGCCGGGCCAGATGGCAGGAGGCCAAAAATGCGGCGCGCGCGGTGATCGACCTCGGAATATACAGCCTCCACAAGGCCGTACCCGCCCCGGGCGACTCCATTGCACGCAACTACGACGAGGTCTTCACCCTCAAGCAGACAGGCGAACAAATCTTCGTGCGCAACTTCACGCAGGCCAACCAGGTCTGGACGATGGATATCGGACAGCAAAACCTCCCCACGGGATACAAGGGCTGGGCCAACGTGAGCCCGATCAACAGCCTTGTCGATGACTTCGAAATGGCCAACGGCGAAAAATTCAGCTGGGACAATCCCGCCCACAAGGCAGATCCCTACCTGAACCGCGACCCGCGCTTCTACGTCGACATCTTCTTCGACGGCGCGCGCTGGCGCGAACGGCCCGACGACGTCAAGGCGGCAGACCCCGTCGGCATCATACAGACCGGCAACTACGAACAGCCCGACGGGTCGTGGCTCGGCGGACTCGACGCGCTGAACAACCCCGTAACCACATGGAACGGTACGTTTACCTCCTATTACCTGCGGAAATTTCAGGATATATCCGTCGACTCGCCGAAGGAACTGACCACCACGCCCTGGCATTTCATCCGCTACGCCGAGATACTCCTCAGCTATGCCGAAGCATGCATCGAACTGGGTGAATACGACGAAGCGCGCACGTATATCAACCGGATACGCACACGCGCCGGACTGCCCGGCGTGACGGGCGCCGATTCGGAACTGAGGGAAAAACTGCGCCACGAACGGAAAATCGAACTGCTGTTCGAAGACCAGCGCTTCTTCGACATCAGACGCTGGATGATCGCGCCACAGGTGATTGTCGACGCCTACGGACTGGACATCAGATACCGCAACGGACAGACCAAACCGGAATACAACATCATCCACGTGCAGGAACGCGACTGGAAAGACCGATTCTACTTCTTCCCCATCCGGCTGGACGAAATGAACCGCAACCAGACGCTCATACAGAACCCGCTCTACTGATGACGCATCTCCCGGCAGATACCCGTGCAGGACGCGGGTATCTGCCGGATTTTTATTTCAAAACCACCATCATAATCAAACAAACGCACATAATCAAACAAACGCAATCATGAAAAATATAACAATGATCCTCTGCATACTGCCGTTCTGCATGCTGGCCTCGTGCAAAAAAACAACCGAACAGGCCGTAGACGAACCCGTCAGGGCCTACTGCATCGACTACAACTGGGGCGAAGGAGGCGCCCACGGATTTGCCCGGCCGGGACTCTGGGCGGACGCCAGTCCCGCAGACCATGTAGACTGGTACGCGGCGCTGGGATGCAACGTGATTCAGTCCTTCGCCGTTTCGTGTAACGGATACGCCTGGTACAAAAACGGCATCATCCCCGAACAGCCCGGTCTCGCACACGACTTCCTCACGGAACAGGTCCGGCTGGCACGGCAGAAAAACATGAAAGTGATCGGATACTTCTGCGTCGGCGCCAACAACAAGTGGGAAGAAGATCATCCCGACCTGTGCTACCGGATGGACGGCATGCAGATCCCCCTGACCCGCGTGTATCTCGACTACCTGTGCGCCTCGATCGACGACGCGATCCGTAAAACCGACATCGACGGCATCATGCTCGACTGGTTCTATAACCCCGGCGGCGGGAAGGGAGACCGTCCGCCACTGCGGTGGATCCCATGCGAAGAAGAAATGTATCGCGAATTGATGGACGAAGATTTTCCGGGAAAGGAACACCTCACAAAAGAACAGGAAGTAACTTTCCGTCAAAAAGCCATCGGCAGGGCATGGGAGAAAATCAAGACGGCAGCCAAAGGCGCAAAACCCGACTGCATCATCTGGCTGACGGCTTTCGAAATAAAGAGCGATGAATATGAAGGCAACGCGCTGCTCAAAGAGGTCGACTGGCTGATGAACGAAGCCGGCGACAAGGAAAGCACACGCGCCATGTACGACCTGACCGGTCCGCAAACGAAACTCATCACCTGTCTGGCCAACTGGAACGGACAGAATCCCGCGGAAATCGTGCCCGACGCCATCGCGCGGGGCGTCGGACTCTACGGCTTCACGAAACCCGTCGCAGGCTCCGCGATGCCGCCCGTCGACGACTACCTCTCGGCCGCCGTCGACACGCTGACGGGCGACGCGCTGAACATCGCCATCCTCGCACGCGCCTTCAACAACCTGCCGCTCGATTATGTAAATGAAAAATGAACCGTCTTTTTTTGAAACGGTTCATTGAACTGTTACGGTGAAGCACAAAAAAGAGGCATTCCTTTCGGTTTGCCTCTTTGCAATTCTGTATATTCAAAAAAACAGACAAAGGGAAATCACGAACAGGGCTGCGTACACCGCAGAAAACCTCCGGCCAACCCCGTCATGGCGGTGCGAACATCGCCTTTCAGGCTTGTCCCGTCAGGGACAAATCGTGTACTCTATTTTGCCTGTATACTTCACGCGGTCTGAAATTGCGCGTTTAACGATGCACGATGACCGGATTCATCGTTCACAGTTCATAAAACCATGCCGCGCACAGTATAAGCAAATCCACTCACTCAGCCCGTGCACATCATGCAGGATCACGTTGCGCACCGTGCCGCATACCGTCCTGCACCATAACGCGATTCGTAAACCGTTGATATGTTGTTCGCTGCGTTGCAGGACGACTCGCGGCACCGTGCCGCACGCCGTCCTGCAATGCAGTAATATCTGCCGCACAATTCGGCGTGCTATCCTGCAGTACAGTGCTGTTCGCAGCATTATGCCGTATGCAGTCCTGTGATGCAGTATTATCTGCGGCATCATGCCGCACGCTGTCCTTACATCCATTTTATATGCATGCATAAAATTACGGGACAAAAATAACTGTTTTTTCAATTCTCACG
>JAIRYD010000009.1 GCA_031267935.1 Tannerella sp.
ATGGCTTCCTGCAGGTCTCCGCAGAAATTGTCGGGCGATGTAGGAAGTTCTTGCAATACAGGTTCGTCTGCAATCGACGGCATGCTTTCTTCCTGCACGTCGTTCATTTCCGGCAAAGGAATGTTTTCTTCTTCATCCGAAGCGACTGTTGCCTGTTCGCCGGAATCGGCAGCCGGGACATCGTTCGTGTCCGACTCGAGCACGCATGCCGCGTCTTCGGAGGCATCTGCTACCGGAACGCCGGATTCAACAAGGATTTCATCCTGTCCTTCAGCTATTTCTTGCAAAGAAACGTTTTCTTCCCCGTCCGAAGCGACTGTTGCCTGTACGCCGGAATCGACAGCCGGGACATCGTTCGTGTCCGGCTCGAGCACGCATACCGCGTCCTCGGAGGCATCCGCTACCGGAACATCAGTCTCAATAAGTGTTTTATCCTGTTCTTCAGGTACTTTCTGCAGGAGTGCATTTCCCTCCCGGACGTCTGTATCTTCTACTGTTTCGGCCGTTACTTCCTGACGTATTTCCGACGTCTGCGTGTGCTCTGCCTGCGGGGCGTTTTTTATTTCTTCGGTTCCGCCGGACAGATTCGTTTCTTGTTCCATCATAATTATTCTCATTAAAATGAGGCCAACCCCCTCATGAAGCGACAAAGTAAGCAATTATTTTGGACTTGTACTCACTTTTTTCGAAAAATCTTATTTTTTTGCACGAAAAAACAATTTTACTGTGCCAGCGATATGCGCAGACTGAGGCCGTAACTGGAATTGGACGTCGGATATGATGCGCTAGAAACCAGCGGTTTATTAACCTGAAGATCGTAAAATGCTCTTATTGTGACGGATTTGCTGAAGGCGTAGTCGGCCGACAGTTGTATATTGCGAACCTGAGCGCCTTGCGTGAGCTGTGTATATCCGTCTTCGATTTTGCGGATGAGCGACTGGTTTTTGCGTTCCGTGAAGTCGAGACGGACGGTCAGATCGTTGCTGAAATTTTCTTTTTTTCTCATCTTCAACACTTTGTTGAAATCAGCATATTTATAGCCCAGGCTTACGGTAACATCGTTCGAGAACATTTCGACAATTTGGAATGACGAGACATTCAGGTTGATATTGCGCGTCCTGGCGAATTTTATGCCCATCGTCACGTTGTTGTTGAAAGTAGCATCCAACCCGATCAGCGGCGCGAAAGCTTCCGTGAGGCTGACGGATGCAATGTCGTATGCCGACGATGGTACCGGACGGCCGTCGAGCGAACTGACAAATCCCAGCCCGTTACCCACGTCTACCCAGTTGAGGAACGACGAGTAGCCGCCGACACTGTAGGTGCATCGATACAGATGACTGAGTACCATAGACTTGAAATGCTTTTTAACGGCAGGTAACTGAATCAGGCCGTCGTACGAAACCCGCCAGTTGGGCAACATGCTCAAAATGGACGGAAAAATAGACAGCCCGGTATTTTTCGGGTCTTTACCCGTGTATGCGGCAAGGAATGCGGGAATGAGCACATCGGACGAATTGGGTCTGACGCCGATCGTGGGGTTGTAAGGTTGCCCTGCCCACGGATGCCCTTCCATGAATCCGTGCGACGGATAGGTAGAGAGGGTATATTGCGATTCGAGCCGTGAGGCGATGAGGTTGCGATTGGCCAGGAAGCGATCGAATATTTTGGAGGCGTAGCCGTTCTTGATGCTTCCGCTGCCCGAAAGCATGCCGCCGAAGGCGATGGTCGACATGGAAAACGTGCCGCCGTAGGTGGTCGGCATTCCCGCGTACATATATTGTATCTCGGTATCGCGCATGTCGTTTCGCATACCGGTCAGGTCGATTTTCAGCCCTGTGACAGGTTCGAGCGTGGCGGTGACATTGACCGAGTTGGTACGATTGATATTGGCGGGCATGATATTATCTCCATTCATTACCATCCATTTATTATTCACGGCTTCCGTCACGAATGATTCTCTTACATCTCCGAACGCAAAGCCCCAGCCCGGCGCATTTCCAAATGCGGTGCGCGCCTGTCCGTTCCAGTCGCCAATCATGGGCTGGAAGCCGGGTAGCCTCATCCCCTGCGACTGCGTGAAATTGACATTGACGCGGCGTAGCATCATCAGGAAACGCGTGCTGTATTCGGCTGCTTTGGTGAAGAAATCTTCGGTCGGAGGCGGGCCGGGATATATCGTCAACTTGATTTTGACAGAATCTCTGTTCAGAATACGTACGCGGGTAAAGTCTATTGTGCTGAATTTAAGATTGCGATATAGAGTGCTGTCCGAATCGCGACGGGCGGTGATGCGGAGTTTTTTCGTCAACATTCCGTGCGAAACAATCACGCCGCTGTCGGGGCTGAGTTGAATCGTCATTTCAAGTTTTGTGTTTTTCCTTGTTCTGTTTTCGCGACGGCGATTGTCTGTCGTTGCCGCAGCGAATTTCTGATTTACCTTCTTCAGATACGGCACTTTGTTATACAGACTCAGCATGTTCAGGTTCGTCTGCATGTTGATGCTGCGCTGATTTTTGATGGCGTTTCCGTATTCGATATTCTCGTCGATGAATGCACCTCTTTCCCAATTATATTCAGCCACATAACTCAAATTACCGGTCATCCAGTCGAGAATGGGAATGTACTGAAACGGCAACGAGTAAGTGACGGTAAATCGCTGGTCGTAGAGCAACGGCGTGCCGAGGTCGTAAATGCTTTTCATCACGGAGTCTTTCCAGACCTGGTAATCGTCGGGATTCAGCTTCCGGTTGACTTGTACGCGCGGTTCTTCGATGCGCGCATTTGTACCGGAACTGAAGTCCAGGTTTAAGTTATTCAACGGCCTCCAAACAATATTGAACGCCCGGTCCATATAAAACTGGTGGTTGAGCGACAACAGACCGTTGGACGCGGGTGCACCCGGATTCGACAGATCGCGCAACTGCATTTCGTAATAATTGCGCAGCAACGACGACTGGAACGAAAGGGTCGACGGCAGGTAGTTGAGCGAGAACTGCTTGATATACCGCGTATACGAATTACTCTTCTCTGTTTTGGCAAAAGGAGTAAACGGTTTCACATAAGGCGAATAGGTGTATGCGAAATTCCCCTGATAGTTTTTGGTCGTTTCGTAGACGGTTTCGGGATTACTACGCGTGTTTTCGTTGAAGACATACGAGAGCGAAAAATTGGCCGGGTCGTAAGGCATTGGATTTTTGCTTCTTATATCGACCCTTACATTGTTCAGCGCAATACTCCTGGTGGTAGTCTGATCTTGCGAGAAACTTTTGATTGAATCTTTTTCGGCTTTGGTGACCACGGCATCCAATGCTTCACTCAGCTTAACATCCTTGTCCATAGGAGTATACTGCGGAGATATGGTTTCTTTGGAAATGGAATAATAAAGTGGAAGGCTCACTCTCGTTTTTTCGGGGAACAGTTTGCCCAACTGCACGTTAGCGGCGATGGAATACTGCTTGTAGTCGTCCACGCTACGTTCGCTGATGGACTGATCCAGTCCGCCGAATCCTGCCGTTTCGATACGTCCGCTGGCGTCTATCATTCCGAGATCGGACAGTGCGACGTGCAGGTTGCCATTGGCCGCCCATCCGCCTTTTTCGTCGAAGTCGGTCAGTCGCAATTCGTTCACCCATATCTCGCCGCTTCGGATGTCTTTAGAATTATTGCGGATGCCAATCATGATGGTTTTCACTTCGGCAAGGCTGGGATTGCCGACGACGCTGACTTTGTTTCGCGTATTGTCCGGGTCATAGTCCGAATATACCGTGTGATAGTTCACACCGCTCTGTCCCTCGCTTCGAGCACGGTTCCGCTTGAGTTTCAGGCTGGTCAGCACATCCATATTGAAATCGACCATATTTTCCTGCGGCCAGACGATTGCCCGGTCAGTCGGATTGTCGCGGTAGTTGTTCGGCGGCGTGAGCATCAGCGGAATTTCGTATTCGTAGTAGTTGTTCTTATAGTCCGAGCCTAATCGCATGAAGACGGATAACTCGCCGTCATTCAATTCTGTAGCATTCTCGGAGATCAGTTTTTCGGCATGCACGAAAAGTTGCAGCCGCTTGTATCGGCGCAAATCGTAAAAGGTCGTTTTGTATATCGCCCGTGCGTCCTGCGAACCCAGATTGGTGACCTTGAGCGACAGCGCCTGCTCGTTTTGCTGGATGAGCTGCGACTGGCTCGGATCGATCATTCGCGTCACGCCGGGAGGCAGCACATAGTTGACCGGCTCGCGGTCGCCGTCTTCTTCGATATTGATGGACGTCACGTCGAGCTTGCCGTTCGAGATAAGGGCATTGGCCAGATCGTGCGTGTAGGCGCGCCACTCGCCGCGGACGAGCGAAAATGTCCCGAGCCGAAGGATGGTCTTTTCACGAAATCCCGTCATATACACACGCATGAAACG
The DNA here is from genome assembly GCA_031267935.1 of Tannerella sp. Classification (GTDB taxonomy): domain Bacteria; phylum Bacteroidota; class Bacteroidia; order Bacteroidales; family Tannerellaceae; genus Tannerella. The sequence goes on from JAIRYD010000009.1 coordinate 4,409, forward strand.
GATGGTCTTGAAGTCCTGTATGGCGCCTATTTTACGTTGATATTCCCTGACGGGAATCTTGAACTGATACCACGTGACGTTTTCCCGGTTTCCATTTTCGAGCCTCACTTCTTTAGTACGCTTGTTGACGATGTAGTTTTGTCCGACTTCCATATCTTTCGGACGGACGGATATTTTGTATTCATAATATTTTTCGTTTTCGTTCAGGGTGTTATCCTGATTCAAGTCTTCCACGTCGGGAATCATTTTCGCCGAGATGTCATAACGTTCGGGCGAATCTTCCGAAGCGGTGGAATTACCTTCCGTTCCGTTGTATCGCTTGTAGCGCGTGAGGATGTCCGCCTGGTCGCGGTCGAAATCCGAACCTCTGAAATAGTGATATTTATCTCCGGCCGGATCGTTAAACGGCGAGTAAGGATCGTTCATCATAAAGGAAACGGTTTCAGGTGCGAGCTTGTTTCTCAACTGTTCGAGATACGTCTGATAGGCGGGGAAGTTCTTTTCTTCTTCGCTGGAAAGGCCATTCAACCCGACATCCTGCAGGCTGCGCGTGCCGGCGGTATTGTCGAAGGCGTAGACCGTGCTTTGCTGGCGCGGGACTTTTCCCCACACGGTCGTGTCTACCTGTGACATATCGCCGTTGACCGGCAATCCGTTTTCGAAAAACTTCTTTTCATCCTTCAGGATGTCTTCCGATACTTCGCCAAGATTGAAATACACATCGCCGCCCGACGCTATTTCCCGGTTGTAGATGAACGGATCCATCATCCAGAACTCAATGTATTCGATATTGGCCACTTCGAAATCGCTCTGTTCGATACGGCGCATCATGCCTCCCCAGCGTTTTTCGGGGTTGCCCAGCGTACCGTCGGTGTTGATGTTCGTCGCGTCGAGATTGTAGGGACCTCTTTCGTTCGGGTAGAAAGCCAGATTCAGGACGTACAGCGAATTGTTTTCGTTGTAGGCCAGTTCTTTTTTCGGGAAAAGTTCGTCGTAGCTGACCGCGCGGGTGTAGTGGTTCGAGATGTCGTTTTCGGTGATATGCGACGGGCGGAGGGACGAATTTTTTCGCGTGAACAGTCCATCGATGTAGTACCAGGCAAAGAGGGCGCGGTTTTTGCCGTAATTGACATCATTGACCAGCGAGGCTTCGGGAAAAAGTGCACCGGCGGAATTGTCGTAGGGAACGCTGGCCAGTGCCCACGGATAAGGATTGAGCAGGTCGAAATTACTTTGTGTCGATTCGAAATCATCCAGATACGAATGTTTGCCCGTGTATTTGCTTTCGTAGTGCCCTGCAATCAGGTGGGCAAATTCGGCGTTGAGCGTGATCTGGCTTGGCTGCGTCAGATTGATCAGCGGCAACTTATCCATCATATTTGTCAGCCACTGACTTTCACCCCGATATGCAATGTTCGTACCCCAAAGCGTATTTTTTATCGATTCGCTGCCCAGAGCGGTCTTGGTCGTCACGGGCATTTCGGACAGGTGCATGACGGTGGCCCCAACGTTGAAATTTTTCGAGATCTCATAGTTCAGATCCAGTCCCATCATCGTTTTTCGCTGCATGCTGTATGTGGACTGATTTTCGAGCGACACGTGAATGGGGGTATTGCTGGATATGATATTTTCGTTCAGAACCGTGACGATACCCGAAATGTAATCGACGGTATAGTCCACGTTTTCAGCTAATGTACGCCCTCCGGCCGTGACGACTACCGATCCGCGGGCGACGTTGGTGGCATTCAGCATGATTTCGGAGGCCGACGACGCCTTGTATTCGCCGCGAAGGACAAATTTGTTTTTTTCGGCAATCTGTTTGGCAACGGTCAGCGTGGAATCGTATAATTCCTGGAACACGTATTTGTCGGCAATCGTGTTGTTTCCAATTGCCTTGCGCAGATGCGAACCGAAAGGCTCAACGACCGGGAAGATGATGCGACCGCTGTTCGACAGTACCGTGTAGCCTTCCACAAAATCGTAGAAACCATTCGGATAAGGTTCATTGTTCGCATCAAGACGGTCGAGATTCATGACGCGCAGCAGAATCTGGTTGGCGATGTTTCCTTCGGGAATGAAGTTGACATAAGTCCCTATGGTATCGCTCTGATAGAGCACGTCCAGGCGAAAACGGTCTTGCTGCACGCTGTAGGCCGGGATCCTGTTGCGATCGTGAAGGGCATACACGTTCTTCATCATCAGGTCCCAAAAGGGCATGGAGGGCGACATGCTGGTGCCTTTGAGCAGTTTGACGTAAAGACACTGACTTGTGCTTTCCGTATTGTCGGTCGAAAATTCGCCGACCTGAAACACTTTCCCGCCGTAGGTGTATTCGAACGCGACGGCCAGCACTTCGTCCGGTTGAAGCATGGCGTTGAGCGAGATATAGCCTAATTGCGGGTTAAAAATATATTCCGAATGGTCGAGGCGACGGGCGCTTTCGATCTTTTCATAGTCGGAACCGCCGTCGAGGATATTGTTGAATGTCTGCGAGACATTACTGATTACGCGCGCATCGGAATAGTTTTCCGTAATCATCTGGTAGAGCGTATTGGCGCCGTTGTAGGGAATCTGCAGCGAGCCTGCGGGCTGGAATTGCGGATTGAAGATGCGGTCATGTTCGCCCAGGTCGGCGAATGCCACGATGTTGCGCGACTGGTCGTAGCTGCTGCGTTTGTTGGTGATCCATACTTCGATACGGTTGATTTTTACGGCCGAGGCGATATGCGGCAGTTTGAGCATGGCGGTGTCGTAGCGGTTGCGGAAATAATGACTGAGGAAGAAATGGCGGTTCTCGTCGTATTCGTCAATCGACATCTCGAAATCTTTCGTCTGCGCACCGCCTTTGGTCGAGACGGACTGGCTTTCGGATTCCTGTTGCGCCAGCAGCGCATTGATGCGCAGTTTGCCGAATTGCAGTTCCGTTCTGACGCCGAACAGGGCGGCGCCTCCGCGAATCAGGGAGTTGCTCGTGTTCAGGCTGACGTTGCCGCCTTCGAGCGTTTTGATGATTTCATCTTCTTCACCACTGTAAGCAAGCCGCATACGCGTAGCGTCGAAACTGAACGACGATTCCGTGTTGTAATTTATCCCAACGTTGATTTTTGTCCCGATGCTTCCCTGCATGTTCAGTTGCATGTTCGTATCGAAATTGAAAAATGTCCTGTTGCGCGAACGTTCGGGGAGCGACGGGTTCTTGGTGCTCGTGGATTTCAGTCCCATAATCAGTTCTGCCGAGCCTTGCGAACGCAGACGCATGCCTCCCGGCCCGAAGTATTTGTCGGCGCCGGGAATGTTGAACTGCATGTCCATCAGGTTGAACGTACCGTTCATCTCGTTACGGAAATTTTCTTCGTTCTTTGCGCGATAGTAGGCACGCATCGATTCCTGCATGCTGTAGTTCTGATACTCTTCGGGCGTGAGCATGATGGGCGTCTCGAGTTCCATGTCGCCTACTTTGGTACGGATGACGTACATGCCTGAATGCACGTCGTATTCGACTGTGGTTTTGATGTTTTCGGGATCGCGCAGGTCTACGGGCGACTGACCGGTAAGGTCCCGATATTCTTCCGGGACTGTTTTTGAGATGGGATAGCGCGTTTTCGGTATGCTGTCTTCGGGGGCGGGCGACGGGTGGTCGACAGGCAGTTCGATAAAGGTCGAGAGGCTGCCGTTCAACGCGAGCACACCCGCATTGAGCAAAACCAGTCCACACAGAATCATATATTTGAACCGCCTTTTCATTTAAAGCATTTTGAGTGCTGTTCTAATAATCTGCTCGACCGGGATATCCGGCGATTTTTTCAGTATGGTATCGATCGCTTTTTGCGAAGCGGCTTTCTGGAAACCGAGCATGACCAATGCCGCAACAGCTTCGTCCGACACTTCGGAACGCTGCGAAACAGACATTTTACCTGCTTTTTCTTCAATAGGTTTTACTTTGTTTCTCAGATCAACAATGATGCGCTGGGCGGTCTTGGAACCGATGCCCTTGACCAGCGTCAGGCTTTTTTCGTCGCCTGCGGCAATGATCTGCACCAGCTCGGCAGGAGGTACGGACGACAGAATCGTGCGCGCCGTGTTGGGGCCGACACCCGACACGGATGTCAACAACAGGAAGAGTTCCCGTTCCTTGTGCGTCGCAAAGCCGTACAGCATGTGCGCATCTTCCCGAATTATCTCATATACAAGCGCCTTCGCTTCAGTTCGGTTCTGGAACGCACTATACGTCGTCAGCGAAATATGCAATTCATAACCTATGCCGTTACACTCCAGAATCATCCGTGCAGGAGAAAGTTCCACAATCTCACCTTTTATATATTCAATCATTTGAACCGCTTTATATTGGTTGCATGCTCACTTATAACGGAAAAAAAGAGGAAAGCGTATATTATTGTGGAAAAAATTGGAAGAGGAACGAACCGGCGACACACAATGTGCGCGAATATCGATATTCGTGAACATTATATCGATATTGTGTATAAGCGGGAAACTTCCGATTGCCTATTTTCGCGGTAAAAAAACATCAACGAACTATGTTAAAAGGAATAAACCCGATTATATCGCCTGAACTGCTGAAAATACTGGCAGAAATGGGACACGGCGACGAGATTGTTTTCGGCGACAGCAATTTTCCTGCCGCTTCGCACGCACAGCGCCTGGTACGCGCCGACGGACACAGCATTACCGCTCTGCTGGACGCCATACTGCCGCTTTTCCCCCTCGACTATGCCGTCGACTTCACGGCTGTGCTGATGGTCTTCCGCGGCGACAGCGAACCGGCTGTCCGGAACCGGTACCGGGAAATACTGAAAGCCTGGCCCGACGGCGACAAGCCTTTCCTGACGCTCCCGAAACCCGAATTTTACGCGCGCGCCCGAAACGCCTACTGCGTCGTGGCGACAGGCGAGTACGAGGGTTTTGCCAACCTGATTATCAGAAAGGGTGTCATACGATTGTAGTAATAGTGAATAATGAAGTATATACTTCACGCGGTCTAAAATTGTGAGTTTAACGATGAACGATAAACGATGAACTATGACCGGATTCATAGTTCATAGTTCATAAAACTATGCCGCGCACATTATAATATAATGTATGTATGAAAAACAGTAAAAGACCGGAAAGCGTCGACATGCGGATGAAAATCACAGACTGGGGATGTATGCTGATAACGGAAACGCGTCCGGGATTCGAATAACGACACATAATTACTAACAAATAAAACAACAGAACAAATGAAAGCATTGGTATTGGAAGAGTACAACAAACTTGTGTACAAAGATGTGGCCGACCCGCAGGCGGGTGACGGCGAAGTGCTCATCA
>JAIRYD010000087.1 GCA_031267935.1 Tannerella sp.
ACTATCTTTGCACTCGCAATTAAATAGTACATGGCAATATTTTATTGCAAATGAGACATTTAATATAACCGGCCTGTTCGTCTATCGGTTAGGACGCAAGATTTTCATTCTTGAAAGAGGGGTTCGATTCCCCTACGGGCTACGAAAATATAATAAAGAAAAAGATCAAAATTTTTTTATAAAGAATGGCTAATCACAAATCATCCCTTAAAAGGATACGTCAGACAAAAACGAGATGTCTACGCAACAGATATGGTGCGAAGACAATGCGGAACGCGGTGAAGAAATTGCGCGGCACATCGGACAGGCAGGCAGCTGAAGAGTTTTATCCTCAGGTATGTTCGATGCTCGACCGACTTGCAAAGAAAAATGTGATTCACAAGAATAAGGCTGGAAATCTCAAGTCGAAACTTGCGAAACATGTGCATTCGCTGGCATAAGGCGAATCGTTGCGGGCGATAATTTTTTTTGTAAATGATAAGGAGAGAGCTGGTCCGAGCAAGGCCGGCTTTCGTGTCTGATGGCCTGTTCGTCTATCGGTTAGGACGTGAGATTCTCATTCTCAAAAGAGGGGTTCGATTCCCCTACGGGCTACTTCGGAAAACATCTTCCCTTACGGATTTTTTCAGGCATCAAGATTTTTCACACAGTTATTTTCTCCCAAATTAAAAAATAATCACTACATTTGTTAGCTGTTTTTGCGAGAAAAGCAAAACAACTTGAAACTTAAACAAATAGATTAATGATTGACGAAGATTTGAATGTAGCAGGCGACGAATATTCATCGAAGAATATTCAGGTATTGGAAGGCTTGGAAGCCGTACGCAAACGTCCCGCCATGTATATCGGCGACACGGGCGAAAAAGGATTGCACCATCTGGTTTACGAGGTGGTAGACAACTCCATCGACGAGGCGCTGGCCGGTTTCTGCTCCAATATAGAAGTGACTATCGATGAAGATAATTCCATTCGTGTGGAAGACGATGGCCGCGGCATCCCGGTCGATTATCACGAAAAAGAAGGCAAATCGGCATTGGAAGTAGTCTTGACGGTATTGCATGCAGGCGGCAAGTTCGACAAGGGCACGTATAAAGTATCAGGAGGTTTGCATGGCGTCGGTCTGTCGTGCGTGAATGCGCTTTCCGGTTATCTGAAAGCCGAGGTATACCGTAACGAAAAGATTTATGTACAGGAATATGCGACCGGCAAACCACTGAACGAAGTCAAAGAGATCGGCACCTGCGACCGTACGGGCACGACCATCACCTTTAAGCCTGACCATGCGATTTTTACCATTACCGAATACAAATACGACATACTTGCGACGCGGTTGCGCGAACTGGCCTTCCTGAATGCCGGCATCAGACTGAAACTGACCGACAAGCGCGTGGTGAAAGAAGACGGGACGTGCAAATCCGAAATTTTCTATTCCGAAGACGGACTGAAAGAATTTGTACGCTACGTCGACCGTTCCAAAGAATCGCTTATCAACGACATTATTCATATCACGACGGAAAAACAAAACATCCCCGTCGAAGTGGCCATGACCTACAACATGTCCTACAACGAAAGCGTATTCTCGTACGTGAATGATATTCATACAATTGAAGGCGGAACACATTTGGCGGGATTCCGCCGGGGCCTGACCCGTACGCTGAAAAAATATGCCGAAGACTCCAAACTGCTCGAGAAAGCAAAAGTAGAAATTCAGGGCGACGACTTCCGCGAAGGGTTGACGGCTGTGATTTCCATCAAAGTAGCCGAACCTCAGTTCGAAGGTCAGACGAAGACGAAGCTCGGCAACAACGAGGTAATGGGCGCCGTGGACATGGCTGTCGGCGAAGCATTGAGATATTATCTCGAAGAGCATCCCAAAGAAGCCAAAGCGATTGTAGACAAGGTTATTCTTGCCGCTACGGCGCGTCAGGCAGCCCGTAAGGCGCGCGAACTGGTGCAGCGCAAATCGCCGCTGACCGGTGGCGGACTGCCCGGAAAACTGGCCGACTGCTCGTCGAAAGACGCTGCGGGATGCGAATTGTTTCTCGTCGAGGGCGACTCGGCCGGCGGTACGGCCAAACAGGGCCGCGACCGTATGTTTCAGGCCATTCTGCCCTTGCGCGGTAAAATCCTGAACGTCGAAAAAGCCATGGATCACAAAATCTTCGAAAGCGAGGAAATACAGAACATCTTCCGTGCGCTGGGGGTTACCATTGGCACGGACGAAGATCCCAAAGCACTCAACATGAGTAAAATTCGCTATCATAAGATTATCATCATGACCGATGCCGACGTCGATGGCAGCCACATCGCCACGCTGATACTGACGTTCTTCTTCCGCCGCATGCGCGGTTTGATAGAAAACGGTTACGTGTATCTGGCAACCCCGCCACTCTACCTCTGCAAAAAAGGCAAGATGGAGGAATACTGCTGGACAGACCAGCAGCGTCAGGCCTTTATCGACAGATACGGGAGTGGCAACGAAAGCCAGATTCATACGCAACGCTACAAAGGTTTGGGCGAGATGAACGACCATCAGTTGTGGGATACGACAATGAATCCGTCGAACCGTACACTCAAGCAAATCACGATTGAGAATGCGATGGAAGCTGATTCGATTTTTGCCATGCTGATGGGCGAAGACGTCGGACCGCGCCGCGAATTTATTGAGGAAAATGCGACGTATGCGAACATAGATGCCTGAATAAATGAAAAATGCAGTCCTTTCTGCCGACTTGAGACAGATATACCGGGAGGTGGATGATTTTGTTTCTCCAGAGGTGTCCGACCTGCCGCCACTGATAGGCATTTCTGCAAACAAAAAGGAAGGACTGTCTTGCATATCAGATCCTTATTACCAGTCCACAGTGCTTGCGGGAGGTGCGCCCGTGTTGATTCCCGTCATTACGGATATAGGCGCTTTGTCTGCTATTGTCAGGCAGTTGGACGGACTGATTCTTTCGGGAGGCGGCGATGTCGATCCGGTTTTCCTTGGCGAACCGCCGGCGCCCGGACTGGACGGTGTGGACGCTTACAGGGATACATACGATTTTATGCTGTTGCGACTGGCACGTTTGTATCAGTTGCCGGTCATGGGTATTTGCCGCGGACATCAGGTGCTGAATGTCGCTTTTGGAGGCACTTTATATCAGGACATTCATTCACAGTTTTTGCCCGAAGCCCTGAAACACAGTCAGGACGAGCCGCGCGATTGCGCGACGCATACCGTGATGCCGACAGGGCAGTCTTCAAAACCAAGTCATATCATGCAGCAAAAAAAACTGCTGCATGTCAATTCGTTGCATCACCAGGCCGTGAAAGACGCCGCTCCGGAATTTATTGCGACGGCCGTGGCGCCGGACGGCGTGAATGAAGGTCTGGAACATCCCGAATATCCGCTCTTTTCCGTGCAATGGCATCCCGAACAAATGGCCGTGAAAGGCAATGAAGAGATGCTCGATCTGTTTCGTTTACATATACTGGAGGCAAGGCGGTTTGCCGAAGCGAAAAGATTGCACGACAGAATATTGACCATCGACTCCCATGCAGATACACCCGACGTGCTCCCCGGCGCATTTGATCTGGGCAAACAGCAAGGCAACAAAGTGAACCTTCCTCTGATGGAAGCCGGCCATCTCGACGCGGTATTCATGACGGCCTATCTTCCTCAGGGAAAGCGCGACGATGCATCCCTGCAGGCGGCAACCCGCTATGCCGAAGAACGGCTTTCGCAGATTGCCGGGCAGGAACGGCTGCATCCCTCGCGCGTGGGCATTGCACGGACAACAGACGACCTGAAACGTCTGAAGCGGGAAGGGCGGAAAGCCCTTTTCATGGGCATCGAAAATGGATATGCGATTGGACGGGATCTGAACAGTCTGAAACGATTCAAGGAAATCGGCGTTTCGTATATCACGCTGTGTCACAACGGCGACAACGACCTTTGCGATTCGGCAAAAGGACAGATGGAATGGGGCGGACTCAGTCCGTTCGGCAAAGACGCAGTGGCGGAGATGAATCGCCTCGGGATCATGATCGACGTGTCTCATGCAGCCGAAAGCACGTTTTACGATGTGCTGACATACAGTCGTTTTCCCATCATCGCATCACATTCGTCGGCACGAGCGCTGACCGACCATCCCCGCAATATGACCGATGCCCAGATCAAAGCGCTGGCCGGTGGCGGCGGCGTGATTCAGATCTGCCTGTACAAGGGATTTCTGAACGCCGAAGCGGAAAAAGCATCCTTGAGCGACGCCATTCGTCACATCTGCCATGTGGTAGAGCTGGTTGGCGTCGACAGCGTCGGCATCGGTTCCGACTTCGACGGCGACGGCGAAGTCATCGGCTGCCGTGCAGCAAATGAGTTGATTCAGATCACCATGCGATTGATGGAAGCCGGTTTCAGCGACGAACAGATTGCAAAAATATGGGGCGGAAATCTGATGCGCGTCATGGATGCGGTGCAGGGTGCAGGGTGAAAAAATCATAAATATTGAATATGAGAGATATGGATAAATTGATTTATGTATGGGCGGGTTGCCTCCTGCTGTCGTGTTGCGGACAGAAGCAGGCGGCCGACAGTTATACGCCGGGAACCGTAGTGGAAGAAAAAAAATCGTCGGCGCCTGAATTTAACCGCGACAGCGCATACGCGTATGTAGCCCGGCAGGTGGCATTTGGTCCCCGCGTACCCAACAGTACGGCGCACGCAGCCTGCGCGACATGGCTCGCAGGCGAACTGGAGCGGTTCGGCGCAAATATTTACGTGCAGGAAGCCGTCCTGACGGCATACAACGACGAACGTCTGGAGGCGAAGAACATCATTGGCTCGTTTCGGCCCGACGAAGCCAAACGCATCCTGCTTTTTGCACACTGGGACTCGCGACCATATTCCGATCATGATGAAGAAAGCGCATATTACAAGCCGATTGATGGTGCGGACGACGGGGCAAGCGGAGTCGGCGTCCTGCTCGAAATCGCCCGCCAGATCGGTCTGAACGACATGAGTATTGGGGTAGACATCATCTTTTTCGATGCGGAAGATTACGGTACGCCCGCGTTTGTGAACGAAAACAAGGCCGACACGTGGTGGTGCCTGGGTTCGCAGTTTTGGGCGAAAAATCCGCATACGCCCGGCTACAAGGCCGACTACGGCATACTGCTCGATATGGTCGGCGCGCGCAATGCCACGTTCTACAAGGAAGCGGCCTCCGTCTACCGTGCTGCGCCGATAGTGGAAAAGGTATGGACGGCCGCACGCAATCTGGGTTACGGGCGATATTTCATCAAAGCCAATGGAGGCGCCATTACCGACGACCACCTGTTTGTGATTGCAGGCCGCGGCATCCCGTGCATCGACATCATCCATTTGAAACCCGATTCGCCGTATGGCTTTGGTGCGCACTGGCATACGCAGCACGACACGATGGACAACATCGATCGCGAAACGCTGCAAGCCGTCGGACAAACCGTGCTGGAAGTGATTTACTCGGAACGATAAAGCTTATGAACAAAACGATTCACGAAATACAGGACGAAATCATCGAAGAGTTTTCCGTCTTCGATGACTGGTTAGACAGGTATGCGCTGCTGATAGAATTGGGTAATTCGCTGGAACCCCTGGACGAAAAACACAAAACGGCAAACCATCTGATAGAAGGTTGCCAAAGTCGCGTGTGGCTGAACGCCGAATACACGGACGGCAAGGTATTTTTTCGCGGCGAAAGCGACGCTGTCATCGTGAAGGGCATTATATCGCTGTTGATAAGTGTATTGTCCGGACATTCCCCGCAGGAAATTCTCGACAGCGATCTCTATTTTATCGAGAAGACAGGTCTGAAGGAGCATCTTTCCCCCACACGTTCCAACGGATTGCTTGCCATGCTCAGGCAGATGCGGATGTATGCACTGGCCTTTCAGACGAAGGGAGAGTGAGAGTCAAAATGAAGGATTTAATATTCAGAATATAATGAGAAAAACAATTTTAATCATGGGATTAACAGCATTTTTGGCGGCTTGTACGCATCGGGAAGAAAAACCGGCCGCTACGCAGGCAGACGATTTTCAGTATACCGTGGATCGTTTTGCCGACATCGAAGTTCTGCGCTATCAGGCGCCCGGTTTCGAGTCGCTCTCCCTGTCGCAAAAACAACTTCTGTACCACCTCTCGGAAGCGGCGCTGATGGGGCGCGACATCCTGTTCGACCAGAACAATCGCTACAACCTGGCGATTCGTCGTGCGCTGGAAGCGATATGCCGGCATTATGACGGCGATCGCAATACACCGGATTTCAGCGCGCTGGAGATCTATCTGAAGCAAGTATGGTTTGCCGGCGGCATCCACCATCACTATGCCGGCGACAAATTTGCGCCCGCATTCACACCGGCATTTTTCGAACAGTGCATCCGCCGGCTGGACAAGTCCTTCGTGCCGGTGCGCGACGGACAGACGGTCGACGAGTGGCTGGAAGAAATTGCGCCGGTGATATTTCAGCCCGAAATCATGTCCAAACGCGTGGTGCAAAGCGGCGACGACGATCTGATTGCCGCCTCGGCAAACAATTATTACGGCGAAGGCGTGACGATGGCCGAAGTCGAAGCATTCTACGCCGGACTGAAAAAACCGGACGACGCGACGCCCGTTTCCTACGGTCTCAACAGCCGTCTGGTGAAGGAGCACGGAGCGATTGTCGAAAAAATATGGAAAACAGGCGGTCTATACACGCAGGCTATCGAAAAAATCGCGGCGGAACTTGAGAAGGCGCTTCCTTTTGCCGAAAACGGCAAGCAGAAAGCCGTCATCGCCAAACTGATTGAATATTACCGCACAGGCGACCTGAAGACGTTTGACGAGTACTCGATTCTGTGGATCGAAGATCTGGAATCGGACGTAGACTTCGTGAACGGTTTCATTGAGACTTACGGCGATCCGCTGGGACTGAAAGCCAGCTGGGAATCAACCGTTAACTTCATCAACAAGGACGCCACGCGCCGCACGAAAATCATCAGCGACAACGCCCTGTGGTTCGAAACGCATTCGCCGACCGATCCGCGCTTCAAAAAGAAGGAAGTACGGGGCGTCAGCGCCAAGGTCATCACCGTCGCCATGCTGGGCGGCGACTGTTATCCCGCGACGCCCATCGGCATCAACCTGCCCAATTCCAACTGGATCCGCCAGCAGTACGGTTCCAAATCCGTCACCATCGAAAACATTACCGAAGCCTACGACAGAGCGTCGCAGGGCAGCGGCTTCGCGGAAGAGTTTATGTGGAGCGACGCGGAACGCGCGCTGACACGGCAACACGGGTTTGTCACCGACAACCTGCATACCGACCTGCACGAATGTCTCGGACACGGGTCGGGCATCATTCTGCCGGGCGTCGATCCCGACGGGCTGAAAGCCTACAATTCGACGCTCGAAGAAGCGCGCGCCGATCTGTTTGCGCTCTATTATCTGGCGGACGGAAAGTTGCTCGAACTGGGACTGCTTCCCGACGCGGAAGCCTACAAGGCCGAATATTACCGTTACGTCATGAACGGCCTGATGACCCAGCTGGTACGTATCGAAGCCGGCAAAAATGTGGAGGAGGCGCACATGCGTAATCGTCAGCTGATCAGCCGCTGGGTATACGAGAAAGGATTGTCCGGGCGCGTCGTCGAACTGAAGCGGCGCGACGGCAAAACGTATGTGGTTGTCAATGATTACGGAAAATTGCGCGCGCTGTTCGGACAGCTGCTGGCCGAAGTGCAGCGTATCAAGAGCGAAGGCGATTTCGAGGCAGGCAAACAGTTGGTGGAAACGTATGGCGTGAAGGTAGACCGTGCGTTGCACGATGAAGTGCTTGCCCGCTACGCCGGACTGAATCTTGCACCCTACAAAGGATTCGTCAATCCGGTGATGAAAGTGGTGCGCAACGATCGGGGCGAAGTCGTCGACGTGCTGCTGGACTATACGGAAGATTATGTGACCCAAATGATTCGGTACGGAAATGAATATTCTTTCCTGCCGACATATAATTAGTGCGGGAATTTTCTTGTATATTTGTCAGCCGTGCCAGCACACACATACCCTGAAAAAAAGATGAATACGAACCCGTACGATGTAGACAAAATCAGCAAAATCTTTCGCGAATACCTGATGGAACAGGGGCTTCGAATCACGACCGAGCGAAAGACGATTCTGGAGCATATTTGTCGTGTGCACGGACATTTTGACGTAGACATGTTGCGCGAAATGCTGGAAGAAGACAACTTCCACGTCAGCAAGGCTTCCATCTACAATACCATCGAACTGCTGATGAACGCCTGTCTGGTCGTGCGTCATCAGTTTTCCACGCAAGTGGTCCAGTATGAACTGAAAAGCGCGGCCATGGGGCATCATCACGTGATATGCAGCTACTGCGGGGCGGTCAGGGAAATCAGGTGCGATGCGGTTGCGCGCCTTGTGAAGGATGTGAAGATCACCAGATTTTCGTATGAATATTATTCGCTGTATATCTACGGAATGTGTTCGAAGTGCAGATTCCGTCTGATGAACGACAAAAAAGATAAAAACAAATGAATATGAACGTATGGATATGAAAGTAGATGTTTTGTTAGGATTGCAATGGGGCGACGAGGGGAAAGGCAAGGTGGTCGACGTACTGACGCCCGGATATGACGTCGTGGCACGGTTCCAGGGCGGGCCGAATGCCGGTCACACGCTGGCATTCAACGGAGAAAAATATATCCTCCGGTCCATTCCTTCGGGTATTTTCCAGGGTGAAAAAATCAACATCATCGGCAACGGCGTTGTGCTTGATCCGCTGCTGTTCAAGGAAGAATCCGAAGGGCTGGCCCGAAGCGGACACGATATTTCGCGCCGGCTGTATATTTCGAAGAAAGCCCACCTGATACTGCCCGCCCACCGTGTGCTGGATGCGGCCTACGAAGCTGCCAAGGGACACGGCCGGATCGGGACGACGGGCAAGGGCATCGGACCGGCCTATACCGACAAGGTGGGCCGTAACGGCCTGCGTGTGGGCGATCTGTTTCACGATTTCGACGGCAAGTATGCCGAAATAAAAGGCCGCCACGAAACCATCCTGCGCGGATTGAACTGCGAATGCGACATTGCGGAACAGGAAGCCGCATGGCTGGATGCGCTTGAATATCTGAAGAAATTCCAGATCATCGACAGCGAGCACTGCATCAACCGGCTGCTGGCGGAAGGCAAGTCGATCCTGGCGGAGGGGGCGCAGGGGACGATGCTCGACGTCGACTTCGGCTCGTATCCGTTCGTGACGTCGTCGAACACCGTCTGTGCGGGCTGCTGCACCGGTCTGGGCATTGCGCCGCGCCGCATCGGCGAGGTGTACGGCATCTTCAAGGCTTATTGCACGCGTGTGGGAAGCGGCCCGTTTCCGACCGAGCTGACGGATGCTGCGGGCCGCATGCTGTGCGAACGCGGGAACGAGTTCGGCTCCGTCACGGGCCGGCGGCGCCGCTGCGGCTGGATCGATCTGGTTGCGCTCAAATATGCGGTGATGATCAACGGGGTCACGCAGCTGATCATGATGAAGAGCGATGTGCTTGATCCGTTCGAAACGATCCGCGCATGCGTGGCATACCGGATGGAGGGGGGACGGGAAACGACGGATTTTCCTTTCGATATTTCGGCGACGGAGGTGACGCCCGTCTACGTGGAACTGCCCGGCTGGCAGACCGACATGTCGGGTGTGAAAAGCGAAAGTGAATTTCCCGTGGCATTCGGCGCCTACATTGCTTTTCTCGAAGCGGAGCTGGGCGTGCCCGTGAGGATTGTTTCCGTGGGTTCCGACAGGGAGCAGACGATCGTGAGGTATGCAGAATGAACCGTCGAGAGAGCAGCTTCTTGTTCGTGAGCTGAAGCTGGATTCGCAGAAGGCTTTTCACGAAATATACGAGATGTATGCGAAGCGTATTTTTGCTTATTGCATGCAGTATGCCAAGTTGTCGGAAGATGCGGAAGAGATTGTTCAGGACGTGTTTGTGCGGCTCTGGACGAGTCGCAAAAGTATCCGGAAGGAGGATTCGCTGCGGGCGCTCCTGTTCATCATGGCCAGGCACCGGCTGATCAATGCTTACCGGTCGACGCTGAATTCGCCCGTGTATGAGGATTATGTGAACTGTCAGGAGAAATTTGCGGCGGACGATGCCGGTCTGCGGATGGAGTACGAGGATTTTGTCGGGCAGCTCCGTAAGGCGTTCAGGCAGTTGCCTGCCACGCAGCGGAAGGTGATCGGGCTGTCGCGTCTGAAGGGTCTGTCGAACGGGGAGGTGGCCGAGAAGTTGTCGCTGAGCCGGAAAACGGTCAGGAATCAGCTTTCGTCGGGCTTGAAGGCGCTGCGCGCGATTCTGGACCGGACGCTTGTTTTTATGGGTATGTTGCTGGCTGTGATCACTAAATTATAAGCGCTGATGAAAGATCTGGATGAAAAATACAGGCGTGATGAATTGTCGCCGGAAGAGTTGAAGGCGCTGCGGGAGGCGGTTCGGGCGATGCCGGACGAGGAAGTCGGGCAGAGGATGTACGAGCGCTGGACGGAGGGGGAGGAGCCGGACGTGTCGCGCGTGGAGGCGGCAAGGATGGAGAGCGTGAGGCGGCGTATAGACAGACGGCTGGGGTTCACGCGTCCGGCCCGTACTTTTTTTGCCGGGGCGGGGCGGATTGCCGCCGCGGCAGTGATTCTGCTGCTGGCTTTCGGCATGATTTATTTTTATCGTGAAAACAGACAGCGGGAGTCGGAAGATGTCGTCGTGGCGACGGGCCGGGGCGAACAGGCGCACGTGACGTTGCCCGACGGTACGCAGGTGACGCTGAATGCGGAATCGACGCTGCGCTACATGCCCCGGCGACACAATGAAAGCGTGCGGCAGGTATGCCTCGAGGGAGAGGCTTTTTTCCGGGTAAGCAGCGAGGGGAAACGTGCGTTTCGGATCGAAGCCGTCAATCTGTATGTGACCGTGTCGGGCACCGCGTTCAATCTGCTGGCGCGCAGGGAGGGGCGGACGGCCGAACTGATGCTGGAGGAGGGTCGCGTGCGGTTCGCTTCCGTGCGGACAGGCAGGGAAGTCGTGCTCGAACCCGGCCAGAAGGCCATCCTCGATCATGCGAACGGAGAAATCACGGTGCTGACGGAAACGGATATCCGGCAGGCGCCGGCCTGGAAACGCGGCGAGCTGGTTTTCAGAAATACGCCTCTGGCGCACGTCCTGCAGGCGCTGGAGGATAATTACGGCATATCGATCGAGGTGGACTGCGGGCCGTGTCTGACGGATTCTTTTACCGGCACTTTCAGACGCTCGGATCTCAATGAAACGCTGCATATTCTGGAGAAAACCTGCCACCTCAGGGCGACGCTGCACGACGGGGAAATCCGTCTGACGCGAGAATAACCGTCCATTCCGCCGGCATTCCGTCCGCCGACGGGGCGGGGAACAACATGCGGACCCTGTCCCGTCGGGGACAACAGGCCGGTGGAAGTTCATCGTTCACAGTTCACGGTTCACAGTTCCCCGTTTTATCCGTAAATTCCCGTCTACCTTTGCGCCATCAGTGGCTACCTTTGCGCCATCGGTAGCTACCTTTGCACCATCGGTAGCTACCTTCGGACGATCGGTAGCTACCGATCAGTCGTTTTGCCTACCTTTTGTCCGTTCTTGCCTACCTTCGGACCATTGTTGCCTACCTTTCGTCCGTTCTTGCCTACCTTCGGACGATTGTTGCCTACCTTTGGCCCGTTGTTGCCTACCTCCGGACCATTTTAGTCTACCTTTGGCCCGTTGTTGCCTACCTCCGGACGATCGGTAGCTACCTTCGGACAATCGGTAGCTACCTTTCGCCGATTCTTGCCTACCTTCGGATCATCGGTAGCTACCTTCGGACGATTCAGGGTACGGAAACACCGTTCACCGTTCATCATTCACCGTTCATAGTTCATCATTCATCGTTCATAGTTCATCATTCCTCCTTCCACACGCCGGCATTCCGCTTTTATGCCGTAAAACATATTCCGCATCCGGGACACTCCCCGAAAGAAGCGGTCTTTACCATTGTACAATTAAATTTTTGAATATATGAACAAACACGTCAAACAAA
>JAIRYD010000153.1 GCA_031267935.1 Tannerella sp.
GTCTCTCAATTCTGTCAAAGAACTCGTGAAGGTATTAAACTCTCTTGTCTGTGTTCGTACTCCTTCCCCACTTATCGTGGCTACGACCATCTTTTTGTGTACATCAATCCCGCATCCTCTGGATACGACTTGCTCGAAAATTACTGTAGGTGTCATAACTATTGCGCTTTGTTACTCACAAAGGTAGCAACACTACCCCTATTTTCATCCTCTTTGGCGACCTAATCGCGTCATGGGTGTTTCATGTAACCGAAATAATAACTATTCCGATTCCGGCGCAACTTGACGACACCACCGGCGCAACTTACAGCCACTCTACGAAAAAAAACCTTATTGCTATTCCATTTCATGTATGTGAGGACTTGCATATCAATAGAAAACAATGTTGCCTCTCCATATCAAAACCTCGTGGAGGTTCCATCTGTTTCATTGTATATCTCCTGACGGGGAAAAAGGGGGTATGCCGTGACGTTTTCTATTGATATGAAGGCCCTCCGGGCAGTAGGGGCGAAAAATTTTTCGCCCCTACCTTAAAACCCGCTCTTACATATGCGAGACACATCATTCATCGTTCATAGTTCATCGTTAATGACGTTCATAGTTCACAAAAAACCATGCCGCGCACATGTTAAAATCGCCGACGCCGTTATCCGCCCGTAATCCGCCTGATTTCATTCAGCTTGTTCAATGCTTCCAGCGGAGTGAGGTTATTCACGTCGATATGAATGATTTCATCGCGTATCCGGCTGAGGACGGGATCGTCCAGCTGAAAGAAATTCAGCTGATAACCCTCGCCGCCCGCCGCAATCTGCCTGACGGGTTTACTTTTGATGCCCGCCTGACGGTTGTCGCTTTCGAGCTGCTTGAGGATCTCGCCGGCACGCTTGACGATGCTTTTGGGCATGCCCGCCATCTTCGCGACATGTATGCCGAAGCTGTGTTCGCTGCCGCCCGGTTCGAGTTTGCGCAGGAGGATGACCTTGTTGCCCGCTTCCTTCACGCTCACGTTGAAGTTGCGAATACGCTTGAACGAACGCGCCATCTCGTTCAGTTCGTGATAATGCGTGGCAAAAAGGGTACGCGCGGAAGCCGTCGTGTGTTCGTGTATGTATTCGATGATCGCCCATGCGATGGAAATACCGTCGTAGGTACTCGTTCCGCGTCCCAGCTCGTCGAAGAGTATCAGGCTGCGCGGAGAAATGCTGTTCAGGATACTCGCCGCTTCGTTCATCTCGACCATGAAGGTAGATTCGCCCGCGGAGATGTTGTCGGACGCACCCACGCGCGTAAAAATCTTGTCGACCAAACCGATGCGTGCATGCTCGGCCGGCACGAAGCTGCCCGTTTGCGCCATGAGCGCGATCAGGGCCGTCTGCCGGAGCAGGGCCGACTTGCCCGACATGTTGGGACCCGTAATCACCAGTATCTGCTGTTTGTACCGGTCGAGATAGATGTCGTTGGCGATATAGGGCGCTTCGGGCGGCAGCTGACATTCGATGACGGGATGACGTCCTGCCTTGATGTCGATCACGTCCGAATCGTCCAGCACGGGGCAGGTGTAGCGGTTCATCAGGGCCGCCTTGGCAAACGAAAGCAGGCAATCCAGCTGTGCCACCTGCTGCGCATTCTGCTGCACGGGCTGCACGTATTCTGCCATCCCGGCAATCAGTTCGTTGAAGATCTGCGCCTCCAGCGCAAGAATCGTATCTTCGGCCGTCAGTATCTTTTCTTCATACAGTTTCAGTTCTTCCGTGATGTAGCGCTCGGCCTGCGTCAGCGTCTGCTTGCGTATCCAGTCGGACGGCACCTTGTCTTTGTGCGCATTACGCACTTCGATGTAGTAACCGAAAACGCTGTTGTACGAAATCCTCAGACTCGGGATGCCGGTGCGTTCGCTTTCGCGTTTCTGGATTTGCATCAGATGATCTTTCCCCGAAAAAGCCAGGTCGCGCAGACTGTCCAGTTCGGGATGGACGCCCCGGGCAATGACGCCACCCTTGTGAATGAGGGCGGGCGGGTCGCTTTCGATATACTTCCCGATGCGGTCGCGAAGCGCTGCACACGGGTCCAGTTTCTCGCCGATACGTCTCAGTTCCGGCTCGTCGCTCTCCAGACAAAGGGCGCGTATCGGCTCGATGGCCTGCAGCGCGACCTTCAGCTGCACCACTTCGCGCGGCGAGATTCGCCCTACCGACACCTTGGATATGAGCCGTTCCAAGTCGCCCGTTTCTCCCACAAGCTCGTCCAGCTGCTGTTTCAGTTCGGTATGACGCAGGAAACAGGTCACCACCTCCTGCCGTTTCCGGACGGACGGAATATCCGTCAGCGGGAAGAGAATCCAGCGTTTCAGCAGGCGCGCACCCATGGGCGACGAGGTTTTGTCCAGCACGTCGAAAAGCGTTTTCCCGTTCTCATTGATGAGGTGCACCAGCTCCAGATTTCTGATGGTGAACTTGTCGAGCCGCACGAATCGCTCTTCTTCGATGCGCGTGAGCGTCGTGATATGCGAGATCTGGCTGTGATGCGTCAGGTCGAGATAGGTCAGGATGACGCCCGCAGCAATGGCGCCCGTCGTGAGGTCGTCCACACCGAAGCCCTTGAGGCTGCTGGTCGCAAAATGTTTGAGCAACCGTTCGCGGGCCGTCTCGGCGGCGAAAGCCCAGTCTTCCATTTCGAAGATACTCGTGCGGTAACCGAACGTCTCGTCGAAACGATTGCGCAGACCGCGCTTGACAAGCACCTCCTTGGGCATGAAGTTACTCAGCAGCTTGTCGACATTGCCTTTCGGGCCTTCGGAGACCATAAACTCACCCGTCGATATGTCGAGAAAAGCCACTCCGCAGGCGCTCCTCGAGAAATGGATGGCGGCAAGGAAATTGTTTTCCTTATGCACCAGTATGTTGTCGTTGATGGAAACCCCCGGCGTGACCAGTTCCGTCACGCCGCGCTTCACCAGTTTTTTTGCCAGTTTGGGATCTTCCAGCTGGTCGCAGATGGCCACGCGCTTGCCGGCGCGCACCAGCTTGGGCAGGTATGTATCCAGTGCATGATGCGGAAATCCTGCCATCTCGACATCCGGCGACACGCCGTTGGAACGCCGCGTCTGCACGATGCCCAAAATACCGGCGCCCGTCACTGCATCTTCTCCATACATCTCATAAAAATCCCCTACACGAAACAACAGGACTGCATCGGGATGCTTGCCTTTGATCTCGTAATATTGCCGCATCAGCGGCGTATCATTATTATGTGACACAGTTCTTTTAAATTGTTGTTATTTTTGCACGTTTCAAATATAATAATCATCCGGGCCGATGACGCCTGCCCGGGCTGCGTATCTGGTGGCTTCGAGTACATTGTTGACGCCTATTTTACGGAATATATTTTTTCGATGCGTCGAAATCGTATGAATGCTGAGCCGGCGTTCGTCGGCGATCATCTGGCTTGTCTTGCCTTGCGCGATCGACTTGAGAATTTCCCGTTCGGTGGCAGTAAGCCGTTCGTCGTCATCTCTTTTGAAGCGCGACTTTACCAGGGTTTGTATACGTTCGCAGACGTAGGGCCGTCGCAGGACGGCTTGCCGGAAAGCTTCCACGATTTCTTCGATGGGTGCATCTTTCATCACCACGCTGAAACGCGATTCCAGCACGATACGGCGAAGAAAAATCTCGCTCAGGTCGTCGCTGAAGAATATCCACCGCGTATGCGGAAAACGCATGCTGATGATAAACAGGTGGTCCAGCCCCGACAGATCGAACAGCGCATAGTCAATCATGACGATGGCAGCCGGATGGTGAGGAAGCAAGCGTATCAGTTCCGTCTTGTCTTTGGCAATAAAAAGATCACCCTCAGGAACAGTCCTGTTCCAGAGCGCAATGACACCAAGCCGCGTAATAGGCTGATTATCCGCCAATATAAGCACGTTTTGCACTTCTTCCACAGACAGATGCTTTGTTTCGAGAGGCAAAGATGCTAATTTTTTTTCGATTCCGCGAACGAATTATTTCTTTTTTCTTTGCGGACAGTAAAAAAATGTATACTTTCGTCAGCGGAATAAAAGAGTGTTTGGTATATGATAAAAGTGTCCAGTATCACGAAAAGTTTTGACAATCTGCAGATTTTAAAAGGAATCGACCTCGAAGTCAACCGTCGCGAGATTGTAGCGGTTGTCGGTCCGAGCGGAGCGGGAAAGACTACTTTATTGCAGATTATCGGGACGTTAGACCGACCGGACGGCGGAAAGTTGGAAATTGACGGCATCGATCCTTTCCGTCTGAAGGAACGGGAAATGGCGGATTTTCGCAACCGTCATATCGGTTTCGTGTTCCAGTTCCATCAGTTGCTGCCCGAATTCACGGCGTTGGAAAACGTGATGATTCCGGCGTGGATCGCGAAAGAGAAAGACAGCGCCGTCCGCCGGAAAGCGTGTGAATTGCTGGACTTTTTAGGACTGTCCGACAGGATGGAACACAAGCCGTCGGAACTGTCCGGCGGCGAGAAGCAGCGCGTGGCAGTGGCGCGGGCGCTGATTAATCATCCGTCCGTGATACTGGCGGACGAGCCTTCGGGCAGCCTGGACTCGCAAAACAAGGACGAACTGCATGCGCTGTTTTTCGACCTGCGCAACCGGACAGGACAGACGTTTGTGATCGTCACGCACGACGAACGGCTGGCCACGAAAACCGATCGCATCGTCCGCATGAAAGATGGAACCATTATAAACTGAAATAAAAATGAATCAACAAAGGTCTGCATTTGGCAGCCGTATCGGCGTCCTTCTGGCGACAGTGGGCTGCGCGGTCGGGTTAGGTAATATTTGGCGGTTTCCGTACATGCTGGGAACCAACGGAGGAGCAGCATTTCTGCTGGTATATCTGGGGTGTATTTTATTGTTGGGGTGGCCGGTCATGATCACCGAGTTTTTCATCGGGCGGCATACGCAGCGCAATGCGGCGGGCGCATTCAAGAAACTTGCGCCGGGGACGGCCTGGCCGGGAATCGGCTACAATGGCGTACTGGCGGCGTTTCTGATTCTCGGGTTTTATTACGTGATTTCGGGCTGGACGCTTGATTATGCATTCAATTCCGTCACCACCTCGTATGCCGGCAAGACGGTCGCCGATTTCCAGGACGAGTTCGTCGCATTTTCGTCGAGCATCTTCCGCCCGATATTATGGACGTTTGTATTTATCGGTCTCACCCATGTCATTGTGACGTCGGGGGTGAAGAACGGCATCGAACGCGCGTCCAAAATCCTGATGCCGGTACTCTTTCTCATCCTGATCGCCCTGTGTGTCCGTTCGCTCACGCTCGAAGGCGCAAAGGGTGGCATCGACTTCCTTTTCCGTCCCGATTTCAGTAAAATCAATTCGACTGTCGTGCTCAATGCGATGGGGCAGGCGTTCTTTTCGCTGAGCGTGGGGATGGGTTGCCTGATTACGTACAGTTCATATTTTAACTCGAAAACCAATCTGCAACGCACGGCGCTGGAGGTGACGATTCTCGACACGGTCGTTGCGCTGCTGGGCGGAATCATGATTTTCCCGGCCGTTTTTCATTTCAATATCGCGCCGACTTCGGGGCCGGAACTGGTGTTTATCACCCTGCCGAACGTATTCGCACAACTGCCGCTGGGCAATCTCTGGGCGCTGGTTTTTTATATCCTGCTTGCCGTGGCGGCGCTGACATCCACGATCTCGCTGCACGAAGTGGCTACGGCCTACATCCACGAAGAGCATCACGTCACCCGCAAGCGCGCCACGCTCTACGTGTCGCTGGCGACCGGCGTACTGTGCGTCTTCAGTTCGCTGTCGTTCGGCATCATGAAAGGAGCGACGCTTTTCGGGCTGACGTTCTTCGACCTGCTCGACTACGTCACGGCCAAGATCATGCTCCCGTTTGGAGGAATGTTGATCTGCATCTTCGTCGGCTACCGGATAGACCGGAAAATCCTCAAGACAGAACTCACCAACAGGGGAACGCTGGCGTTCTACTTCTTCAACGGCTATCATTTCTTTATCAAATATATCGCACCCGTTGCCATCGGCCTTATTTTCCTGAACGAGCTTGGACTGATGAAATGGATTATGTCGTGGGGACAGTGAAAACGGATATGCGAAAGAATAATGAAAAGATAAAAATCATGCCGTCAATCAAGATTTTCTCCCGCGGCCGCATACTCCGGTTCGGCTTTCCGCTTGTGATGCTGCTGCTGACCGCTTCCTGTAAAAGGGAACAGGATACGCTGAGTTTATGGTACCGGCAGCCTGCCGGAGAATGGATGC
>JAIRYD010000188.1 GCA_031267935.1 Tannerella sp.
GTATCTTTGTCGTACGAGAGATAGGTGGCCGCTTCGTCGAATGCCAGTTTGTTGCTGACGATGTCCGTGTAGAGCGAATCCATGCGTACCGAGGCTTCGTTCAGTTCCTTGTCCGACACCCTGGGTCGGAGCAGGATATGACGGCAGTTGATGCGGTCGCCCCGTTTTTCAATCAGTTGGATGATGTGGAAGCCGTATTCCGTTTCCACGACGTTGGATACTCGCTTGGGGTCGGTCAGGTTGAACGCTACATTGGCAAATTCGGGCAGCAGGTTGACTTTGCTCATGAATCCCATTTCGCCGCCGTGCGTTGCCGAGCCGGGGTCTTCGGAATACATGCGCGCCAGGGTCGAGAACTCGAACTGGCCGTTGTTGACCTGTTCCGTAAATTCGCGCAGGCGCGCCTTGATGGCGTCGGTTTCCTCGAAGGGAATACGTGGCTCGAAGGTGATAATCTGCACTTCGACGGTGGCGGGTATCATCGGCAGACTGTCCTGCGGAATGTTGCGGAAATAGCTGCGCACTTCCGAGGGCGTCAGTTTGATGTCGCCCACGATGTGCTGCTTCATCCTTTCCACGATTTGTTGCTCGCGCACAATCGTTTTTCTTTCTTCCTTGATTTGAGACTGTTTTTTGTTGAAATATTCTTCCATTTTTTCCCGCGAGCCGAACTGCACAATCCTTGTGTTAATCCACTGGTCGGTCATGCGTATTACCTGTGACTCGTCTACATCAATGCTGTCTATTTTTGCCTGATTCAGATATAGTTTTTCGATGGCAATCTGTTCGGGTATAAAACAGTAGGGGTCGTTGTCGAAACGCATTCCCTCGTTCTGCATGAACAGCCGGTACGATTCCACATCGGAGCGCAGAATCACTTCGTCGCCTACAATCCAGACAATTTCGTCAATCACATTGTCCTGTCCGGATACAATGCTCCGGTTGAAGGCGAGCATCATCATCAGCAGTATCAAACATTTTTTCATATTCACTCGTTTGTTTTGTTGTTGTTAAATATCACTTTTCCTCTACGGATCGCATCCGTATACAGTTCTTCTTCAAAAGTTTTCAGGAAGATGACTTTCTGTTTGTTGATCATCAGTTCCTGTATCTGCAGGTCGGCATAGTCGTAGGGCGCCACATTGCCGGCCAGCATGTATTCGTCGATATTGAGCAGGTAGCAGTAAAGACTGTCGCGCGTTTCGACGAAACCGTGCGTCTGCAAATACTGTGCCGTGCGGGGGATTTGCATCGGTATTTTGTTGAGAATCTCGTCCAAATCGATCCACCGGTCATAAAAATAATCGTAGATAACGGCCTGCTGCATACTGAATTTTTCGATGACTTCCAGCGCTTCTGAGTCGTGCAAACGGTATTGCTTGCGTATCCGGTCCAGTCCGGGCGCGTCGACCGGTACTTTCAGAAACAGCCCTTTTATCAGGTGTTTGTCCAGCAGGAATTTGTCCTGATTTGCTTCATAGTAGGCCAATTTGTCCCGGTCGTGTATGCCGGCAGACAGTTTGTTCTCTATCAGATATTTTTGATAACGATGTCTGAGCAGCGAACGGCGATATTCTTCCACAAGGCGGTTGACTTCGTCGTCCTTGCGGCCGATGTTCTGCTCGGCCACCTCGTAGATTAAAATGTCTTTTACCCATTTCTTGACGAAACTCTCGGCAAGCAGCAGACTGTCGGCGTGCGAGGTTCCTTTGGGGATGATTTGCTCGACTTCGTTCCGCGTCAGCGAATGCCCGTCTACCGTCACCAGCACTTCTGCGTCGACCGCCATTCCGGGCTTGCATGCATTCCACATGCCGGCCAGGAGTATGATAACAAGCGCCTGCCTCATCTGCAATCAGTTTCGGTTATTTTTAATATATTTTTTCATATTCTTCAACACTTTCCGGTTGAGTGTCACTTCGAATTTCTGATGGAGTTCCTTTATCCATTCGGATTCCAGTTGCGCCTGTTCCTCGATAGGCTTGTCCCACACGCGGTTGCTGCTGATTTCGAACAGCAGAATGCCGTCGTAGTATTCTTTGACCAGGCGGTCATACTCGGGATGGTATTCGCTCAATGTTCTCTTTTCCAGTTCAGTTACAATCGTTCTGACAAACTGGCGGAATACGTCGTAGAGGAAGTCGCCTGAGTAGCTTTTGGCCGAAAACGGATAGAGCCGGAGGTATTCGACAAACTCGTTCTGCAGAATGATATCTCCGTTCAACAGTATCAGCGGTTTGGTCAATAGCGCACCGAGATTGTAGAAAGCCGTGTCTTCCGGATGGTATTCGTCGCAGAGTTTTTGCAAATCAGCGTATGCTTCGGGATAAAAGACATAACCGAATTTCTCTTTTTCGTGTTCTTCAAACGGTTTGTAAAGTTCGAAATTCCATTCGCCCTGTCTCATCGAGGAATGTATGGAACGCGCCGCGTTTTCGTATGACGGCCGTTTGATTTTGTCCAGCAATTTGATGATATAATATCCGTACCTTGTCTTCACCGGTTGGGATATCTCGCCCGTATCTTTCAGTGCGAAAGCGGCCTCTTCGAACGGTTTGACCATTTCGCCCAGTCCGAAATAGGGCAATTCGCCACCCTTGCCGGACGTGTTGATGTCCGATGAATTGTACAGGGCCAGTTCCGCAAAATCTTCTCCGTTCACGGCGCGTCTGTAAATCTCGTCCGCTTTCTTGTGAAGCGTTTCATCTTCATTATCTTTGAGATCTAACGGCACGTCCATGGGCGCAATCAGGATATGTGCGACTTTCACCTTGCCCGGATTTTCGATGCGTCTGTCCAGATGGATGAGGTGGAATCCCAGGTTCGTACGTACGGGTCCGGATACATCTCCTTCATTTTTGAGGGCGTATGCCGCGTCTTCGAACGGTTTCATTGCTTGCAGGGGGAAGATGTATTCGATCGTTTCGTAGAAGGCGGCGGTATCGGCGGCAAGCGCCTTTCCCACGGCGTGGAAGTCTTCGCCTCCGATAATGCGCCGGTAGGTCTCACCGGCTTTCCGGTAGGCGTCCACCGTGTCTTTTGATACGATCCTGGACGACGGGAATTTGAACAGGATGTGACTGACGGACAATACTTCTTTTTCGCGGTCGTAGACTTTTCTGACAGCCTCGGCTTCGCCTTCTTTATCGGAAAGATAGCTGTCTCTCAGTTGTGTCATGTAGCTGTTCAGTTCGTCGTTGAAACTTTGCGATTCATGAAATCGTTTCGACTCGGCTTCCGCTACTTTCAGTTTGAAGTTCTTAAACAGTTCGACGTAATTTTCCAGTGATTTGCCATCCAGCAGATTGACTGTCGTATCTTTTTGAGCCAGAAAGAGAAACTCCGACAGGAGAATGTCTTTTCCGGCGACAGTCATTACCACAGGATCGTTCTTGTCCTGTGCGTTTGTGAAACAAAAATTAAACCCTAAAATTAAACATACAAAAGTTTTTTTCATTGTACTTCCCATTTTTAGTTTTATCATTATAAAAAGTTAGTTTTTTAATGCGTTTAGTTTGCCATTTCGGAAAGGAACTTGATCCGTATCAGGCGGATTTCCTCTTCCGTGTAGTCGCTTCCCAACTCGTTGATAGCCGTTTCCAGGTTGTCCGTTTCCGATTCCTTGAAATAGTCGTAGATGTCCTGCACATGGTCTTCGTCCATCGCCTCGTCGATGAAATAGTCAATATTTATACGCGTACCGGAATAGACAATGGCTTCTATTTCATTTAATAATTCATTGAAGTCGAGACCTTTGGATATGGCAATATCGTCCAGCGCCACTTTACGGTCGATGCTCTGCACAATCCATACTTTGATTTTGGATTTGTTGGCAACCGTGCGTACGCGCAGATCTTCGGGGCGTTCTATTTCGTTCTCTTCCACGTATTTCTTTATAATTGCAATGAACTCGGCGCCGTAGCGTTTGGCCTTGCCTGCTCCCACGCCGGGAATATTCTGCAATTCCTCCACGTTGACGGGATAGGTCGTAGCCATGGCTTCGAGCGACGGGTCTTGAAATATAACGAACGGAGGCACTTCTAATTGTTTGGAAAGTTTTTTTCGCAAATCTTTCATGATGGAATACAGCGCCGGATCTACGGCGCACGAGCCTCCGCCGCGTGTCGGTGAATCGGAATGGTCTTCTTCTTCGAACTCGTTGTCTTTCACAATATTGAAAGAAACGGGATTTTTCATGAAGCCGTGGCCTTTGGACGTGATTTTCAGCAGGCCGTAATTTTCGATGTCTTTGGCCAGAAATCCGGCGATCTGTGCCTGGCGGATGACGGCGTTCCATATTTTTTCGCCTTCTTCCTGTCCCGAAGCGAAGAGTTCCAGCTCGTTGTGTCTGTACGACAATATGTCGGCCGTTTCCACGCCCATCAGGAAGTTGACAATATATTCGGTTTTGTACTTTTCCTTCAGCATTTCGACGGATTCGAGCACGGTCTGCAGCAATTCCTTCGCTTCTATCAGCCGTTTAGGATTCAGACAGTTGTCGCAGCTTCCGCAGTTGTCTTCGTTATATTCTTCGCCGAAATAGTGCAGCAGGACTTTCCGGCGGCACACGGCCGTTTCGGCATATGCGGCCGTTTCGAGCAGCAGTTGCTTGCCGATTTCCTGTTCGACGATAGGTTTGCCTTGCAGGAATTTTTCGAGTTTGTGCAGGTCTTTGTTGGAATAGAAGGCGATACACTGTCCTTCTCCGCCGTCGCGGCCGGAGCGCCCCGTTTCCTGATAATAGCCTTCCAGGCTTTTGGGGATGTCGTAATGAATGACGTAGCGCACGTCCGGCTTGTCGATTCCCATCCCGAAGGCGATCGTGGCAACGATGACATCGGCCTCTTCCATCAGGAACGCATCCTGGTTGTCGGAGCGGACTTGCGATTCCATGCCGGCATGATAGGGGAGGGCCTTGATTCCGTTTGCGCACAGAATGTCGGAAAATTCTTCTACCCGTTTGCGACTCAGGCAGTAAATGATACCGGATTTGCCTTCGTTCGCCTTGATGTATTTGATGATGTCGCGATGGATGTCGTTTCCTTTCGGGCGCACTTCGTAGTACAGGTTCGGGCGGTTGAACGACGACTTGAATACGGTCGCGTCCATCATGGCAAGGTTTTTCTGAATGTCGTGCTGTACTTTGGGTGTGGCCGTGGCTGTCAGCGCAATCAGGGGATGTTTGCCTATTTCATTTATTATGGGGCGAATACGGCGATATTCGGGTCTAAAATCGTGTCCCCATTCCGAGATGCAGTGTGCTTCGTCCACGGCGTAGAACGAGATTTTCACCTGGCGCAGAAATTCGATGTTTTCTTCTTTTGTCAGCGATTCGGGGGCGACGTACAGCAGTTTGGTATGTTCCGTAAGGATGTCCTGTTTCACCTGATCGATGGCCGATTTGTTGAGCGAAGAATTGATGAAATGGGCGATGCCGTCTTTTTCGCTGAAGTTGCGCATCGCGTCTACCTGATTCTTCATCAGGGCGATCAGTGGTGAAATGATGATTGCCGTTCCTTCCAGTATCAGTGCCGGCAACTGGTAGCAAAGTGATTTGCCGCCACCGGTCGGCATCAGCACAAACGTGTCTTTTCCGGCGAGGACGTTTTCGATAATGGCTTTCTGGTTTCCCTTGAACTTGTCGAAACCGAAGTGGTGCTTCAGTGAAGCCGTTATGTCTTGATTTTCTTTTCTTACCATATCCTAATTATCTGCTATGCAATTTGTAAACGATTGATATCGGCTCCTTCCAGTTTTTCTTTCGCATAGGCAAGCGTGATTTTAAGCGATTTTTCACTGCTCGAAGGCATGATGAACATGTCGTCCATCATGATGGTTTCGACAATCGAACGCAATCCGCGGGCGCCCAGTTTAAATTCGATGGCCTTGTCTACGACATAATCGTAGACTTCTTCGTCGAAGGCGAGCGTAATATTGTCCATGTCAAACAGTTTGATGTATTGCTTGATGATGGAATTTTTCGGTTCCGTCAGGATGCGTCGCAGGGCGGTGCGATCCAGCGGTTCCAGATAGGTGAGAATCGGCAGGCGGCCGATAATCTCCGGTATCAGTCCGTAGGCTTTCAGGTCGGTGGGTGTGATGTATTTGAGAAGATTGCCGCGGTCGACGATAGCCGTGTTCTTGCTTGCGCCGAAGCCTACCACGTGCGTGTTCAGGCGCTGTGCGATTTTCTTTTCGATACCGTCGAATGCACCTCCGCAGATAAACAGGATGTTGCGTGTGTCGACGGCGATCATCCGCTGTTCGGGATGCTTGCGTCCGCCTTGTGGCGGGACGTTGACGATGGCGCCTTCCAGCAGTTTGAGCAGTCCCTGCTGTACGCCTTCGCCGCTTACGTCGCGGGTGATGGACGGATTGTCGCTTTTGCGGGCGATCTTGTCTATCTCGTCGATAAAGACGATGCCCTGCTGTGCGGCGTTCAGGTCATAGTCGGCTGCCTGAAGCAGGCGCGTGAGGATGCTTTCGATGTCTTCGCCGACGTAACCGGCTTCCGTCAGGACGGTTGCGTCCACGATGCTGAAGGGGACCTTCAGTTTTTTTGCAATCGTGCGTGCCAGCAGCGTTTTGCCTGTGCCCGTCGAGCCGACCATGATGATGTTCGACTTCTCGATCTCCACATCGTCGGATATTTTCTGCATCAGGCGCTTGTAGTGATTGTACACGGCTACGGACAGGTAGCGCTTGGCTTCGTCCTGACCGATGACGTAATCGTCGAGAAAGTTTTTTATTTCCTGCGGTTTGGGTACGTCCTTGTTGTCGGGACTGAACGGTTTGGTTTTTTTTGCATTTTCTTTCACGATGCTGTGTGCCTGTTCGGCGCAGACATCGCAGATGGCTCCCGATATGCCGGTGACGAGGATGGAGACTTCGTCGCGTCCACGTCCGCAAAATGTGCATTTATCGTCTTTTCTCATGGTTATTTACGAATCATTACTTCGTCAATCATTCCGTATTCAACGGCTTCTTCCGCACCCATCCAGTAGTCGCGGTCGCTGTCCCGTTCGATTTGTTCATACGGTTTGCCCGAGTGTCGTGAAATGATGTTGTACAGTTCTTCTTTCACTTTGATAATCTGGCGTACCGTGATTTCCATGTCGGAGGCTTGTCCCTGCATGCCGCCCAGCGGCTGGTGTATCATCACTCGCGAATGTTTCAGTCCGAAGCGTTTGCCCTTTTCGCCTGCTACGAGCAGGACGGATGCCATCGAGGCGGCGATGCCGGTGCAGATGGTCGAGACCTTGCTGCCGATGAACTGCATCGTGTCGTAGATGCCCAGACCGGCATAGACCGAGCCGCCGGGCGAATTGATGTAGATGGAGATGTCTTTGCCGGGGTCGCTCGTGTCCAGATAGAGCAGCTGCGCCTGTATTACGTTGGCGGCATAATCATCTATCTGCGTGCCCAGAAAGATGATTCGGTCCATCATCAGGCGCGAAAAGACGTCCATCTGTGCGACGTTCAGCTGGCGTTCTTCGATGATGGTCGGCGAGATGTAGTTGCTCGTGATGTTGACGTAACTGTCCAGGGCATTGCTGTTCATGCCCAAGTGCTTTATTGCATATTTCCTGAATTCGTTCATAATATATTTGTTTTTTTCGTTGTTATCGCTATCGGAAACAGGAAGGAATTTCTTCCTCCTGCCTGTCCGGAGAAACAAAGTTATAAATAAATTTCTAAAACCGGCAACCTTGCTGGCGATCTGTTTTCATTTATTTATCGAGAGAAATCCTTTCTTTCACAAAAGGCGTCTGTTTATGCCAGTAATTTTTCCAGTTCACCGTACGGAATTTCTTTCGTTTCGATCTTGATTTGTGTTTTGATCCAGTCGGATACTTTGTTCTGTAGAGCTTGCGCGACGAGGCTGTCCACTGTTTTTTCTTTGGACATGAGTTCTTTTGCAAAATTGTCCAGTATATCGTCGGGCATGGAGGGGATTCCTATGCTGGCCAGCTGTTCGCTTGCGGCCTGCCTGGCGAGGGCCATCACATCTTGCGGTTCCACTTCCAGGCTGTTTGCGCGGATGAGGTGGTCTTTGGCGAGATTGAACTTGAGGTCGTCGATCACTTTCGGGAAGTCTTCTTCGAACTGTTCGGGGGTGCTTTCCGTTTCCACGGAGCGCAGCCAGCGTTTGAGGATGTCTTCGGCCAGCGTCACGTTTCCGGTTTTTTTGATCAGCAATGCCCGCATGTCATTCTGAAATTTCTGTTCGCTGTATGGATTCAACTGTCTCTCGATCGCGAGTTTCACTTTTTCCCTGAATGCTTCTTCGCTTTGTACGGCGTCGGGGCCGAAGACCCTGTCGTAAAATTCCTGATTCAGTTCGGCTTCCCTGTGGCGGGTGATTTCCTGCACTTCGAAGCTGAAATCGCTTTTTATTTCGGCCGCGTGTTCCTTTTCCGTCCGCAGCAGCATGGCGATTTCGGCGGTAGCGCCGCCATACGCTTTGTCGGGATTGAACACGATGATGTCGTTCAGTTTTGCGCCGACAAATCGTGTCCGTTCGTCGTCCTTGAGATACATCGGCATCAGCACGGCGCCTGTTACCAGGATGCCGCCTTCGCGAGGCGCCCCGTTTTCGTCAAGTTCCGACAGGGTGCCTTTGACGAGGTCGGTTTCTTCGACGTCTTCCACCATGTCGTACGAACCGAAATCTCTGCGGTAGGAATCGATTTGCTGTTGCAGCATCTCGTCGTCCACATTGATTATATAGTAGTTCAGTTTGTCGCGTTTGTTCAGTTTGATGTCGAGCTGGGGCGAGAATGCGAGATCAAAGTAGAACTCAAAGTCTTCCTGCGTGTCGAAGTCGATGGTTTTCTGTTCGGTCTCGCTGGATAGCGGATTGCCCAGTATGCGGAGATCGTTTTCGCGGATGTATTTGGTCAAATTGTCCAATACGCATTTTTCGACTTCATTGGCCATTACGTTTTTTCCGTACAATTTCCTGAGCATCCCCAGCGGCACCATGCCTTTGCGGAAACCGGGCACTTCGGCTTTCTGCCGGTATTGGCGCAACTGCATTTCGACCTGCGCCTGATAGTCCTTTTTTTCTATTACTATCTTTACGATACCGCTTACGGCATCGTTGTTCATAAGTGAAATATTCATTCTGAATAGTTTATGTTATATTATTACTGTCTATTCCTCGGATTGTAGCGTGCAAAAATAGATTTATAATTTCAATCTCGCAAATATACGGGGCATGATTATTCATTTCAGGATGATTTTTTTTGAAAAAATGTGTGTTTATTTGGTTTTTATTCGTTCCTTTGCGCTGCGAAAGGATTAATTTACTTTGAATGGACTTAACAATCGTCTTGTATTTCTTCATTTTATCGATATGTAGACTTATCTTTCATTGTTACGAACTTTCCGGTTTTTTCTTACTTTCCTATTAGTAACAATTTTATTATTTAATTTTTTTTGTTGTATGAACATTTACATTGGTAATTTGAACTATCGTGTTCGCGAAGACGATTTGAGAAGAACATTGGAGGAGTTTGGCGAAGTCGATTCCGTAAGATTGATTAAAGACCGTGATACAGGCCGCTCCAAAGGGTTTGCATTTGCGGAAGTCCCCGACGATGAAGAAGCGCGCAGCATGATCAGTGAGTTGAATCAGACGGAGTATCAGGGCCGTCAGATTATTGTGAAAGAAGCGTTGCCGAAAAAATAGTGTGCGTCGTTTTTTTCAGGAATTGATAACTTCCGTACCTTTGGGGACGGAAGTTATTTTCGTTTTATGGTGTAACAGATGAAGAATGTGGCGATGATAAAGGGTATTTATGCGGGGCGTTCCGTGTTTTTCCAGTTTGGCGTACTGACATTTCTGGTGTTGACGGGTTTTTTTATGGCCTCCACAGTGTCGTATGTGCTTCTTGCCGTGTCGGGGCAGGCCGGAGTGGGTATGGAGTCGGTTGTGTATGTGCAGTGTGTGCAGTTGCTGGCTTCGGCTTTTACTTTTCTGTTTCCGGCGGTGGCTACGGTGTGGCTCTGCAGCGAACAGCCTGCGGCGTTCTTCGGTTCGGGACGTGTGCCGGGCGTCCGTCTGGCGGCGTGGATTGCGGCTGCCACGTTGCTGATTTCGCCTGCCGTTTCGCTGACGGGCTATTTCAACATGCAGATGCAGTTGCCGGAGTTTATGGCGCCGCTCGAACAGTACATGCGCGATGCGGAGAAATCGACGGCGGAGGTGATTGCGAAGATGTTGCAGCGGGAGGGTTTTTTGCCGCTGCTTGCCAATCTGGCGGTGATTGCCGTGGCGGCGGCCGTGTGTGAAGAGTTTCTTTTCCGGGGGACGATACTTGGCCTCCTCGGACGGAAGATGCGCAGTCCGCACGTGGCGATCTGGATCGTGGCCGTGATCTTCAGCGCGATACATTTCCAGTTCTACGGTTTTGTTCCGCGGATGTTGCTGGGTGTTTTTCTGGGTTACCTGATGCGCTGGACAGGGAGTATCTGGGCGCCCGTTTTTGCGCATTTTCTGTACAATGCGGTGGCCGTGGCCGGCATGTCGAACGATTTGCTGAAGGACAGCGTTTTTTTTACGGACAATCCGGATGCGGGCGATATGGGCTGGTTTTCCGTGGTGTCTGCCGTTACGCTGATTGCGTTTTTCGGATGCATGCGGGTAATACGCCGGACGGGTTTGAACGGAGAATGATTTTCCCGTACTATGCGGGGTTCCGGCGGTGGTCGTCTTTTTCGCGTATTTCCACCCGGCGTATCTTGCCGCTGATGGTTTTAGGCAGTTCGTCTACGAATTCGACGATGCGCGGGTATTTGTACGGAGCGGTGACCTGTTTCACATGATTTTGTATTTCGCGGATCAGTTCTTCGCCGGCTTTGGCGCGGCTGTCTGCGGCCAGCACGATGGTGGCTTTCACGACTTGTCCGCGTATTTCGTCGGGGACGCCCGTGACGGCGCATTCTACTACGGCGGGGTGTGTCATCAGGGCGCTTTCGACTTCGAAGGGGCCGATGCGGTAGCCGGAACTTTTTATCACGTCGTCGGCCCGTCCGACGAACCAGTAGTAGCCGTCTTCGTCGCGCCATGCCACGTCGCCGGTGTAGTACACGTCGTCGTGCCAGGCTTCGGCGGTCAGTTCCGCGTCGCGGTAGTATTCCTTGAACAGTCCGATGGGTTTGCTCCGGCCGGTGCGGACGACGATCTGGCCGTGTTCGCCGTCTTCGGCTTTCGAGCCGTCGGGGCGGAGGAGGTCGACGTCGTATTGGGGGTTGGGGATGCCCATCGAGCCGGGTTTGGGTTCGATCCAGGGGAAGGTGAGGATGGTGAGTGTGGTTTCCGTCTGTCCGAAGCCTTCCATCAACTTGATGCCTGTCAGTTTGCGGAACTGTTCGAAGACGACGGGGTTGAGGGCTTCGCCGGCGATGGTACAGTATTCGAGCGACGAGAGGTCGTATTTTGTCAGGTCTTCGCGGATGAGGAAGCGGAAGATGGTGGGTGGTGCGCAGAGCGACGTGATGCGGTAGTCCTGAATCATCTGCAGCATGTCGGCGGGAGTGAATTTGTCGTGATCGTATACGAAGACACACGCGCCGGCGATCCACTGTCCGTAGAGTTTGCCCCAGACGGCTTTGCCCCAGCCTGTG
This sequence comes from Tannerella sp., assembly GCA_031267935.1. GTDB lineage: Bacteria > Bacteroidota > Bacteroidia > Bacteroidales > Tannerellaceae > Tannerella. The sequence goes on from JAIRYD010000188.1 coordinate 11,632, forward strand.
TCGGCGATGGTCAGGTGGAGGCTGTTTTCGTGGAGGTGGTGCCAGTAGCTGGCGGTGACGATGTGTCCGAGGGGATAGGTGAAGTCGTGCGTCACCATTTTGGGCTGGCCGGAAGTGCCGGAAGTGAAGTACATGAGCGAGATGTCGGTGTTCGTGTTGACGTGTGCCGGACGCACGAAGGGTGCGGCCTGCCGGATGCCTGCATGGAAGTCGTGGAATCCTTCGGGCACGAGGGGCCCGATGGATACGAGCGTCCGGATGGAAGGTGATTCGGGCAGGGCGTCGGTGACGTGGCGCAGGACCGTTTCTTCGCCTACGCATACGACGGCTTTGATGTCGGCGGCGGCGGCGCGGTAGGCGATGTCTTTTTTCGTCAGCAGGTGGGTGGCGGGGATGACGACGGCGCCCAGTTTGTGGAGGGCGACGACGGCGAACCAGAATTCGTAGCGGCGTTTGAGGATGAGCATTACCATGTCGCCCCGTCCGATGCCCAGCGACTGGAACCAGGATGCCGTCCGGTCGGAGTATGCTTTTATTTCGGCGAAGGTGAAGTCGATGTAGTGGCCGTGGTCGTCGGTCCACACGATGGCCTTTTTGTCGGGTGTTTCGGCAGCGCGGACGTCTACCACGTCGTAGCCGAAGTTGAAGTTTTCGGGCACGTTGATACTGAAGTTTTCAGTGAAGTCTTCCTGCGAGCGGAAGGATGTTTGCTTTAAGAATTTTTCCAGCATGCTTGGATTGTATATATAATGTATGTATTATCGGGGATGTTGTTTCTGCCGGGCCGTCAGAGTATGATGGCCAGGAAGCGAACAGGTTTTCCGTCGAGCGCTTTCATGCCGTGCGGCAGTTCGGAGTTGAAATAGATGCTGTCGCCTTCTTCGAGGACGAGGTCTTTGCCGTTGATCCGGAGCAGGAGCCTGCCGTCGACGACGTAGTTGAATTCCTGTCCGGCGTGAGTATTGAGATGGACGGGTTCGCTGTCGGGTTTCGGGTGGACGGTGACCATGAAGGGGTCGGCGTTGCGGTGTACGAATCCGGCGGCGAGCGAGCGATATTTGTAGGCAAGCGTGCGTTCGACCGAAACGCCTTTTCCGCGCCGGGTCACGAAGTAAGCGTTCATCGTCGGTTCGTCGCCGAACATGAGCGCCGTCAGTTCCACATTATATTTATGCGCGATGCGGTGAAGCAAGCTGACGGAGATGTCGACCGTCCCCGTTTCGAGCGCAACGTAGGCGTCCGTTTCCAGGTCGCACGTCCCGGCCATTTCTTCGACCGTAATGTCCAGCGCGTCGCGCAGCCCGCGCAGGCGTTCGGCTATCTGTCTGATCTGTTCGTTCATGACACGTTTGTTTATGTTTATTTTTATGCTTTAGGGCGGTCAAAGATACGAATTTTGCAGTAAACGGTGCGTTTTGGAAGATTTTTTTTCGAAACCGGGCGTGATGGCTTCTGCTTTTGTTCAAACAAAAAAATCACGGTTCGGATGTTATTGATTTTTTTTTTGAAATAAAAGAAAAACAGCACCTCAAAAAAAAGAATTAACCGCAAAAATAAGGAATTGCAAATCCGAAAGAATAATCGTAACTTTGCGAAAACATTAACTCAAGACCGATTATGCGATATTTTAACACGGCGGGTCCCTGCAACAGGACCGAACACTACATGATTGAAGCCTCCTCGCGTCTGCACGGCGTGGAGCAACTGATTGACATGGAACAGTATTTCGTGATCCATGCCGCGCGTCAGAGCGGCAAGACCACCTACCTGAAAGATTTGACGCAGCGCCTCAATGCAGGCGGTAAATATTACGCGCTCTACTGCTCCCTGGAAGGCGGCCAGGGCATCACCGACCCCGAAAAAGGCCTTCCGGCAATAGTCCGCATCATAAAATCCTCCCTGAAATATTCAGCCATCCCCCGCAATGAAGAATTTGCCGCCGATGCAGACTACAACGACTATACCGGCATCTTGAAGACATCCCTGACCGACTACTGCATGCTCCTGGACAAGCCGCTGATCATCCTTTTCGACGAGGCGGACTGCCTGAGCGAAGGCACCCTGATTCTCTTCCTGCGTCAGCTGCGCAACGGCTACAACGACCGCAGCAGCATTCCCTTCGTACATTCGCTGGCGCTGACAGGCATGCGCAACAT
>JAIRYD010000033.1 GCA_031267935.1 Tannerella sp.
CTGCGTTGCGTAATCTCCTTCCCCAATGCCTTGAGCGCAATGTCGCCCGTACTCTTTGCATTGGCATACCATTTTTTAGGATCCTTGGGATTCAAAGGATTTCCCTTTTCCGACAAAACATAATTTACTGCCATAATAAAACAAGTTTTTAAGAATTAAATATTTACCGGAGCCTGTTTTAAAGGCTCCCCTGCGGGACATGCCGTTCCCGGCGGGCCGGGACGCCACTGAAAATTTTTGACTGATTGAAGAACCGGACGAAGGAACCGACGAATCCGGAAGGGGCTGTCTCAAAAGCCCCGATTCGTCATTGCGAACTGCGGGGAACGAAGCAGGAAGCAATCCGGAAATATCTGAAAATACCCGGATTGCTTCGTCGTTCCTCCTCGCAATGACGACAGGCTGCAGCTTTTGAGACAACCCCCGCCTCGCGCCGAAAGCCGACTCGAAACGGGCCGGCTTCATCTGTTTTTCCGAATGATCTATGTGAAGATTAAATGTACGCGCACACGCACATTTAATTAATTTACATGAAAACGCCCCCCCGCAAAAATCATGCCAAAGACTGATTTACGGAGATTTAAAATATAACAATCAATATTTACGCCTGCAGAGAAGATTTTCATATCCGACGATTGAAACGGTTCGTTTTTATTTCATCTGCAAAAATACATGTGTTTTTATTAATTAAAAGCGTTTTTGCGGAAAAAAATCGGACGTTAGGCTTATTTAACGCAGCGAACCGTTTTTTCCTCTTCTCACTGTTTTTTTCGACCGCTTTCATTCCGGGATGCCGGTTTATGGCTATCTTTGCAGACATAAAAAATATGTACAATCCCGAACGAACATGAAAACGATGAAAACTGTTTGTATGATGATTTTTCTCCTGGCGGATATGGTCGCGTGGTCCGCATACGCGCAGAAATCCGTCGATAAGGAGGTGATGCTTTCGAAGGTAAAGGCGGTGGAAGGCTACGTGAAAGAGATGCGGGGATACCTGCACGAACATCCCGAAGTATCGTCCGAAGAATACGAAACGACGCGGTTTCTTCAGCAGGAAGTCGCGAAAATGGGTCTGCCCGTGACCCGTGTCGAAGGAACGGGCTTCTACGCGATCCTCGACACGCACAGGCCGGGCCGTACGGTCGGCCTGCGGACGGATATCGACGCGCTGCCCATCCGCGAGCATCCGGAAAACCTGACGCAGCGAAAGAAATGGCTCTCGAAGGTCGACGGCGTATCGCACGCCTGCGGACACGACGGGCACATGGCGATCCTGCTCGGCGCGATGAAGGTGCTTTGCGAACTGAAGGACCGGATAGACGGACGCGTCGTCTTCATCTTCGAAGAAGGCGAGGAAACGGGTACGGGCATCGACAGGATGGTACGGGCGCTGGAACCGCTTCGGATAGACGCCTTCTACGGGAATCACCTGCGCTCGTCGATGAAGACGGGCGAGTTCTTCGTACACGAAGGCGCGCTGATGGCCGGTGCGGGTACCGTTTCGTTCGACGTCGACGGCCGTGGCGGACACGCCTCGCGTCCGGACCTGTCCGTGAACCCTATTTTTGCGGCAACCGAAATCCTCAACGGAATCGCCGTCGCCTGGAACAATCAGCGCGACGTCACCAAAACGCTGACGCTCGGCATCTCGCAGATTCACGGCGGGACGGCAAACAACGTCATTCCCAACTCCGTCTTCATCGGCGGGACGATACGCTTCTTCGACAGGGGCGAAGGCGACCGGGGCTTCGACATCCTGCGGCGGGTCGCCACGCGCGTCGCCGACGCACACAACTGTACCGTCCGGTTCCGCGACGACATGGGCATCCTGCTCCTGCCCGTCGTCAACGACCGCGCCCTGACCGCCCTCGCACGCGAAGCCATCTCGGAAATATATCCCGGCAAGGCGCTGACGTCGGACGAGCACGTGTGGTATGCCGCCGAGACATTCTCGAAATACAGCAGCCTTGCACCTTCCGTCTTCCTCTTTGCCGGCATCGGAAACGACCGGCTGGGAAGCGGCGCCGAACATCACAACGACCGTTTCGATCTCGACGAAGAGTCGCTGCCGTATGCCGTCGGCGGGATGGTGTGGTTCGCGGTAAAGTTTCTGAAAGCGACCGTATCCGAACCGTGACCGCCTGCAAAACGGGAGCGCCGGAGAAACGGCATGTTTCCCCGGCGCCCGGCGGTGATGAACGAACGTGTTCGCCCGTACTTATTTGACGGGATAGTTCGTGTAGTACTTGTCGATATATTTCTTGAACAGGTTCAGGCTCTCGATGGAAGACTGCATGGGATCGGCTTTGCCTTCGAATTCGAGGGTGACGTAGCCGCGGTAGTCCGCATCGTAGAAGATCTTTATGATGCGGTCGTAGTCCAGATCGAGCGAGTACCACGTGCCGCCGCCCTGATAGGTCTTGCAGGAAACGAAGGCGCAGTCGCCGATGATCTTTTCGATCTTGTCATAAGGTTCTTCGAGGAAGTTGCCCGTATCGAGCAGAAATTTGAGCCACTGCGAGTTGACGCTGTTCTTGATGCGAATCATGCCTTCGGGCGTGCCGGCGATTCCCCAGTGGTTTTCGAGCGCCATCACCACCCCGCATTTTTCGGCGGTCGGGATGCACTTGTATATGCAGTCCTGAACCCATCCGAAACCGTCGTCGAGCGTATAGCCTTCGATGAGCGGTTCGATGCCGCGCGCCTTCATCAGGTCGTTGAACGAGCCGGTCGTCCCCCACGTTCCCGAGTTGAGGCGGATGGCGGGGATGCCCATGTTGTAGGCCAGTTCGAGACAGCGGATCGTGTGTTCGACCATGCGCTGGCGATATTCGGGATGCGGGTCGACGAAGTCCTGATGGATGGACAGGCACGCCAGCGCTACGCCGTTCTGGTAGGCCGTCTGCTTGAGTTTCTGGCAGTAGGCGTTGTCTTCACTCGGCATGCTGCGGTGGAGGATGTCGACGGCGTCGATACCGAAGTCGGCTGCCGTGAGGATGCTTTTTTCTATTCCTTCCGGGTCGCGGCGGAAACTTTGCAAACTGTAGGTCGAGACGCACAGTTTGGGACGTCCCTTGACGCCTGCCGCCGTCTTTGCCGGGGCCGGTGCGGGAGATTCGGATTCGGGAGAGGCGGCTTTTGCCAGACCGGCAAAGCCTGCACCTGCTGCGCCGGCTATGCCGGCTGCGATAAATGATCTGCGTGAGAATTTCATGTTGGATGTAATTATAATTTATATTTAATAAAACGTTTGAGCGTGTAAATATAGGAAAAATGTATCACACCGGATACACTTTTCCTGTATTTTAACACAGTCGGGTTAATATCCGTTATTCTGTTTCAGGTTCGGATTGATGGATAATTCGCTGCTGGCGATCGGGAGATAGTTGTCCCTGTCCAGTTTGTATCCGTTGGGGAATTTGGTTTCGACCGTTTTGCCTTCATCGTCCTCCACTACGCAGGGATAAAATTCGGGGCCTGCTTTCCAGCGTTTGATGTCATCCCAGAACTGTCCTTCAAATGCCAGCTCGATGCGGCGTTCGTGGCGCAGCGCCTTGCGGGCTTCCGTCTGGTTCAATCCATGTTTGACGGATGTAATTTTCACATCTTCGCGTTCCGTACGGATCCGGTTGATGAGGTCGATAGCGCTCTCGATATCCCGGCCGGTTTCGATCAGGGCTTCCGCGCGGCAAAGCAGTACGTCGCCATAGCGCAGCACCATGAAATCGAGATCGGACTGAAATTCGACTACCTGGCGGGTTTCAATGAGATACTTGCGGATATTGAGACTTACGGCCAGCGCCTGTGCATGTTTGCGAATTTCCGTCGGGAACAGTTGTCCCTGGAAATATGCACCGGGCCGCACGATCGTAAAGTCAAGACGCGGGTCGCGATTTTCGTACGGATTGGCCGGATCGACGGGCGAGCCGTCGATTGTTTCATACTCATTCACCAGCAGATAGGTCGGATAGGTAGAACTTGATCCGTCCATGCCGTATTTCAGGTTTTGCGGCTGGAAGTAACGGTCGAAACTGCTGCCCTGGCTGTTCGGTCCGCTCGCGAAGCTGAGCGCATACAGCGTTTCGGCGTTGCCTTCGTTTTCGGGCTGGAACAAACCGTAGTAGGACGGATAGAGGCTGTATTTGTTCAGCGCGTCAATCCTGTCGCAATATTCCAGTACCATGTCCCACTGCGAGTTGTAAAGATATGCTTTCATCTTCATTCCGAGGGCGGAACCCAGAGTAGCCTGTCCGTTCTTGCCGTCTTTGGCAAGCCGCTTGATGGCTTCGTCGTAGTCGCTGTGGACCTGATTCCAGCTTTCTGCTTCGGTAGCGCGTACGAGTTCTTTCGATTCGGCAGTTGTGATGACCTTCGTTACAATGGGCACGCCGCCGTAGGTCCGCGTAAGCAGGTCGTATGCAAGCGCACGCAGGAAATAGGCTTCGCCGATGGTCTGTTCTTTTTCCGCATTGTCGTAACCGGGTATCTTGTCGATATTTTCGAAAAGATAGTTTGTACGGTAAATCATCTGGTAACACAGTTGCCAGCGTTGAGGGACAATGAGATTGGTGGTGGGAGAGATCGTTCCGTTACCCACATAGGCCAGACGGTTTTCCCAGCTTGCCCACTGATAGGCGTTCGGAGTAGCGGCATCTATACCGGGCCCGTAGCCCAGCATGCAGATGTGTGTCAATGATCGATAGCATCCGTTCAACGCCATTGCAGCGTCGGCAGGTTCCGTCCAGAAGGTGACTTCCGTAATTTGATCGTCCGGCAAAACGTCCAGATAATCGTTGCATGCATTAAAGCCCATCAGTACTGTCAAGGCAAATATACCTGTTAATATCTTTTTCATTTTATGTATATTTAAATAATGAACCATTAGTTAGAATGTGATGTTTAGACCTGCCGTGAACGACCTCGGTACCGGATAGTGATAGCTGCCGGAGCCTGAACCGTCGCGTTCGGGGTCGAAACCTTCGTAGTCTTTTGCTACCCAGCAGTAGAGTTCCGATCCGTTGACATATACGTACAAGCGTTGCAGTTTCATTTTGTTGACCACGTTTTTCGGAACGCTGTATCCCAGCTGCAGGTTTTTCAGCTTCACCCACCACATGTCGGCTGCCCAGAATGAACTTGCATAGCCTGACCACGTATAGTTGATGACTATTCTCGGCAGGGTTGTACTCGGATTTTCGGGCGTCCAGCGATTTTCCCAGCGCTTGGTGATAGAACCGCCGGATGTGTTGAGCGGCTGCGACCAGTAGTTGTTGAAGTACGAGGTGTAACCTGCCGAACCTGTAAACGAGAAGTTCAGGTCGAAGTCTTTATACGTCAGATTACCGTTCAGGCCGTAGTTGAATTTGGGAATCGTATTGCCGAGCACCTGCATGTCATTGTTGTCGATCTTGTGATCCTTGTTGACATCGACGTATTTCAAGTCACCGGCTTTCGGTTTGATGCTGTTGTCTTTCATATCTTCCAGCGCTTCCGCATCGCTCTGGTATATGCCGTCCCATACATAGCCGTAAAGAGACTGGAACGAATAGCCTTCACGAATCAGGAATGTCTGGTCGGGCGATTTCCCGCCCTGAAACTTCGTGACCTTATTATCCACGTAAGTAATATTACCGCTGAGGCGATATGAGAATCCCGAAGCGCGATTGCGATCCTGCCATGTGGCGTTAAACTCAAGTCCCTTGTTGATTACTTCGCCGATATTTTCGGTCGGAGGCGTCAGGCCACCCATCGCCAGAGGCAGGGGCAGAGAAACAAGAATATCGGAAGTTTTTTTATGGAAATAATCGGCTTCGATACTCAGACGGTTGTTCATCAGGCCGATGTCGATGCCGACGTCGCTTGTGGTCGTCGTTTCCCATGTCAGGTTGTATTCCGACAGCGCTGTTACGGCAGCGCCCGCAGCCAGTGAATTTCCGTAATTGTAGCTTGTTTCGTAGTTTTGACTTATGACTGTCAGATACGGGAAATAATCGAGATTGTTGCGGCTGCCGGTATTCTGGTTGCCCAGTTGACCCACCGAAGCTCTAAGTTTCAAGTTGTCAAAGATTCCCAAATTCTTGATGAACGATTCTTCGCCAAGTCGCCATGCAGCCGAGAAAGAGGGGAAGTAACCCCAGCGTTTTTCCGGATTGAATCGTGACGAGGCGTCTGCACGAAGGTTTACTTCAAACAGATACTTGCTCATCAGCGCATAGTTTACGCGCCCGAAGTACGACAGCATTCGCCATTGATAGCGATTCCCTTCGCCTTCGATATTATCCGTACCGGCGCTTACCTGATGCAGACTCGATTTCGGCGGATTCATACGGCGAGCCAGCAGATAGCGTTTGTCCAGTCCTTCCTGCTGATAACCGAGGACGCCGCTAATCTCGTGAATTTTATTGAACGTCCTGTCGAAATTCAGGTTCGCAAAGAAGGTAGAATACCATTCGTCGTTTACACGGCGTGAATTGGTGACATTGGTGATATAGTCGAGCGATTTCGTATATCCGCTTCCATCCAGTCCCGTGTAACAATAGTTCGGCGTGTTGTACACGTCGAGCGTATTGTTGGTATATTGTCCGCTGTAATTGATCGTCAGATGCAACCAGCTTGCGAAATCGACGGAGGCATACACATTGCCGCGGAAGAAATTGTTCAGGGTTACCGCTTCGCCGTTATACAGATCGGGGAAGGGATTGCGTGTATCCACAACAGGCTGTCCGGCCAAATCACCTGAAAGATAAAGCGCCTGGGTCGCTCCGAACGTCTTGCCGTCCTGCAGGAACGGTGTTGCAAACGGATAACCGAAGGCCGTCAGGTATAGAGCGCGGTTGATAGCGCTTCCGGACGCGGAAATCGAAGATGCGGGCGCATAGCCGGGAGCCAGATTCTCTCTGCGCTGCAAGCGGGCGCGCGCCCCTACGCGCAACCAGTTCTTTATTTTGGTTTCATTATTTATGTTCAAACTGTATCGCTGCGAGGACGTATTCAGCATGATACCGTCATTATTGAGGTAAGACAGCGAAACATTCGTGCTTGAACTTTGGCTTCCGACATTGACCGCCACGTTGTGCGACGTAATAAACGAATTTCGAAAAATCTCTTTTACGAAATCGGTATTCGGATATTTGTACGGATCCGTTCCGCTGCGAAAGGCGGAAATCACATCGTCCGGAAACAACTGTGATGTGCCCGTATTGGCACGCGCTTCGTTCCAAAGCGACATAAAGTCGGCGCTGTTGGTGATAAATTCAGGTGAATGCGACAACTGCTGCACGCCTGCATAGCCATTGTATGTCATCCTGATACGGCCTACTTCGCCTTTCTTGGTTTCAATCAGAATAACGCCGTTAGCCGCGCGCGAGCCGTAGATGGCTGCCGACGCGGCATCTTTCAATACCGTCAGCGATTCGATGGAGTTCGGGTCTACTTCCGACATGCGGCCCTCGATGCCGTCAATCAACACCAGCGGATTCGGGTCGCGCGAATCGGATGCGGTACCCAGCGAACCGTATCCGCGGATACGTATGGTTGCGCCGTCTTCGCCCGGATTGCCGGAAAACTGTGTGGCCCATACGCCGGGCACTTTTCCCTGCAACACCTGCGATACGTCGGTAATGGGGCGGTTCTCCAGTTCCTGGTCGTACTTCACGGTCGTCACGGCGCCCGTAAGGTTCACTTTCTTCTGTGTACCGTAACCCACCACTACCACCTCTTCCATATCCACGGTAGCGCTTGTCAACTCTACATTAATTACTGTACGCCCGTTGACGGGAATCAACTGTGTTTCCAGTCCGATGTACCGGAACTCCAGCGTTTCGTTTCTGGGCGTGCTGATGGAATAGTTCCCGTCCACATCGGTTACTACTCCCGTGGAGGAACCCTGGACCATTACCGTCCCTCCAATGACGGGAATGCCGCCCGTTTCGGTCACTTTACCGGTTACATTGATCGTTTGTGCAAACGATTGGGAGATGCCCAGCAACAACGTAACCGTCAACAAAAAAACAACTCTCTTTGTCATCTAATTTAAATTTAATGTTAAACGTATTAAGAATAAAAAATATATGCTGAAATGGATGTGATGCTTAATTTTCATAATCGCAGAAGGTTAAAATTTTATATCGAATCGAACTTGCTGTAAGGCGCGAAAAAAGACCGCTGTACACCTGATAACGGCGAAAACAGTGGGCCGCGAATAAGGACAAATGGGATGAAATGATGCTATAATAAATTGTAATACAATATGTTGCGGGGGGGGGCGAAATTTCGAATACGGATGACGACCCTGCACGAACGGCCAACCTGTTTGTGGAGGTTATAATTTGACAGTCAGATATTTTATGCGATCTCATACAAGTTGGTTTTTTAGTCGTTTATCCATTTTTCTGTCGGCAAAGATATATAATATTTTTTAGATAAACAAAAAGAATGAAAAAAAATTTTTGTTGTAATATTTGGATGCAGTTGGTTATAAGATTCGGACAAAATGTATTATGATAAATATAATTTATTGCAAATCGATTGTCTATCCGGCGCAGATGCGATACAAAAAGAAAGTGATACCTCGCGGACATGGACTTTCAGCCCCTGAGACGGCGGGATTCGGGATGCATCCTGCCGAAATCATCTGCAAATCGAAAAGATGTCGTGTCGCATCCCGACGTAATGCTTTACGATCACAGGTGACGCAATCCGGTGAAGGCGCTCACGTGTCCGATCCGCATTTGCATTAACATAATATTAAATAAGCGGACATCAAATTTCGGGAAACGGGAAAATACATATTTTTTATAGTGTTAAAAATGGGCGTATTGTAATCGTGCGTGTAATTTAAAATAAAAAAATACAATATTTTCTTGCGCATTCGAAACATTACGATTATATTTGCGGCGTAGCAATAGATTTTTGGTACATATAGAGATATGTCATGATTTGAGTTTAAGGGTCATTTAGCTGATAATTAGTTATTGAAACATTCGTGATGCCGAAAAAATGGTAAGGCATGAATGCGGAGGAATACATTTTTATTTACGATAGTATGTTTTTTTATTTAGTTTTTATAAGTCTAACATTAAATTTTTACGCAGATGACTAAAAGATTGGTATTTTTGTTGACGGTTACATTGCTGTTGGGTATCGCTCAATCGTTTGCACAAACGATCAGCGTTACCGGCAAGGTAACCGAATCGGACGGCACTCCTGTCATCGGGGGTACCGTACTTTTGAAAGGCTCCGGTTCTACGGGAGCGGTAACCGACATTGACGGAAACTATTCCCTCAGTGTCCCGGGAAACGGCGTCCTGGAATTCAGGTACATCGGGTTGACGACCCGGGAGGTGCCCGTCAATGGACGTGCAGTGATAAACGTGGTGCTGGAGAGCGATGTGGTCGACATCGAAGAAGTCGTGGTGATAGGCTACGGCACGCAGACGAGGCGCAGCGTGACGGCCTCCGTCGCTTCGGTAAGCGGCGAGAGTTTCAGAGACACACCCAGCCCCAACGCCGAAGCGGCATTGCAGGGCAGGGCGGCCGGCGTAAGCATCATCACGCCCAACGGCGGTGTGGGACAGGCGCCCGTAGTACGCATACGCGGCGTATCGTCCATCACTTCCGGCACCGAGCCGCTGTATATTGTCGACGGAATACCCATCCAGTCGACCAACGTTTCCAGCGGTACCACGAATCCGCTTTCCGACATCAATCCGGCCGACATCCTCTCGATGGACGTGCTGAAAGATGCGGCAGCGGCAGCCCTCTACGGTTCGCGTGCAGCCAATGGCGTGGTGATGATTACTACACGCAAAGGACAGGCGGAAAGAGCAAGGGTTACGTACAACGGCTGGATCGGCGTCACCACGCCCACCAAATTCATCGAAACGATGAATGCGCAGCAATACGTCGACCTCAAAAACCTGGCTACAAAAAACCGCTACGGGACGGACGAAATGCAGATTTCAGGTGCTCCGGCAGCCGAAGTGCGCGATTTGCTCCCGAAATTGGGCGAGGGACTTAAAGCGTTCAATCTCTGGCCGTTAACAGGGGGGGGCGGTGGCTATGTAGATACCGACTGGAACGACTACATCTACCAGACAGGACTGCAACACAGCCACTCGGTGGCCGTCAGCGGCGGATCGGCGCGTACGCAGTACTACATGTCCGTCAATTATACCGACCAGAAAGGGATGGTTGCCAACGACCGGTTCAACCGTCTGGGTGGCGCCATGAACGTCACGTCGAAAGCAACCGACTGGCTGAAAATCGGCGCCAACATCAATGCGTCGACGACCAACACCGCACTGACGGATAACGGACGGGGAGGTGAAATTTTTGCCACGCAGGGTTTTTCACGCATGGCGCTGATCATCCCGCCTACCTTTCCGGCATACAACCAGGACGGTACGGTGTGGACGAGCGGCATACAGGGGCTTGGCAACGGCTCGAATACGGCCAACCCCGGCGGATATCCCAATCCGGTGGCGCTCATCGACCTGGGGACGCTCAACAACTCGGACATGGCGCGCATCATCTCCAGCTACTTTATTGAGCTGACCCCGATAAAGGGGCTGACACTGAAAACGCAATATGGCATCGATTACATGAATGTGGCTTACCATTCGTTCAGTACGCCTTTTATGGGCGACGCTTTCCCTACCCACGGTTCGTCGACCGTTACGCGCACCAAAAACCTCTCCAAGACATGGACCAACACGGCGCAATACGTATTCAGCGTGGGTAGCCACAACCTCAACGCGCTCGTCGGTATGGAGGCTTATGAGCGGGAACGTACCCGCTGGGGCGCCAACCGTACGGATATTCTGGATGACAAGTTTAATGTTTTTCAGGCTGATTATGCAAACATTTATGTGTCGGGCAGTCTGATCGACGAAAACGCCCTGTTCTCGTACTTCGGACGCGTCAATTATGAATTTGACAACAAATACATGCTGTCGCTTAACTATCGTCGCGACGGGTTCTCCGCCTTGAGCGAGAATAATCGCTGGGGTAATTTCTACGGCTTTTCCGGCGCATGGCGCATATCGGAAGAAAAGTTCTTCAGCCCGTTTTCCGACTTGTTTTCCGACCTGAAAATCAAAGGCAGCTGGGGCGTCGTCGGAAATACCAATATCGGTTCCTATGCAGCCAAATCATATTATCAGAGCGGCTTTTACGGGAGCGCGGGAATGTACCGGCTATCAAAAATCGCCGACAGTGAAAACCTGAAATGGGAAAGCAGCACGAAAATGGATATCGGTTTTTCGGCACAGCTCAAGCGTAACATCACCATCGAACTGGACTGGTACCGCAATTACGCTTCCGATCTGATTCTCAACGTACCGGTAGCGCCGTCCAAAGGTATCCCCGACAACTATATTACCACCAACTCGGGGGAAATGAGCAATACGGGCATTGAGTTTTCAATCTCGGCCACGCCGTACAAAACCAAAGACTTCAGCTGGTTTACGTCGTTCAACATCACGACGCACAAGAACAGGGTGATCAAACTGGCCGACGGCGTCGAAGAACTGCTGTCGTCGAACACATACTGGCAGAACAACCTTACCCTTCCCGGTTATTCGATCGGACAACTGTATATCCGCGAATCGAGAGGCATCGATCCCGAAACGGGACGCCGTATCGTGGTCGGAAAAGACGGTACGGAAGTGTTGATCATGTATGAGAAATCGGGCGCACAGCAGTTCGTGGCAAGAGACACCGGAGAGCCGTATCCCGAATCCAACGTCGAACAGCAGCTTTTCGGCGGCACAATGCCCACGTACTACGGCGGCTGGACGAACGAAATCAAATACAAACAGTTCGACCTGTCCGTCCTGTTCCAGTATTCGGGCGGCAACAAGATTTTCAACGGTACGATTGCCACCGTGAGCGATATGCGCGCATGGAGCAACTCGCTGGAAGTATATAATCAGGTATGGCGCAATCCGGGCGACAATGCCAAATATGCCAAGCCTGTCTACGGCGACAACTATTCGAACGGTTCGAACTGGGCAATCTCCGACTGGATCGAACGCGGCGACTATCTGCGCCTGAAAACGCTGACTGTGGGCTATTCGTTTAACACGAAACGCTGGCCCAAGGTAGTCGGCATCGGCTCGCTGCGATTCTATGCCATGGCGCAGAATCTGTTCTGCCTGACGGGATACAGCGGTCTGGATCCCGAATCGCTTATCTCTTCGAACGAGAATGCCGCGCTCTTCGGCGGTATCGACAAGAATACGCTTCCGCAGTCGAAGGTGTTTACGTTTGGCGTGAACGTAGTTTTTTAATCAAACATGTTTAATTGAAATAAATAAATAGATATGAAAAAAATAGCTTTATACGGTCTTTTCATCCTGAGCGCCGGATTTCTGGCCGGCTGCGGTGACGATTTTCTGGACAAGGAACCACCGCTGTATTTCAGCGAAGGAGAAATTTTTGAAAATGCCGAAAAAATAGAAGGCAATGTGATCAGTCTTTATGCCGCGCTCAAGGACAACTATCTCTTCGGCGGAAGAATCGTGCTGATCAGCGACAATATTGGCGACGATGTGGTCAACGTGTCCAACAACGGTGTGGAACTGTACAGTACCTACGAAACCAAAGTAGGGTTGAATACGCAGGAAAACAACAATTTCTGGCAGGCGGCATATTTGGCCGTCAACAAATGCAATACTTTCCTTAAGCTGGCCGAAGAGAATCGTGAAAAGGCCGGCGACAAGTATGACCAGTTCGTGGCCGAAGCCAAATTTGTACGTGCCATTGCCTACTATTATCTGCATCGGTTATATACGAAGCCCTACGTGCTTGATCCCAACGCGCCGTCCGTGCCGTTGAGGCTGGATGCCCAGTCGGATATTTTCAACAACGACCTTGTACGCGCCACTTCGCAACAGGTCATCGACCAGATCCTCTCCGACCTCTCGTCGTCCGGCGCACTGCCCGCCGGCAACGCGACCGAAGCCACCGTGGCACGCGCCACCCGCGGCGCAGCCGAAGCGCTGAAGATGCGCGTTTACATGCTCACCGGCGACTGGCAGAAAGCCATTGAGGCAGGCCTCAGCGTGACCGGATATTCGCTTGCAGCCGACGTGGCGACGATCTACAACCCGCCCTTTATCACGTCCGAGAATATATTCTCCGTTGCCTTCAGCGAAACCAATCGCGGAGCAAGCCAGTCGGCCGTGGCATATTATTACCTCGACGGTAAATCGCTCGTCATTGATACGGCATCAAGTGTCGTGAGCATCGACGGTTACAGCAATCCGAAGGACGAACGCATTGCCAAACTGACGACGATCAACGAGGGAAGTGAATTTCTCACGAAATTTACCGACTATACGTATGTCGAATGGGTACCTGTTTTCCGGTATGCGGAAGTACTGCTTAACCTGGCTGAATGCTACGTCAATACCGGCAATGCGACCGCTGCCGTCGCTGCACTGAAGCAGGTCAGGGGGCGCGCGCTCCGACCCGAAGACGATACGCTCACGCTCGACGGCCTTACGGGCGACGCCCTCAGACAGGCCGTCTACAATGAACGGCGGCTCGAACTGATCGGCGAAGGTTTTCGCGGCTTCGACCTGATGCGCAGAGCCGAAACGATCGTCAAACGTCCCGGCACGGTATCGCAGATCCGCGTTTCGCCGGACGACGGTATCAACGGATACATCTGGCCCATACCTAACAACGAACGTTCGCAGAACAAACTGATCGCGGATTAGACGGGGCCGCGGGGAGTTTAAGGACTGTCCAAAAATAAACAGCACATTTACAGGTCTGTTTTCCGCAATATTTCAGCCCGAAAATGTACGCATACCGGGGTATGCAGGCATTTTCGGGCTTTGTGCTGCAGAAAACAGCTTCGGGGATCTGCGCGGATCACGGCATTAACGTTATTTTACAGCAAAAAACAGCCCGGCTGTGCATTATTTATTAAATTTGCGCCGTCATCGGTGTCGATGTTTTCGCAGTCAGGAGTAAAGAATATGTATACGAATTTTTATCCTTCGTCCCGTCTTTTTCACGGTTCCATCCCGAAAGTGATGGGCACGCGGCTCGATGCGCTGCTGTTAGGCGACGGACGGGAGGGGCTGGAGGCGCTGTGGGACGAGATTGCCGCGGAAACTTTCCGCCTCGAAAAGATGCTGAACCGCTTCGATCCGGAGAGTGCGCTGGGACGGCTGAATGCGGCTGCGGCCGTCGGGACGGTCGCGGTGGAAGACGAACTGTGGTCGATACTGATGGAGTGCGGACGCTACCGCGAACTGACGGAGGGGTGTTTCGACATCGCGCTGGGGCGCTGGGCGGAGGTGACGTTCGACGTGAGTGCGCGTACGGTGCGGCTTGGCCGGGACGCATTTTTCGACCTGGGCGGGTATGCCAAGGGGTATGCCGCGCAGCGGATCGGCGACATACTGGTGCGACACGGGGTCACACGCGCACTGGTGAACTTCGGCGACAGCATGGCGCTCGGCATAGGGACGCATCCGCATGGCTGCTACTGGCCGGCAGGTATCGACAATCCGTATACGGGCCGGCGTCTGGATGAAATTCGTTTGTGCGACGCCGCACTGTCCGTCTCGGGAAACATGCCCGGACGTCCGGCGCATATCGTTCGGCCCGCTACGGGGCGATGTGTCGAGGGACGGAGAATCGTCGCCGTCGCCGCACCGCATCCCGTCGATGCCGAAGTGCTGACCACGGCGCTGATGGCGGCCGGCGACGGCGTGGCGGCGTGGAGCGGACGATTCGAAATATATGAATGTAAAGTCTACGACTGCTGACCGGCAGATGAATGATACGCAATGAATATTAAACATAAAAATACATGGACGAAACGAAAAAAAACGATGTGATAAGCCGCAGAACATTTTTCCGCAACGTGGGGACTCTCGGTGGCGGAAGTCTGCTGCTCTCGGCTTTTCCGTGGCTGCAGTCGTGCAGCGACGATGAAAAAAAAGCAATCGCCGGCGGCGAAAAAGTCCGGCTTGCCCTCGTCGGGACAGGCTCGCGCGGGCAGTACCATCTGCAGAACCTGACCCGCATTCCGCACGTCGAAGTCGCGGCACTGTGCGACAACTTCGAGCCTCATCTCCGGCAGGCTGCCGCCGTCTGTCCGCAGGCGCAGCTGTATACCGAATACCGGAAAGTGCTGGAGCGAAAAGATATATCCGCCATCCTGATTGCCACGCCGCTGGATATGCACGCCCCCATCACCGTCGATGCACTCGAAGCCGGCAAACATGTCTTCTGCGAAAAATCAATGGCCCTCACACTGCACGACTGCCTGGCCATGTACCGTGCCTACAAAAACTCAGGCAAAGTGCTGTACATCGGTCAGCAACGCCTCTTCGATCCCAAATATATCCGCGCAATGGAAATGATTCACGACGGTACGCTGGGCGACATCGGCGGCATCCGCGCCTACTGGTTCCGTAACAACGACTGGCGGCGCCCGCTCCCCTCGCCCGATCTGGAACGCAAAATCAACTGGCGACTCTACAAAGCTTTCTCGGGCGGACTGATGACGGAACTTGCTACGCACCAGCTCCAGGTCGGTAACTGGGCCATGCGCATGATCCCCGAAACCGTCACCGGATACGGCGACATCGTCTACTGGAAAGACGGACGCGAAGTATACGACAACGTCAGCCTCATCTACCGCTATGCCAACGGCGTCAAGATGACCTACGAATCCATCATCTCCAACAAATTTCTCGGACTGGAGGAAGAAATCCTCTGCAGTCACGGCACGATGGAACCCGAAAAAGGAAAATACTACTTCGAAGAGGCACGCCCCGCCCCGGGCATCATGCAACTGATCAACCAGATCGAACACAGTATATTCGACAACGTCTCCTTTGCCGGCCCAAGCTGGGTGCCCGAAACGGCCGCCAAAAACGCCGGATACTTCATCGTCGACAAGGTGTCGACACACTCGGGCGAATCGTCCGTCGGATTTGCCGACGACGGTTCCGAACAGTTGCTGGCATCCTTCTGCGAAGCCGCCGTGACGGGACGTCCCGCCGAACGCCTCGTCGAAGAAGCATACTACTCCTCCGTTCTCGGACTGCTCGGACTGCAGGCCATGGATGAACAGCGCGTGCTCGCCTTCCCCGACGAATACAAAATACCTTACCTCAATTTTGCCTGATCATGAAAGATATTCTGTTTACCGCCAGACAGCAAAAATGCGAACTGCGCTGGCTCTGCGCCTGCCTCGCCGCCGCCTTTGTACTGAACATCGTCTCCATCACCGTCTACCGGACGGAATGGCGCGAGCTTTGGACACAAATCGTCTGGGTCATCTTCATCGGCGCGGCGCTCTACGCCTTGTCCGTCGTCGTGCGGCTGATCGTCTGCGGCGTCATGCGGCTGTTAAGAAAATAAGCACTGCAGGAGGGAGGGACGAATGGAAAAGTTCGCATCGAAAGTATATGGATCGCAGGAAGGGCGGCATGCCCTTCACGGCTTGTACCGCAAATACCTGGCAGCCGTCGGCGTGCCGCTGACGGAACGGATGGCGCCGACCCGCTTCGGCCTTACGCACGTCGTGCTTTACGGCAATCCTGCCGGCCGCCCCGTACTGATGTTTGGTGGAATGAACGCGCTCAATCCCGTGATTGCCGCGCCTTTTCTCCGCGGACTGGACATGAACCGTATCCTGCTGATTGTGCCCGACCCGACAGGCTCCGTCGGATTCAGCGCCGAAGAGACGGCGCCCGTCTCCGGCCGGGAAACGGGCGAATGGGTCTGCCAGCTGATGGATGCACTGGAGCTGTCCTGCGTGGCCGTATTGGGATATTCGTTCGGCGCCACGACGGCGTTGCAATTCTGCGTATCGTCGGTCTTGCGTGTCGAACGATTGCTGCTCGTCATGCCCTCCGGCATCCTGCGGACACCTTCCTCGAAACTGTCGAAACTGAGACGTCTCGCCGGAAAAAACGAACAGTCGCTCACCGACCGTCTCGTCGCCAGAGCGCTTGTACCCCTCATGCCTTTTCCCAACGACACGCTGTCAGGAATGACGCGAATGTTGCTTCTCCACTCCCGCATTAAAAAGGAAGGACGAAAACCCGTCCGAAAAAGCAAACTCCGTAAACTGAACGCGCCGGTCTGTGTCGTAGCCGAAAAATCGGACGTCCTCTTTCCCGGACAGAAAGTCGCCGGACGGGCAAAAAAAATCTTTCCGCAACTCGCCGAGGTCCGTCTGCTCACCACGGGCGCTCACTACGGACTGTTTCGCGAAGACACATCCGAAGGCGTGGAAGAATGCTTCGCTGCCATGTCGGCGTTTCTGGACGGTGAACTATGAACGATGAACGATGTGTCTCGCATATATGTAAGGGCGGGTTTTGAAACCCGCCCCTACCTGCCCGGAGGGCATTCATATCCATAGAAAACGTTACGGCATATCCCTTTTTTTCCCCGTCAGGGGATACACAATGAAACGGATGAAACCTCCACGAGGTTTTGATCCGGAGAGGCCACATTGTTTTCTATTGATATGCAAGTCCTGACGGACTATGCTTACGTCGAACTCAGGTTTGGAGGTGAAAAAATTCACGGAATGCAAGTGTGTTTCAAAATAAAACAATAATTTTGCCACAGATAATTGCTCGTTACGAAGTTTTTATTCAAAATGACACAGATATGACAAGGACA
Source organism: Tannerella sp. (assembly GCA_031267935.1). Taxonomy (GTDB): domain Bacteria; phylum Bacteroidota; class Bacteroidia; order Bacteroidales; family Tannerellaceae; genus Tannerella. The sequence continues at coordinate 17,671 of JAIRYD010000033.1, forward strand.
TGGATGATTTTTCTCTTC
>JAIRYD010000063.1 GCA_031267935.1 Tannerella sp.
ACGACCAGCATCCGGTCGCGGTTCGTCTCCGGATAGATGTTGGCCAGCTTGATGTAAAACACAATCGAAAGCGCCATCACCACCGTAATGGACAGCCCCGTCCCGGCAATATAAATAAAACTGAACAGCCGCTCCTGCCGGATAATATTCCACGCCTGCCGAAAATACCGAAAATACCTTCCCATCTCAATCAAAAATTAAAAATAAAAAACCACCCATCCCCCAAAATCCCCCCCCCCTCTTCCTCCAAGTCGAATAAAGTCGAGTAACGTCGAATAACATCGAATAACATCAACCACCCATCATCACTCATAATGCAACCCCTCCGCCGGCCGCAACACCGAAGCCCTACCCGCCGGCAAACCAATAGCCGCAAGAATAACAACCCCCATCACCACACACGTAATCCCGTTCGTGATCAGAAAACGCAGATGCATGCGGTCGGGCAGGTAGTTGGCGAGCGTACCCGCGTCATACCCCATCGTCTCTATCAGTCCGGCGCGCACGAACTGATACTCGATCAGCATCGCCGGAAGCGCCGCCACGACAAGCAGACACAACCCTTCCGTCAGCAGGAGACGGCGGATGCCGGACGCGCTCGAGCCGGCCGCCTTGCGTATCCCGATCTCCTCGCGGCGCGTGTTCACGCGATACCAGAACGTACCCGTCACGCAGAGCAGAATGTTGAGCAGGAAGAACATCATCAGGTAGACCTTCACCCGGATGTCGTTGCTCACGCCGAACATCACGGCCGTGTCCGCGGCAATCTCCGTGTAGGCGACGATGCCCTTGAGATAGAAATTGCCGATTTGCAGGCGGTCGGTCATTTCGCGTTTGAACGTTTCTGCGAAGGCGGCGCCGGCCGTCGCGCTGCTGCGGATGGAAATACTGGCGTTCGCCAGGTCATGCGTATCGCGGCGGGTGAAGATATAGAAGGCATTCTGTGGACGGCGATAGTCGAAACGCTTGATGTTGTCGACCACGCCCGTGACGGTGAACAGCTGTCCGTCGTAGAGCGTGATTTCCTTCCCCGTCGCATGTCCGTCGGGAAACAGGCGGTCGGCGGTCATCTGTCCCAGCACGACGCCGTTGGGACGTGCCGCGTCGAAATCATGCGCCGAGACCGTCTGCCGTCCCCTGCCTGTCGTGTAGGCGAAGACGCGGAAGAAGTCGCCTTCCGGGTCGCTGTTGATCACTTGTCCGCCGGTTTCGAGGGTCGTATCGGCCGCGTTTTTTGCGACGGCGCCCCAGTAGCTTCCGGTGCCGGGTTCGGAACCGTTGTACGAAACCGCCACCGCTTCCACGCCCGGATAGTTTCGCAGTGTCTGAAGAATACGGGCGAAATTCTCATGCCGCGCTTCGCCGGCGCTTTCTTCCGCACGGTACTGTGAATAGGCGTCCGGATATTCGGCCATCTCGATCTGCCACGTATTCCGCAGGTCGCGATAGTCGGGAATGTGCCGGTTATATTCGAGCACGAACAGATAGTCTGTAATGTACCAGACGAGAAAAAAGACCAGCACGAGTTCGATCGTAATCCAGGCATTGCTCCGCCTGCGGTTCCAGTTCTGAATAAATATGGACTTCAACATATCGGTTTACTGTTTTGCGTTTAACGAATAGACAATATTTTTGCGCGAGTTGCGCCAGGCGGGAATCAGCGCCGAAAGCAGATTGAGCGCGAAGCATATCGCCAGGGCGATGCCGAAGACCGTCCAGTTCAGCAGCATGCCGGGCGAGAGCGTCACTTCGGCGCCATGGAGAGGGGTCGTAAAAGATTCTCCTATGGACATGATCCAGCTGCGTCCGAAGAAGACGAGCAGGCAGGACGCAATCAGTCCGACCGCGCCGCCCAGAAGGGTGAAGAGCAGGTTTTCGGCGATGATCTGCGTCATCAGCGTCCGGCGGCGGGCGCCGAAAGCGCGGCGGACGGCCATTTCGCCCGTCCGGCGTTCCATGCGCGAATCGGTCATCCCCGACAGGCTGACGGCGGGCACAAGCAGCAGGATGAAGAACACCATCCCGTATTGCCACAGCACCCGGCCGAAATCCGGCTCGACGTTCGACCAGAAGCGGAAAATCGTCTGCCAGTGGCGGTCGGGCTGCCCCATCACGCTTAATTCCACGCCGTCCAGCGTCTGTGCATAGCGGTTGATGTGATCGACGGCTTCGCGGCGGATGCGCTCCACGCTGCCCGCCGACGGCGCAAGGATATAGGCGGACATCATGCCTATGTTGAGACCGAACGATTCTTTATGATCAGGATGGACGGTATAGGGTATCCACAGTTGGGCGTAGGTACGTTCGGTAACGAAAGAGGCATCCCTGACCACGCCGCAGACGCGGAAGGGGATGAAGTTCATGCTCACCGTCCGCCCCGTCGCCTCCGTCGTCCCGAACAGGCGGCGGGCGAGCGACTCGGCAATCACCGCCGTACGTATGCCCGACTGCATGTCGGCTTCGGTGAACGGCCTGCCGTCCATGAAGCGGAAGGGGAAGACCGTCCAGAAGTTCGTGTCCACGTATTTGACCGTCACCCGCCACTGGTCTTTGCTGCCGTCCGGCTGCACGTACGACTTGTCGGAATTCCTCAGCACGGCGCTGACCGCCTCCACACTTTCGAGCGTCTGCAGGCAGTTTTCCACGAACGCAAGAGAAACGCCTGCGCTACTTTCGCCGTCTTTCTCGCTTTTTTCCTTTGCGCTCTTGACGACCAGCATGCGGTCGCGGTTCGTCTCCGGATAAATGTCGGCCAGTTTGATGTAAAACACAATCGAAAGTGCCATCACCACCGTAATGGACAACCCCGTTCCCGCAATATAAATGCAGCTGAACAGCCGCTCCTGCCGGATAATATTCCAAGCCTGCCGAAAATACTGAAAATACTTTCTCATTAAATCAAAAATTAAAAATTAAAAACAAACCATCCCCAAAAATCCCCCCCCCTCCTCATAAAGTCGAATAAAGTCGAATAACATCGAATAAAGTCGATTAACATCGAAAACCCCAACCATCAAGAAATCTGCCTCCCGTCAAAGAACCGCACCGTCCGGTTAGTCTGCTTCGCCTGATCATCATTGTGCGTCACCATGACGATCGTCCGCCCGTCCTCGCGATTCAGCCGGTGCAGAATCTCCATCACCTCGGCGCCCATCTTGCTGTCCAGATTACCCGTCGGCTCATCGGCCAGGATAATGTTCGGATTCCCCACGATGGCGCGGGCGATAGCTACGCGCTGACACTGCCCGCCCGACAGTTGCGTCGGAAAATGGCGCATGCGGTGCGAGAGGCCCACCTTTTCGAGCACCTCCTTCGCCTTCCGGCGGCGTTCGGAGGCCGACACGCGGCGGTAAAGCAGCGGCAGCTCCACGTTGTCCAGCACGTTGAGCGAACTGATCAGATGAAAACTCTGAAACACGAACCCCAGCTGCCGGTTGCGGAACGCCGCCTGATCGCCGTCGTTCATGCCGTCCGTCCGTATGCCGTCGATCTCCACCGTGCCGTTCGTCGGCGTGTCCAGCAGACCCACAATGTTCAGCAGCGTCGACTTCCCGCAGCCCGACGGCCCCATTACCGAAAGGAACTCCCCCTTCCGCACTTCGAGGTTTACATTCTCCAATGCCACCGTTTCGATCTCTTTCGTCCGGTAGATCTTTTCCAGATTCATTAGCTTAATCATGATACCAAGTATTAATTATTAAAATTGTTCGTTCTTTTTTATTGTTAGGGCGCGTCGATTACGCGTGTGCACGGATTTCGGTATAAAAACCGGTATGGCCGGATCGTTCATTGTCAATTCGTTCTCAGCGCTTCCGAAGACGGCAACGCTACGGCGCGCCGGGCAGGAATACTTATCGCCGCCAGGATGACTGCGGCAAGTATCGCCCACGTAATTCCGTTCGTGATCGCGAAGCGCAATGCCGCACGGTCGATCAGATAGACCTTGTCGGTATCGGCTCCCCAGTTTTTCCCGAACGTGTCTATCAACCCGGCGCCCACGAACTGCAATTCAATACACATTGCGACCGGTGCGGCGAGCGAGAGCAGACAAAGCCCTTCGAGGATAAACATGCTGCGGACGGATGCGTTCGTAGCTCCCATCGCCTTGCGCAAACCGATCTCGCTGCGCCGGACGTTGACCCGGTACCAGAACGTGCCCGTTATGCACAAAAGGATGTTGAGCAGGAAAAACGCCATCAGATACACGCGGATGTTCAGGGTGGAAGTCACGCCGAACCGGTCGGACGTATCCGCAGCCATCTTTTCGTACGGGACAAGCTCGTTGAAGAAAAAATTGCCCGCGCGCAGGTCGCCGGTCATCGCCTCGCTGAAGTCTTCGGCAAAGCGGCTGTCCGGGAGCGAGGCGTCGCTGCGGATGGCCGTGACGGCGTAGAAGCGCCACATCTGTATGCCCCAGCTATCCATTTGCTGTATGGCGGAGTAGACGACATGGCGCGGACGCAGGTAGTCGAAGCGCTTCGTGTCGTCGACCACGCCTGCGATGGTCACCGCCATGTCCGTCGCGCTCGGATTGGCGACCATCTGCTTCCCGACGGCGTTTTCGCCGGGAAAGAGCGCCTCGGCCACCGAACGGCTGACGACGACGGGGCGCTGCACGCCCGTCCAGTCGAAATCGTTCACGGAGACCGGCCCGGCGCCATTGTCGCGCGTATGGCGGAAGACGCGGAAATAGTCCGTACCCGGATAAATATCCATTTCCTGCACATCGACATGGCGCGTCGTATCGTCCGTCGAATACACATGCCTTCCCCGGTAATTCCCGCTGCCGGGAGCCGCGCGGTTCGACGCCATGCCGACGGCCTCCACGCCGGGATAATCCTGCAGGATGCGCAGGATACGGTGATAATTGTCGTACAGCGCCTGCGGTTCGTTCTCTTCCGCCCTGTATTCCGGATGGTCGGGCTGGAGGAGGTCGATGTTTACCTGCCACGTATGGCGCATGTCGCGATGATTCGGTATGCCGAGATTGAAGGCATACACGAAAAGGAAGTCCGTGATGTACCATACAAGTCCGAAGACGAGCAGCAGTTCCAGGAGCACGGAAAAGTTTGCCTTCCGGCAGTTCCACAGTTGAGTCAGGATGGAGCGTATCATTTCGTTGCAATATTAATTCACGTTTAACGAATCGACTATCTGGTGGCGCGACGCCCGCCAGGCGGGGATAAGCGCCGAAAAAAGGTTGAGCAGGAAACAGACCAGCAGCAGGAGCCCGAAAACGGGCAGGTTGAACAACATCGTGGGCGTGAAGCCTACCGCCGCATCTCCGGGAGGGATCTCCGTAAGAGATTGCCCGATGTTCATAATCCAACGGCCGCTCGCCACCACAAGTATCCACGAGAACAGCAGTCCCGCCATCCCGCCCGGTAGCGTAAAGAGGAAGTTTTCGAACAGCACCTGCCGCATCAGCGTGGATGCGGGAGCGCCGAATGCGCGGCGTATGCCCATCTCGGCCAGCCGCCGTTCCATGCGCGAATCGGCCATTCCCGACAGGCTGACGGCCGGCACCAGTAGGAGGACGAACACAACAAGACCGTATTGCCATACAACACGTGAAAAGTCAATACTGTTGTCGCCCTCGCGAAAGACGCTTTGCCAGTGGATGTCGGGCTGGCCGAGCAAGTCGGGCGCGGCTTCCGTGCACTGGGCGGCGAAGCGGCGGAAGCGGTCTTCGATCTCCCGCTTCGTTTTTCCGACGCCGGCGCTCGAGGACGCAAGGATATAGGCCTGCATGTTTCCCATAAAGCCGGACAGTCCCCAGCCCTGCGCGATATCGGGGTCGACGGAGTAGGGCGTCCATACCTGCGCGTAACAGTTTGCGGCTATCCATGAAGCGTCTTCCGCCACGCCGCATATCCGGTATTGCCTGGAGTTCATGATCAGGTATTGCCCGACGGCCCCGGCGTCGCCGAAGAGCCGCTGCGCCAGCGACCGTGCCACGACGGCCACGGGGATGCCCGACTGCACGTCCGCCGCCGTATAGGGCTTGCCTTCGCTGAAACGGAACCGGAAGACCGTCCAGAAATCTTCGTCCGTATAGAGCCGCTTGACGGCTACCGATCTGCGGCTGCCTTCGGACTGCACCCGGGCCTCGCCTGCCGAGACGGCGGTAACGGCCTCGGCGTTCTCCAACGGTTTGAGGCAGGTCTCGATAAACGTATGGGAGATGCCGCCGGACGATGTGGTTGTTTCGCTTCGTTCCATGCCGCGTTTGACGGACAGCATCCGGTCGCGGTTCGTTTCCGGATAGACGTTGGCGATCTTGATGTGAAAAACGATCAGCAATGCCATGACAACGGTGATAGACAATCCCGTCCCCAGAATATAAATCGCGCAAAACGCCTTCTCCTGCCGGAGCAGGTTCCGCGCCTGCCTGAAATATTGAATGTATTTGTCCATTTTTATTTTACTGTTTCAATTTAAGTTTATCCTTTCCCTGAAAGTCCACCATGTCCGAGACCACCACTTCCTCACCCGGCCGCAGCCCCTCGACAACCTCCACATAGTCGAAATTGCTCTCGCCCAGCACGACCTTGCGCCGGAGCAGCCGGTCGCCGTCAACGACAAACAGCTCGTAAGCGCCGGCGCCCGTATAGTATGTGCCGTTGGCAATCCGCAGCACATCTTCCTTGATGGCGTTCATCACGTAAACATCCGTCTTCAGTCCCGAACGGAGGCGCGGGAAATTATCCTCCTCCAGCTGTACCGTGAAGGAAATCACGCCGTTTTTGGAAAGAGGCGTCACGTCGCTCACCGTCCCGCCGAGACGGTCGCGCCCAATCCGCACCACCGCCCGGTAACCCGCGCCGATGCGGTCGCCGTAGACGTCGGCAATCTCGCCCTCCACCTTGAAGTGCGACAGGTCGGAGACAATCGCCACGCGGCTGCCCTGCTGAATCTGCGCCCCCACCTCGTTATTGACGTAAGTCAGTATCGCCCTGCGCGGCGAACGGATTTGCGCGTCCTCCAGCGTGCGGCGCGCCTCCGCCAGGCTCTTGCTGAAAATATTCAGCTCAAGCTCCTTCACCCGCAGGTCGGCTTCGGACAGGGTGCGTTCGTTGATGTATTTCTGTTCGTCCTCGTTCAGCTGAAGCTGTCCGACGTTGTAGCTGAGTTCCGTCTGCCGCACCTTGTCGGTCGTGCCCGCGCCGAGGCTGTCCAGATAGCGTTCGTTGCGCAGCTCCACCTCCTTGCGGCTCAGCTCCATGCGCGACACTTTCAGCCTCATCTCCATCTCCGAGAGCTTGTTCTGATTCACGATGCGCAGCTGTTCGAGCTGAAGCCGCCTCATCTGCTCCTCGTCCAGCAGCTTCCCGTATTCGGTCTCCGACGCCTGCAGGTCAAGTTTCAGGATAGGCGTCCCCACCTCGACCGAATCGCCGCCTTTCCTGTACAGCTCCACGATACGCGAATTAATCGGCGAATTGATAATCTCCTCAAACGCCGGTACAACCTTGCCGGACGCATTAACCGACACTTCAATCACGCCCGTCTCCACCGTGGAAATCTGCAAATCCTTCCGGTGGAGTTCCGTCCGCATCAGCGAAATAATCAGTACGACGACTGCCACCGCACCCGCTACCCCCGCGCCCGACTTAATAATCTGCCTGCGCAAAATCTTTCTTTTTTCCAAATTCGAAATAGTCCTGTCCATATTAATTTTTTTTTACCGGACAATAAACAAAGATTATGCCAAAAAGATAACAGACTGATTTCAAGTAAATATCAACCCCGCCCGGTGTCCGCTATCGAACACCCTGTCCGCTTTTGCGTCCGCATGAACGAGCTTTTAACGATGAACGATGAACGATGAACGATGAACGAGCTTTAACTATGAACTATGAACGATGAATTATGAATCCGTTCATCGTTTATCGTTCATAGTTCATCGTTAAAACTCGTTCCTCGTTAACGTGAGTTCGACGTAACGGGCTGTCTCAAAAGTCCCGATTCGTCATTGCGAGGAACGAAGCAATCCCTGCCGGTATCGGCGAGGGGGGCGTGGTTGCACCGCGCCAATTCGAACGGGGTAGGCGGTTTGTGCAAACCCCAATAGCGAAAAAAAAACGATATGTG
>JAIRYD010000084.1 GCA_031267935.1 Tannerella sp.
AAAAAAATGATGTATTGCATGATGATATCAGACACGTATGACTTGCAATTCGCACTTGCACAGTCAAAAGGAATTCGGGATTTTCTTTCGGAATATTTCCCAAAATTCCCGAGACCGGACAGACGTATATCACGGAGCCGCCGGGACATGTCACAGAGCCGCCGGGACATGTCACAGAGCCGCCGGGACATGTCACAGAGCCGCCGGGACATGTCACAGAGTCGCCGGGACATGTCACAGAGTCGCCGGGACATGTCACAGAAATACGGTGTATACTGCCCAATAATTTGTTTAAGCAATATATCATATTATTTATTGCCATATTATCAATCATTTAAACCATATTATTTATCATTAAAATTTAATTGTAATGTCAACAAGAGATTTCATTCCACGCAAGGATGTGGATTTTTACCAGTGGGTAAACAATTTTTATATCGTGTTAATTCCAAATATCACACGATTCGGTATTCCTCAGGCGGCGTGTGACACGCTGATCGCGTTGAAAAAAGTCTGGGATGATAAATACAGCGTTGCCGAAGCGCCCTCCACGCGTACAAAATCGTCCATACACGTAAAGACGCAGGCACGTGCCACGCTTGAATCGGCGCTGCGCATCTTCATTCGCGAATACCTGACCTACAGCAGCAAGGTAACCGATATCGATCGCGACAACCTGGGACTGCCCATTCATAAAACAACCCGCACGCCGTCGCAAATTCCAAAGACGCCGCCTCAATTCAAAATCGATTCGTCCATTATCCGGCGTCTGAAACTCCATTTTTTTGACAATAACAGCCGCCGCTATGGAAAACCATCCGGCGTGCACAGCGTGGAAATTATCTGGGCAATCCTCGACGCACCACCCGTATCGATTGACAAACTCATTCATTCGTCATCCGATACGCGCTCACCCTTCATGCTTGAATTTAGCGAAAGCAACCGTGGAAAAAGTGTTTATTTCTGTCTTCGCTGGGAAAACATGCGTGGAGAAAAAGGTCCCTGGGGTGAAATTATCATGGCCATCATTCCATAGCCGCATAAAAACACATCACAAAAATACGCGGCATCTGCATGTCTTCAGGAAATGATATATACTGTGCGCGGCATGGTTTTTCTTTAACTATGAACGATGAATGGTAGAATGGTGAACAGGGGCGGGGCAGGTTCGCCGTTGCCGCTACCCCTCCCTTTCCGGTTCAAAAAAACTACCGTGCCGGGTGCAGTTTCAATAATCCCATTCACGGTTCATCGTTAATCGTTCATCGTTAAAGAAGTCTTTCCCCGCAAAAACCGTATCTTTGCGGCGGAAAAGTCCGGCCCGCTTTCCGGGAAACGGACTGAAACCACAATTAAAAACGCTTTACTGCACAAAATGACGGAATCATTCACATTTCAGGACCTGGGCCGTATCCCGTACGGCGAAGCGCTTGCCTTGCAGCAGCAGGCTTTCGACGCGCTGCTGGCATCGAAGGCGCGGGACGTGACGGGCGACAGCATGCTTTTCTTCTGCGAACACCCGCCCGTGTTCACGCTTGGAAAGCACGGACGGATGACGAATCTGCTCGTGTCCGAATCTCTGCTGAAGGACGGCGGATTTGAATTTTACCGCGTCGATCGCGGAGGCGACGTCACCTATCACGGTCCGGGACAGATCACCGGCTATCCCGTCTTCGATCTCGAAACGTTCCGCATCGGCCTGCGGCAATATGTGGAAATGCTGGAAGACGTCATGATCCGCTTCCTGTCGTCGTACGGACTGAAGGGCGAACGCCTTGCCGGCGCTGCGGGCGTATGGCTCGAACCGCATACCGCCCGCGCCCGCAAGATCTGCGCCGTCGGCGTCAAAAGCAGCCGCTACGTGACCATGCACGGGTTTGCGCTGAACATACGCACGAACCTGCAGCATTTCTCGCTCATCCATCCGTGCGGATTTACCGACCGGGGCGTCACCTCCCTGAGCCGCGAACTGCAGGCGGACGTCCCGTTCGACGAAGCCAAGCGCCGCTTGCGCGCGCTCTTTGCCGGCACGTTCCGCCGGTAGAAATCCCCCTCCGGCAGTCATTCGCCGCCGGCGGCCGCATCCCGAATTTCGTCCCACGCCCCGGCAAGCGCCGTCATGCCCGGAAACAGCAGGCTGGCGCCCGCATCCGTCAGGCATGAATCGGGCAGAAGACCCGTGTTCACCGCAATCACGAACAGCCCTGCCGCCCGTGCCGCCTCGACGCCCAGCGGCGCATTCTCGACAACGAACGCCTCGCACGGCTGCAACCTTCCCTTCCGAAGCGCCATCAGATAAGGCTCGGGATCGGGCTTGCCGATCTTGACGTCGGCCGCCGTCACCATCAGCTCGCGCCGGAAGATGCCCGGATAAAACCGGTCCAGATTATCCAGCAGAGCCGCATAGCCCGATCCGGTTACGACCATCGGAGTCAGTCCGTCGCGCACGACTTTCGCCAGCACCTCACGGCTGCCCGCCATACATTGCGGCGCCGGCAGCCGCAGAAAAGCATCCGTCTTTTCGCGATAGATGTCGCCGACCGCTTCGTCCGTGAGCGCGATCCCGTCGCGCCGGCAGACGATGCGGATGGTGGCCGGACCCGTGCGCCCTTCGTGCAGATAAGCTTCTTCGAGGCTGAAATCCAGCCCGTGCGCACGCATGGTTTCGCTCCACGCACGGGCATGATTGGGCATGGAATCGTAGAGCACGCCGTCCATATCGAACAGCACGGCTTTCAGTACGATGCGCTCCGTTCCCGTTTCGGCGAGATAGTTCTTTATTGATTCTTTTATGTTCATATTCAAAATGTGATATTATTCATCAAACACGCCATGATTCGATCTGTCCGTACAGACCGTCCATATAGCGCGAAACGGCCCCCGCATCCTCGGCCGGCGGCGCCCAGGGCGCCATGTTTTCCGTCGACAGCGGCACATACGGCCCCCGCTTGACCTCGTAGACGACCGATTCCGGCGCCAGCACCAGCAATCCGTGCCATACGCCCGTCGGAATCTCGCCGCCGAAACAGCCTTGCAGCGGATCGAGAAGCACCTTCTCCGTCACGCGGCCCCCGTCGTCGAAAATCAGAATCGCCACGCGGCCGCGCAGCAGCAGGAAAATCTCCTCCTTGTCGGGATGGCAATGCGGACGGAGATACGTCCCCGGCTCCATCGCATTGAGCAGACGGTTGACCGGATCGTCCGCCCGCGCGTGAAAATTACAGTTCATCCGCAGTCGCGGCGACATCTTTGCCCTGGCGCTCGTCTCGTCCAGAAGCTCCCGGTCTATTACTTTTATTTTTTCCATTATTACGTGAATCGCTTTTACGGTTTATATTTCGATCTGCTCAGAATATCCTGACAGTCGGTATTGTTCATCAACTCCTGCACGGACGCCTTCGTTTTTTCCATATATTTCGAAACGATTTGCCAGCCCGTCCACGCACCCAGGTTGCCCGGCGCATCGTCGGACACGAAAGTCGAGGGCGCATCGGAAAAATATTTCATTACAGTTACATGATCGGGCGTATACAGATGTTTGCGCTCAATAATCAGGCGCCACAGCTCTTTTTCGTGCCCCTTGCACCACCGGTATGCATCCGGCGTGTATCCCATCATCGTTTCGGGCGCGACATGCGGCAGCGCCAGGCCCGTCACATACTTGATCTTGCCCTCGTAAATCATGCGCTCAATCAACACGCGATCGTTGCCCGCAAAAGGATATTCCGACAGCAACCACGCCGTCAGGTAATCCACGACGATGTTTTCCGGATTCATCCTCTGCCGCGGAAGCGGATAGAGCCTGTAAAGCGGGTAATCGGCGCCCATATACTTGTCGATGGAGATGGACAGCAGACTGTCGTCGACAAGCAGATTCTGTCCGAGCCCCGACACGTGCATGTATACGGCCGGAATTTGCATCGCCGGAAAAACGGCATGCAGGCGCGCAAAACCCCGTCCGAGCTCCGCTTCCAGCGATTCGATGCAGTCATACTTTTCCAGCGCCTCTTCATACAGTCTGTACAGCGCAGGCTCCGCGTAATAATTGATTAATCGATCTTGAAAATCTGCGCTGTGCGTATCCTCTCTCCCGAAAAGGCCCAGTCCGACAACTTTCAGCATCGCGCCATATTCGGTCGTGAACTGTGCGTCAAATACAGGCGTGCCGGACGAGATCAGACGAAACAGATCCTTGTCGAAACGATGAATATGTATCGTCGTATCGTTTCCACCCCTGACGGTATCGGAGCGGTGGCATCCGACGAGCAGGCATACCGTGAGAAGCGCAGGAAGGAATCGTCTGTCCATTTTCCGAATTATTTCTTGAGTAATACGGTGATATGCAGCGCAAGGTCGAAAAAGACCATTCTCGAATTGACGTTTTGCGCGATATGCCTTTCAGCTTCCGTCAGCTCGTGGACAAATTCGAAGACATTCCGCTCATTCACATACTCCGCAAATCGTGTGGAGAACGTGTTTTCTTCACTGTTCATGTAATTCATTTCGGCAGCCTGGAAACGATACATGAAATTCTCGCGAATCAATCTCTGACAGTACGAAAGGAAACGCTTCTGCCTGTCTTTGTTCATTTTTGCCATCTCTTCGGCAAAAGCTTTCATTGCTTTCACGTCGCGCGCCCACGAATTGCGCATGATGCGCGTGAACTGTTCCAGAAAAAGCGCATTGTCCTCACTGACCTGTATGCCTTCCCGCAATTTCAGGTAGTCGCCATGCGCCATGTGCGCGATCTGCTGCGACCGGACAGGATCGATGCCGAATTCCCGTTCGGCGGCGCAGGCCAGATCGTCCGTGCGGATAGGTGGTACACTCACCCGCTGCAAGCGCGACAGAACGGTACCCAAAAGACTGTCTGGCGCCTCCGAAACCATGAATATGAGCGTGTTCGTGGGAGGCTCTTCGATGATTTTCAACATTTTGTTTGCACCGTCTCTGTGCATTCGCTCGGGAATCCAAATGAACACTACGCGATAGTCCGCTTCATAAATCCGCAGACTGACTTTATGAAATATTTCATTCGCTTCGTTTGTATATATTGAGGCATCTTTATTTTCCGTGTTCGAATAATTCAGCCATGCACTCAGGTCGAAATAAGCGGACGCTTTCAGAAACTCGCGCCATTCGGGCAGATGATTGTCGCAATTATCTTCCCTTTTCTTCTCCGACTTCACGATCGGAAAGGCAAAGATCAGATCCGGATGCACCAGCTCGTTGTATTTCAGGCACGACGGACAATGCCCGCAACCATCCGTATCCGTCCGTTCGCGACAGTTCAAGTATCGTGCGTAGGCCAGCGCCAGCGGAAACGTACCGTATCCCGCCTGCCCGCAGAAAAGCCTTGCATGCGGGATATATCCCGTTTGCGCCGTCCGGATCAGTTGCCGTTTCAATTTGTCCTGACCTATGACATCTCTGAAAAACATCGCTTGCTCGTGTTATATATATATTAATGTATAGGAATGCGTCGTTTTGTCCGTTCAGTAAACCGCTTTTGCAATCCGGCACACGCTGTCGCTTGCCAGATACGTGTAAAAATGCAAGCTGGGCGCGCCATGTGCAATCAAATCCCGACACTGCAGGATCGCCCATTCGATACCGGCCGTTTTGGCCTCGTCGTCGGTTCGGCATTGCCGCAGTTCGGAAGCCAGCGGTTCGGGAATGTCCGCACGGAATACCCGCGGCAATACCGTCAGCTGATTTCTGAATACAACGGGTTTGATGCCCGGAATAATCGGAACGGTGACGCCTTCGCTACGTAAACGTTCGACAAAGGCATAATATTTTGCATTGTCGAAAAACATTTGCGTAACCAGATAATCCGCGCCGTTTTTCACTTTTTCTATTGCAAAACGAATGTCCGCATCCATGTTGGGCGCCTCCTCATGTTTTTCGGGATAGCAGGCCATGCCGTACGAGAACGGCGAATCGAACTGCTCGAACGGCGAATCATCCAGTGCAACGCCTTGATTGAAAAGGTTCACCTGGCATTGCAAGTCGGTGGCATGCGCGTGATACAAGTCCGGATTCCGACCGGCATCGAACGTCTTTTCGTCGCCGCGCAGCAGCAGCAGGTCATACACCCCCAAAAAATGCAGATCGATCAGGGCATATTCCGTTTCTTCCTTCGTGAATCCCTTGCAGATGATATGCGGCACGGCCGTAATCCCGTAACGGTTTTGTATTGCCGCCGCGATGGCCACCGAGCCGGGGCGCTTGCGCACGTTTACCTTGCGGATGTTGCCGTCCGGCTGCACTTTCTCGACATATTCGCTGTGGTGCGACGTAATATTGATGTATTTGGGCTCAAACTCGCGCAGTTTGTCTATCACCTTGTATACGTTCGCAATACTGTGTCCCTTCAACGGGGGCAATATCTCGAACGAAAAAGCCGTCCTGCTGCTTCCTTTTATCAGATCTATCACTTTCATATTGGTTGTCTGTATTTTAAAATGCGCATTTCTGCATACATGTTACATTTTTCCATGCAAATGTAAGAAAATTTGCCATGAAATCATGCGAATGCGACTTTTTTGCAGACTTTCTTTTGCTGGAGGCGTGTGGAAAAAAACGGAGAACCCGGATATCGTCCATAAATCACGTGTTTCAATTAATAAATATTGACAAAAAAAGTGCTATCGCAATAAAATGTTCATTTTCGTGATAAAATGAAATATTACGCCTTTCACGCATCTTTTTCCTTTGAAAACGTCGAATGTCTTAACAAAAGCGGCAAACTTTTTTATCTCATTCGTGTGATGAAATGATTGATAATCAAAAATATAAATACATATACCCGGTATCATAAATGCGAATTTCATGGAATGCACTAATAATCACGCTATTATCAATAATATACGGGTTGTTTTCTCAATTTGTAACAAATTATTCATCAGATATCGGAAAAAAAAAGTTGATTTAAGAAAAATAATTGTCAAAAAAGTTGTAACTTTGTATTGTATAAACGAAGCGGTTGAATAAACTTTTGGAAAAGTAGAGAAAATAAGATAAAAGAATAGTTTTTTAGTTAAAATCTGATTTAAAAGTGTTATTTTTAAATTTTATCAGATTCTGAAATGAAAAAAGGCAACAATAGAAACAGGATAAGCAATATGACGGTAATATCCGTAAAAATTGCGATTTACGCGATTTTCAAGCGAAAAGCGCGGTATATGACAAATCGCATGAAATTGACGATAAAATGCTGGCAATCAACAAGTGTATTGATTCAGGCATATTTCTATAAAAGCGAATCCGAAAATTGCAAAATGATTGGAGGAATATTATGTTAAAAACGGGACAAAAAGTACGAAAGATTAAAATGAGTGGGAAAGAGAATTTGGCGTCTCCCATCGTGTTTTCCGGGATATTGGAGGAGAAGGCGAACACGTATCCAGCCGGTTCTTGTGGCTCGAAGCCGCGTACCCACGCTTCGGGTCGACCGCCAGATGCCGGATTGTCGCTCGCGCGATTCATACCGGGGTTATTTGTCTCAAATGAAAAGGATTGGATGCGCGCAGCCGGTTTTGCAACTGCGATGGCGGGCTGTCGCTCCGGTCCGATTCTTTCCGGGTAATTGAAAACGTAAAAAAACAAATGTACAATTGAATAATATTGATAGTATGATAACTTACAAAAAAGAGCACTTGAATTGCATGAATTATGTATCAGATGACTCCTTTGGTTTCAGGCATTTGAAAGTGAATGCGGGAGGTTCGATTAATTTCAACAGCGACAAGAATCACAGTCTGCTGTTTCTGCTGGAAGGAAATATCCATTTCCATACGGTAGAAATCGTTACGAGAAAGTTGACTTCCAAGGAGATCGTATTGATACCCAAAGGTTGTGTGTTTTCGCACGAAGTGCGGCAAGACAGCGAGCTGATACTCTTTTCGTTCAAAATGTTGCGGTCAATCTGCGACAAACTGTTCATTCAGCAGATGCTGAACGATAACGAGACAGTCGAACTGCTGAGTTCCATTCCTATTCGCTATCCGCTGGATAATTTCCTGAGTACGATGGTACTGTATCTGGATGAAGGGCTGAATTGCGAACATTTGCACGAAATCAAGGAAAAAGAACTGTTCCTGATTCTGCGGGCATTTTATAACAAGAAAGACCTGACCAAATTGTTCCACGAAATCGTCGGAGAGTCGGATTTCAGAAGTCTTATAATGCATAACTACATGAAAATGAAAAATGTAGGCGAACTGGCTTCTCTGGCAAACATGGGACGGACTACGTTCGACTGTAAATTCAAAAGTGTCTTCGGCACTTCTGCCCGGCAGTGGATGTTGAATCAGATTGCCAAGCATGTGAAAGCCAAGGCCATGGACCCCGATATCACGATCAGTGACCTCATGCAGGAATTCAACTTCAATTCGGCCACGCATTTCAACTGGTTCTGCAAGAAACAGTTCGATTGCACGCCGCTTGAACTGATCCGCAGTTGCAGGAGAAGTCTGAAGCAGGACAGAGCCGGCAAGAAAAAACTGTCTTGACAAAAGCCGGGCGAACTGTTTCCGGACGGGAAATGAATGACACCTGCGCAGATGAATTGAAAATGACAATGTCGGCGGACGTTTTCCTTTTGCGGAAGAGGATAAACGCCACGGCGAAGATATTCAGGACAAATGCGCCTGCACTTGAATGACCGGTGGCAGCATTTTACAGCGCTGTCATCGGTTATATTTTTAAATAGGCATTTCATCCGTTTTTTTTCATCCATTAGCTGAAATATTTGTATATTTGCCCAAAAACTTGGCATATCATGCATCGTGATACGATACAAAAAACTTTTCCGGTCCTTCGCATGCACTGCGCTTCGTGTGCAAAAAGGATTGAAGATACGGTCGGACGTTTGCCGGGCGTGGCGAACGTGGCGGTCAATCTTGCGGCCTCGACGGCGACTGTCGAATATCATCCGGATGTGCAAAATCCGTTGGACATACGTAAATCCGTTCAGGCCGAGGGCTATGACATGCTCGTCGAGGAAGACGATCCGTCCGGAGCGTTCGACAGGATTTACGCAAAAGAAAGCGACAATCTACGGCGGCGGACGCGACGGGCTGTCGTGTGGTCGCTTCCTGTCGTGATTATGAGCATGTTTTTCATGGATATGCCCTACGCGCACGCACTGATGTGGACGTTTGCTACGCCCGTAGTGTTCCTGTGCGGACGCGATTTTTTCGTCGGAGCATGGCAGCAGTTGAAACATCGTTCGGCAAATATGGATACGCTCGTAGCGCTGAGCGCCGCTACGGCCTATCTGTTCAGCGTGTTCAACACGCTTTTCCCCGATTTTTGGCTGCGAAGAGGCCTCCATCCGCACGTATATTTTGAATCGGCGAGCGTCATCATCACCTTCGTATTGCTCGGACGCTGGCTGGAGCAGAAAGCCAAACGCCGCGCCGCCATGTCCGTCAAGCGGCTGATAGGCTTGCGCCCCGGCACGGTTTCCGTCGTCAGGGGTTTCGGACGATATGCAGAAACGGCTGTCGGCGACATTGTCCCGGGCGACGTCGTGCTCGTAAAGCCGGGCGGGCGGATTGCCGTCGACGGCGTGGTGCTCACGGGAGAATCGTATGTCGACGAGAGCATGCTGACGGGCGAACCTGTTCCCGTGCTGAAACGGAAAGGCGACGAAGTGTTTGCCGGCACGATGAATGGCCGAGGCAGTCTGCATTTCGAAGCCGGGAAGACGGGCGACGACACGATGCTTGCGCAAATCATCCGTATGGTGCAGGATGCGCAGGGCCGCAAGGCGCCCGTGCAGAAACGGGTCGACAGGATAGCCGCCGTCTTTGTTCCGGCGGTGATTGTCATTGCCGTGCTCGCCTTCGTCGCATGGATTATGCTCGACGCGCAGCACGGACTTACGCATGGTCTGCTGGCGCTGATGACCGTACTGATCATCGCCTGTCCCTGCGCACTGGGTCTGGCGACGCCTGCCGCCATCATGGTCGGCCTCGGCCGGGCGGCGGAACGCGGGATTCTGATCAGGGACGCCGGAAGCCTCGAGACGGCAAAGAATGTCAGCGCGGTGGTGTTCGACAAAACGGGTACCGTCACCCGCGGCAAACCGGCCGTCGTTTCCGTCAGATGGCTGGACGACGACGACCGCAGAAAATACATCCTGCGCGACCTCGAACGACATTCGGAACATCCGCTGGCCGAGGCCATTGTCAGACATTTCGATACGGTCGGCGCAAACGACGCCCGACCGGTCACGCACTTCGAGAGCGTCGCGGGCAAAGGCGTCGCGGGTGTAGTGGACGGCGAAACGTATTTCGCGGGAAGCGCCGAATGGCTGAAGGAAAACGGCGTCGTGACAGACGACCGTCTGCTGGCCGAGGCCGTGCAGGTCTACTGTCGGGCACAAATTGCCGTATGGTTTGCCGGCGGCGGAAAGGCGCTGGCGCTGATTGCCGTCGCGGACGAGATCAAAGCCTCCTCGCGCGAATCTGTCAGGCTGCTGGAATCGCAACACATCGTCTGTTACATGCTCACGGGCGACAACCGCTACACGGCGGAGAGCATCGCGGCGCAAGCAGGCATCAAACATTGCCATGCAGGCATGCTGCCGCATCAAAAAAGCGAGTTTATCAAACAGTTGCAAGCCCGGGGCCACGTGGTGGCGATGGTGGGCGACGGCATCAACGACAGCGCTTCGCTCGCACAGGCCGACTTGGGCATCGCCATGGGACAGGGTAGCGACATTGCCATGGATGTGGCGCAGATGACCATCGTATCGTCCGATCTGACGAAAATCCCGGAAGCGATCCGGCTATCTGTCCGGACGGTCGCCGTGATCCGCCAGAATCTTTTCTGGGCATTCATCTACAACATGATCGGCATACCCGTCGCGGCAGGCGTCCTCTATGCCGTGAACGGGTTTCTGCTCAATCCGATGATTGCGGGTGGCGCCATGGCCTTGAGCAGTCTTTGTGTTGTAGGTAACAGTCTGAGGTTGCGGCGAGTTAAATTATAAACTGAAAATCATGGTTTCCCGGACATATTTATCAATTTTCATAAAAACAGACGTATTGTACTAAATTTTTCGTAGTTTTGCAGGCATATTTTTAAACGATGAAACGGGTTTATATCATATTGTTGTCTTCCATGATTATGCTCGAAGCGGTCATGGCGCAGGAGAGAGTCATCAAACTGTTTCCTGACGGCGCTCCGGGAGAGGATTCGCTTTATGTGGAGATAATCGACAAAAGCGGCAGGCGGGTTGCGAACGAAACGGTGACGCGCATCACGAACGTGGATACCCCGAGCATCGTCATCTACGAGGCGCCGGAAGAACTGGCTTGCGGCGCGGCGCTGATCGTCTGTCCGGGCGGCGGATACGACCGGCTGGCGTATGACCTGGAAGGCGAAGAAGTATGTCTGTGGCTTAACGAGTTGGGAATCACCGGTGTGTTATTGAAGTACCGTGTACCCCGCCGCCCCGGGCGCGAGAAGCACGAGGCGCCGCTGCAGGATCTGCAACGCGCCATCAGCTGCGTGCGCGCCAATGCATCCCATCTGAATATCGATTCCAACCGGCTGGGTGTGATGGGCTTTTCCGCCGGCGCACACTTGTGCGTGATGGCCAGCAATTCGTTCGACAGCAGGACTTATCCCGACCTGGACTGGATGGACAGGGTCAGCTGTCGTCCCAACTTCTGCCTGTTGGTTTATCCGGCATATCTCGACGGTGAAAATTTCCGGCTCGCACCGGAAATACGCGTTTCGAGCAGAACGCCGCCCACAATGCTGATCCAGACCGAAGATGACAAGTCATACATAAACAGCAGTCTGTTTTACTATTACGCGCTGAAGGAAGCGGGCGTGCCTGCATGGTTGCACCTGTACAGAAAAGGCGGACACGGATACGGACTGCGCGACACGGGCGCCGTCGTCAACAGTTGGCCGGACCGCGCCGAAGACTGGTTTCGCGAAATAGGTGTACTTCGGGAATGAATGGCGGTATATGTGGGAAAAAAGCACTTTTGCATCCTCCGTCAACAATATACAAGGATTTATAACGTTATTTATATGATTTTACAAAACAGCGACTTAATATCGTAGTGTATATTTGCACTTTCAAAAAAAAATGAATGTATGAGAAACAAGTTTGTATTGCTTTTATGTATCCTGATGTCGTTGGCATCCTGCAAAGTGCCTAAAAATGTGGCCTATCTACAGGGGATCGACGACATATCCGGAGAAATACGCGAGAAGATGTCCCAGATGTACAACACCCGGATCTGTGAGGACGATTTGCTGACCATCAACGTTTCCTCGTGGGACCCTACAGTGACGATACCCTACAATCCGCCGGCATACAGTTTTTATCAGCAGAGCGAACAGCAGGTCAATACGAACACTGTACAGAATCTGTTCACCTACATGGTGGACAAGGAAGGATACATTAATTTCCCCGTGCTGGGACGGATTCATCTGGCCGGACTGTCGATTCACGAGGCCAATACCCGATTGCAGGACATGATTCGCGATGCCGTGCCCGACGTGCTGGTCAACGTGCAGATTGTCAATTTCAAAGTGGGGATATTCGGCGAGGTGGCGCGTCCGAACGTGTACACCATTAGAAACAACCGCATATCCATCATAGATCTGCTTGTCATGGCCGGCGACCTGACCATCAATGGCAAGCGTGAAAACCTGCTGCTCTGTCGCGACAACAACGGCGAGAAAGTGTTCGTGCGCTTCGACATGACAGACCCGGCCATCTTCGCGTCGCCCTATTTTTATCTGCAACAGAACGACATCGTCTACGTAGAACCGAACGACGCGAAGAAAAAGAACGCAAACTTCAGTTCGGCGCAACAATATTCGCTGACCATCATTTCGACCATCCTGTCGGGAATATCCGTGATTTCGTCCACGGTCATTGCTATTATCGCTACAAACAGAAGGAGTAACTGATTATGGAAAAAGAAACAAAAGACAACGAAACCATCGGCCTGAAAAGCCTCATTGTACGATACCTGCGTCAATGGAAACTGTTCCTGATTGCATTTATCTTTTCTTTCATTCCGGCCATACTGTACCTGACGTTTTATCCGCGCACGTATGAGTTCATGGCGCGTCTTCAGGTGCAGGAAGATTCCGGCATCACTCCGGCCGGCTTCGGACTGGGCGAAGCGGCGGGCATCATGAAATCGTTCGGCCTGGGCGGCGGAAGCATGGGAACGATCAGTATCGAAGACGAGATATCCCTTCTCTCGTCGAGCCGCATATTGAGTCAGATGATACTCGAACTGGATCTGAATGTAGAATATACCAAACCGTTTTCTTTCTACAGGATGTATCGCGAGGCGCCGCTTAAACTGACGATGGATTCGGCGGCCATGCGGCAACTGGACGATCAGTATGATTTTACCGTATCCGTGTCCGGCGAAAAAATCAACGTGAAGGTAAAAAGTGTGCTGGGAAAGAAAAAAGCGAAATTTTCGTATCCCTCCCTGCCGGCAAACGTGGTGTTCGACGGTCGGCAGTTCATGCTCGACTTCGACAACGGCGGCTCGGCGGAACGCCGGTTCAAGCTCCACATCACCTGCATGCCTGCCAACTGGCTGGCCGAATCCTTTGCGGACAAATTTATGATCGAAGAGGTGTCCAAGCAGTCCAATGTGATCGAACTGGGTTGTACCGATCATGTGCGCGAGCGCGGCAAAGCGATGCTGAACGTCCTGATGCAGAGATACAATGAAGACGCGGCGATGTTTAAGCGGACCACGGACAATCAGATACTGACGTTTGTGAACGACCGTATTGACGGAATCGTGACCGAACTGCACGACGTGGAATGGAAAATCGAAAAATACAAAACGGATAACCAGCTGACGCTGCTGGAATCGGACGTACTGTTTTATACGGAACAGATGAAAGAACTGCAAACAAAGATAATAGAAACAGAAGCCGAATCGCGCATCATCAGGATGATGAACGATTACGTGAAAAATCCGGAAAACAAATATAACGTCATCCCGTCGCTGCTGTCGATCGCGGACGGTGAAAAGGGAAGCGCGATAGGTCTCTACAACGAAGCCATTCTGGAACGTAACCGGCTGCTGAAAAACTCAAACGAATCCAACCCCGCGTTCAGAAGCATGAGCGGACAGGTGGACAAACTGCGCGACGGCGTCTTCCTGATGATCGAGAATGCGGAACAGACATGCCGGGAAACGCTGGCCGACCTGAAGTCGAAAGAAAAATTCCTGCTGGACAAGATGAAGAGCATCCCGATGCAGGAACGCGAATACATGGATTACAAGCGTCAGCAGGAAATCCTGCAGGGCGTATACATCGTGCTGCTCCAAAAACGGGAAGAAACGGCGCTTTCGCTGGGCCAGGAAAAAGACCATGCCCGCATCATCGATCCGGCGTATACCCTCAAGAAACCGGTCGGGCCGAGGATGCTGTTTGCCGCCATCGGAATCGTGGCGCTCACCATCCTGCTGCCGGTCGGATTCCTGTTCATCAAAAACATCCTGAAAGAAATTGTGACGGAATACAAGCAGGCGGGGTGACCGTTCCGCCTGCCGCACAGTGAGAAAGGTTTTCAACCAGCACAGCATACTATACACATTGGAAAGTATTTCAAATCTACTGAAGAGACCCATGACGCAAAACTTCTTTGCGCTGGTCTTGCTGCAGGGCGTAAATTATCTCTTACCGCTGATTACCTTTCCATTCCTGATTCGCATGCTGGGGGTTGAGCGGTGGGGGCTGGTCGGATTCGGATATACGACCATGTATTATTTCGTGATGCTTACCGACTTTGGCTTCAACCTTTCGGCCACCAAATATATTTCGATCCACAAGCACGAGCCGGACGTGGTCAACTGCTATCTGAACAGCGCGTTCGTATGCCGTTTCTTTCTGGCGATCGCATGCTTTCTCCTGCTGCTTTTACTGACCGCGTCGATCCACATGTTCCGCCAGGATGCCTCGTTTTTCATCTGCTATTTCGGCATTGTCGTCGGCAACGTCATGTTTCCGATGTGGTATTTCCAGGGGATGGAAAAGATGAAATATATCACCGTTTTCAATATTGTATCCAAGACAGTCAGCTGCTTACCGTTCTTCATCTTCATCCGCAAGCCGGAGGATTATTCGCTCGTGCCGATCTTCTACAGCATGGGATTTATCATCGCGGGATTTATCAGCATCTACATCATATATTTCCGCGAGAAGCAGAAGTGGTTTATTCCCCCGTTCCGGAAGATCAAGTTTGCCTTTACGGACAGTTTCACCTATTTCCTCTCGCGCATATCCGTGTCGATGTATACATACATAAACACGTTTGTCATCGGCCTGGCATGCGGCAATACGGCCGTAGGCTACTATTTGGCGGCGGAAAAACTGTATCAGGCCTACAACAACCTGCTGCTTCCCTTCACCGGCGTGCTGTTTCCGCATATTGCGAAAACGCACAACGTGCCTTTTTTCAAGCGTGTGCTGAAATTCATCGTGCCGGCCAATATCGTACTGCTGAGCGGCATCATGCTCGGTTCGTACTGGCTGATATGGTTCATCTGCGGCGACCCGCTGCAGACGGAGACGCTGGGCGTGTTCCGCATTCTCATGTGTGCAAGTCTGGTTACGATTCCCTCCGTCCTGATCGGTTATCCGTTTCTGGCGGCAATGGGGCATGCGCGGTATACGAACTGGACGCTCATCGGCATTTCGTTTTTTCATGTCGCGGGGCTGTCGCTGCTTTACGTTTACGGCAGCCTGTCCATCTACAATGTGGCGATAATGGTGCTCCTCACCGAGAGCCTCGTGCTGGCTTTCCGGGTTGGCGGAATCATCAAGTACAAACTTTTTGACGAGACAGGAAATGCAATCCGTCATTAATAAATATTTGTTTGGACTGTTGGTTTTTACGCTGATCTTTGTGGTCATGCTGTATAAACTGATCGGGTTCGATTATACGGACGAGGTTTGTATGCTGGCGCTCTTCGGTCTGTTCGTCCGGTCGATGATCAAATCGCCGAACTGGACGTTCAACAAGGCTTTTCTGGCGACACTTCTGATTTTTGCATTTTACACGGTCTACTCGTTCTGGATCGGCAGCAACAGCCCGGGCGCCATACTCAACGACCTGGCCATACAAATAAAGCCTTATATGGCTTTCTTTTGCATGTATCACCTGAAGCCACGGCTCAACGATGTCCGCAAGAAACTGCTCGGGGACGTGGCGCTGCTCGTATGGATCGTGTTTCTCCTGCCGGTCGGCGTTGTGGCCGTTTTCGACATCGGCATACTCAACGACCTGATGGAACATCCGGCCTACTACGGGATCGCCGTCACCATCGCTGCGCTGTGCTACCTCTACGGCAGCAGGTTTACGATGCGCGACAAGCTTGTTTTCTTCGTGCTCCTGTCCGTCGGCATGCTCTGCGGACGTTCCAAATTCTACGGTTTTTTTGTCATGGCCTTTTTTGTCGTCATCTTTTTCTCGCGCGAGAAACAGTTCAGACTGAGCATGAAAAACATTCTGATACTGTGCAGTATGATTGCACTCATAGGTGTGGTCGCGTGGGAGAAGATTTCGCTTTATTTTTATCAGGCGATTATCGGGACCGGCGACGTAGAGAAAGACATGATTGCGCGGTTTGTCCTCTACTACACGGCGCCGGAAATCCTTCGCGACTATTTCCCGTTCGGAAGCGGACTGGCCAGCTACGCCACACATTCGTCGGGACTGTACTATTCGGAACTGTATACGAAATACGGCATAGATACGGTGTGGGGGCTGAGCAAGAGTTTTCCCAATTTTATATCCGACACGTATTATCCGTCTCTCGCCCAGTTTGGCGTGGCGGGAATCGTCCTCTTTGCCCTGTTTTGGGTGTATGTGCTTCGCAAGGCATTCGTCGCATACCGGCGAAATGGAAATGCAAAGCTGTTTACGCTTGTGATTCTGATCGTCGGTTTTCTCATGATCGAATCGACCACGGGGGCGACCTTCATCTCGCAGGGAGGATTCTTCGTCATGATGTTTCTGGGAATCATCCTGACGGAAATGCAGTCGGCGGATAATACACGACCGGTTCCTGCCGCCGATACGTCGACGGACGGATAAGGAAATGCCTGTTTCCCGGACGGGCGTAAGAAGCGAAGCGTTATTTGTAAAAAAATCCATGACGGCACATCCGTTAAAAGAAAATACAGAGTTATATGAATTACGATTATTTTATTGAAACAGTTCAAATGCTGTGCAATCACAGGCGCTTCCTGGAAGCCGTGAATTTCTGCGAGGAAGCCATCGCGAAAGCCTGCTGGCCGCGGTCGGCTGC
>JAIRYD010000167.1 GCA_031267935.1 Tannerella sp.
CAATCACAGCCATGTTCCACCCCGTCATTGCGAACGCGGTGAAGTAGAGACGGGGCGCGCCCCGTCTCTACGTGCCCTTATTTCAAAAAAGAAATAGCACCTCAAAAAAAGAATTAACCGTTCTCTTCGCGCCCTCCGTGTTTGAAAATAAGAATACTCCGCGTTGAGGAAGTAGCTGTACGAAAAAAAACTCCGGCCGGCATGATTCCGACCGAAGTCCTTTCTTCTTCAAACTTTAAACCCCGAATTCCGCGCGTCCCGGGCTACAGTTCCCTGATCCATATATTGCGGAAACTGATCGGCTCGCTGGGGTCGCCGTGGCTTTGCAGGATGATCGGACCGGCGCCGTGGGGCTGCACCCGGGGGAATCCGATGTATTCGGTGGTACCGAGTATCGTCGTGTTGTGCTGCACGACCACGCCGTTGTGCAGCACGGTCACGCGCGGCGGGATGCGATACGTCCCGTCGTCCTTGAACACTGGCGCGGAGTAGAGGATGTCGTAGACGTTCCATTCGCCCGGTTTGCGCATCGCGTTCACAAGCGGGGGCGACTGCTTGTAGATGCTCGCCGCCTGCCCGTTGGCGTAGGTCTCGTTCACGTAGCTGTCCATCACCTGCACTTCGTATTTGCCCTGCAGATGGATCCCGCTGTTGCCGCGCGCCTGACTCTGTCCGCTGATGTTTTCGGGGATGCACCATTCGATGTGCAGCTGGAAGTCGTCGAAAGACTGTTTCGTCTGGATGTCGCCGGCTTGCTTGTTGACGGTGAAGGTGCCGTTGCCGTTGACCGTCCATCCTGCGGCGGACTTGTCGCGCGAGGATTCCCACGCCGCGAGGTCCCTGCCGTCGAAGAGGACGATGGCGTCCGACGGCGCGCTGCCGGTCTGTATATTGCCGGGTGTGATGACCCGGGGCTGGGGCAGCCAGAATTCGGACATGCCGGGACGCATCCGTTCCGGTTCGGGATAAGTGGTCTGTGCATACGCAGTCGCTGAAATCAGGGAGGCGGCGATCAGCGCGCCGCATTTCATAAATCTGTTCATGGTCGTTCTTGTTTAATTGATTAATAACGTGCAAAAATACATGTTTTTTTAAAATAAAGCGTCGCCCGGTCACAAAAAATTTACCGGTTAAAACCACCGCACACAGGCAAAATCCATCCGGTGAGGCAATTTTTCATGGACGGGATACACGCGGAATCCTACTTTCAGGTGGCCGAAGCCGGACGTTTTCTTTTTCAGTTCGAAATGCAGCTTCGCGCCTTCCTCCCGTATCAGTTTGAAAGGCGTGGCGGAAACGAACTCCAGCTTGTGCCGGTCGGGATCCTCGCGCGTATAAACCAGTTCGACGCCGAGCATGCACTTCAGTTGCCGCCGGTCGATCGTCACCCGGATGATGTAGTCTTCGCCCACGACGGCGTGCATGAGGTCGTCGTACTCGAACGATTCGACCGCGAAGGAGTCCCAGTGCGCCGCCACTTCCCTCTTCCAGTGCGCCAGGTTTCGGGCTTCGGCAAAATCGTCGCCGGAGAGCATCTTCACGCGAGCGGCCAGCTTGCTGTAGAAACGGTTGATGTAGTCGTCCAGCATGCGCTTCATCGTGTAGTGCGGCGCAATCTGCGAGATGGAGTTTTTGATGTACTGTATCCATTCGGGCGAATATCCCTTGCTGTTTTTGGCGAAATAGAGCGGGATGATTTCGTGTTCGAGGATATGGTAGATCGTGGCGGCGTCGAGCTGGTCCTGATACTGCTGGTTGTCGTACGTGCGCTTGTCGGTCAGCGCCCATCCGGCGCCCTCGCGATAGCCTTCGTACCACCAGCCGTCGAGCACGGAGAAGTTGAGCACGCCGTTCATCTCGGCCTTTTCGCCCGACGTGCCCGAAGCTTCGAGCGGTCGCGTGGGCGTGTTCAGCCATACGTCCACGCCGGAAATCAGACGGCGCGCCACGCGCATGTCGTAGTTCTCGAGGAAAATAATCTTCCCGAGAAATTCAGGCCGGCGCGAAATCTCGACGATGTGCTTGATCAGTCCCTGTCCGCCTCCGTCGGCGGGATGGGCCTTGCCCGTGAAGACGAACTGGATGGGACAGCTTTCGTTGTTGACGATCTTGGCCAGCCTGTCCAGGTCGGTAAACAGCAGGTGAGCCCGTTTGTAGGTGGCAAAGCGGCGTCCGAATCCGACCAGCAGGGCGTTCGGGTCAATTCTTTCGAGCAGCGAAACGACTTTCGACGGGTCGCCCTGGTTCTTCAGCCAGTTGTCGCGATATTCAATCTTGATATACTCGACCAGCCTGTTCTTCAGCTTACGGCGTATATCCCATATTTCGCTGTCGGCCATCTGCTGGATGGCCTCCCAGATGCGCGGGTTCGACTGGTCCTGCAGGAAAGACGGGTCGAAGACCTTGTCGCAGTACTGTTTCCATTCGCGCGCCATCCAGGTGGGCATGTGCACGCCGTTGGTGACGTATCCCACGTGCAGCTCTTCCGGGAAATAGCCTTTCCAGACGGGCGCGAACATCTGTTGCGACACTTTGCCGTGCAGCTGACTCACGCCGTTGACTTCCTGGCAGGTATTCAGCGCGAAGGTGCTCATGCTGAATTTTTCGCTGCTTCCCGGATTTTCGCGTCCCATGTCGATAAACTCCTGCCAGCTGATGCCGAGCCGGGCGGGATATTCGCTCATGTACTTCCCGAACAGGGTTTCGTCGAAATAGTCGTGCCCGGCGGGAACGGGCGTATGGACGGTGTAGAGTGATGATGCACGGACGACTTCGAGCGCTTCGTTGAAGTCGAGACGTTCGTCCTGTATGTAGTCCACCAGACGCTGCACGTTGATCAGGGCGGCATGTCCTTCGTTGCAGTGATACACCTCTTTTTTTATCCCCAGTTTATTGAGCAGCAGGATACCGCCGATGCCCAGCATGTATTCCTGCTTCATCCTGTTTTCCCAGTCGCCGCCGTAGAGCTGGTGGGTGATGGAACGGTCCCAGTCGCTGTTGTCGGGGATGTCCGTATCCATCAGATACAGCGGTACGCGTCCGACGCTTACTTTCCAGACGTGGGCGTATACCTTCCGTTCGGGGTAAGGCACTTCGAGCACGAACGGGTCGCCGTTTTCGTCGAGCAGCTGCGTGAGCGGCAACTGCTCGAAGTCCTGCGATTCGTAGTTGGCGACCTGCTGGCCGTCCATCGCAAGCGTCTGCGTGAAGTATCCGTAACGGTAAAGGAACCCGACGGCCACGAGGTCGACGTTGCTGTCGCTGGCTTCCTTCAGGTAGTCGCCCGCCAGAATGCCCAGTCCGCCGGAGTAGATTTTCAGCACGTTGGTCAATCCGTATTCCATGCTGAAATAGGCTACGGACGGTTTTGAATGGTCGGCCCTGACCTGCACGTAGCTTTTGAACTGCCGGTAGACCCGGTCGATTTTGGCCATCAGTTCCGGATTGCCCTGTATCTGTTCCACGCGTTCGTGAGATATTCTTTGCAGCAGGACGGCCGGGTTGCCCTGCGTTTCTTCCCAGATGACCGGATCCAGTTCCTTGAAAAGGTTCGCACCGCTGTGATTCCACACCCACCAGAGGTTGGTTGCCATCTCCTGGAGATTTTTCAACTGATCGGGAATCCTGGACTGTGAATAAATATCCCTCCAGATTGCGTCGTTCGATTTACTTGGTTGCGTTCTCATAAGTTTGTTGTTATTGTTTAATATCGTTCCTGATTATGTGTTTCGACACAGGTTGTCCTGCATCCGTTTTTCCGCCTTTTCCAGTGCAATGCCGTAAGCGCGGAAGTAGAATTTGATGAAATGCGACCATGTGGCTTTCGATGCCGTACGGAAACAGTTTTGCGCAACGGCATTTCTTTCCGTTTCGTTTTTCTGCATGAGCGCACGCAGGCAGGCGGATATGTCGCAGACCACATTATCATAATTGTCGTCCGTGCGATGAATCACGGCCACTCCTTCGCCGATGTCGTGTCCCGAGACGATGCTTTTCGCCCACAGTCCGAATCCTGCCAGGTCGGTAGTGACGGTCGGTATGCCGAAGGCGATGCTTTCCATCGGCGTGTATCCCCACGGCTCGTAGTAGGAAGGAAAGACCGTGCAGTCCATCCCCGGCAGCAAGTCGTAGTACGTCATGTCGAAAATGCCGTCCTTTCCGTCCGCATAGCAGGGCACGAAGATGATTTTCAGTTTTTCGGACGCGGCATTGGTAAATCCCGCATGGCGGATAAAATTCATCACGCGGTCTTCGTCCATGCCGTGCAGCCAGTGCGTAAGGAAAGGGGTCTGCATCGGTTCCGTGATGTCGATGTCTTTGTCCAGCGCTTCTTTCAGGTCGGCTCTTGGCGCGTAGATCCAGGCGGGCACCATCACGAAGGCGACGGTTTCGCCCGTCCACGTGTCGTCGTGTCGCAGGCGGTTCATCACGTCGATAAACACGTCGATACCCTTGTTTCGATATTCGTACCGTCCGCCGATCGAGACAAGAAAAGCGTCTTCGGACACGGCGCGTCCCAGCAGTTTTCCGGCGACGCGTCGCAGTGCATGGCGAGCCTGACGGCGTTTTGCTTCGTACGGTTCGCCGGCGGGAGGCACAAAATCCGGTTCGAAGCCGTTGGGTGTCACCATGTCCGGTTCCTTTTCGAGCAGGCGGCGACATTCCAGCGCCGTGATCTCGCTCACGGTCGTGAAGCAGTCGGCATGATGCGCCGTCTGTTTTTCGAGCGAGTGTTTTGCTTCCATGTTGAGTTCCGCCGCCATCTGGTCGCCGTTGTATCCGTCCAGATAGTCGTGCAGCGGTTTGCCGTTGCCGGCGATGGACCGGCCGATGGAAGTGGCGTGCGTCGTGAAAACGGTGGCTACGGCAGGCAGTTGCTGCTGCAGATACAGCGCGCCCATGCCCGTCGTCCATTCGTGGAAGTGGGCGACGACGTGTTTGTCTTCCAGATGATGATACTGATAAAAATGACGAATGACCTTTGCCGCGGCGTATGCAAAAATACATGCTTCGTCGTAATCGCCGTATGCGCACGAAGAATCCACGCCGAAAGATTCCCAAATGGAATAGTAAAGCATGTCGCGCCCGGCAAAAAACGGCTTGAAGTCGATCAGTACGACGAGCGGTTCTCCGCAGACAGTCCATCGTCCGACGCGGACGTGAAGCGCTTCGTCCTTCCCGGCGGCTTTGCGCCAGGCGGAAAGCAGTTTGCGGTCTTCGCTGAAACCGGTGTCCGGCGTGCCGGTATCGGGGCCGATAAATATCAGATTGTTTTTAAATTGCTGTTGCAGCGTACGCGCCATCGTGGAGAGTACCGTGTAGATCCCTCCCACTTTGTGACAAACTTCCCAGCTGCTTTCGAAAATATAGTCAGGCTTGATCATCTCGGATTTCATTTTTTTCATTTAATCACAAACGAATCGGCGTCTTCCAGGACCGGGAATTTTGTGCGCAGGGCATCCAGTGCGTCTTTTTCCAGGAGGCAGGTCCTCACCGTTTCCCTGTTTCCGGCGTCGACCAGTTTATTTCCTTTGGGCGACCAGACCGCCGATCCGCCGTCGTAGGCATATCCGTTTCCGTCCGCCCCCACCCGATTCACGCCGCACACGTACGCCATGTTTTCCATGGCGCGTGCAGGCAGCAGTGTTTTCCACACGTTTTTGCGCACCGCCGGCCAGTTGGCCACGTAAATCAGCAGGTCGTATGCGTGCGGCACATTGCGGCTCCACACGGGGAAACGCAGGTCGTAGCACACGAGCGGACAGATCTTCCAGCCGCGGTAGTCGACCGTCAGCCGCTCGCGGCCGGCATCGAAGTATCTGTTTTCGCTTCCCATCCTGAACAGATGACGTTTGTCGCCGTAATACGCGTCGCCGTCGGGCGTGACGAAAAAGGCGCGGTTGAAATACCGTCCGCCATCGCTTGCCATGAAGCTGCCTGTGAGAGCCATCCCGTAAGCCGATGCCCAGTGTTTGAGCGTGGTCACCGTTTCGCCGTCCATCGAATCGGCCAATGTTTCTACCCGCATCGAAAAGCCGGTGGAGAACATTTCGGGCAGGACTGCCAGATGCGTCCGTCCGCTTATTCTGCGAAGCAATTCGCCGAAACGGCGCAGATTTTCCGCCTTGTCCTCCCATTCGATCCGGGACTGGATGATGCTGATCCGCAATATATTGTTATCCATATTTCAGTCGTATAAAATCATTCCGGAAGATAACCCGCTGTCCTGCTGCTGCCGAACGAAAACGCGGGACAGTCATTCCGCACCGTACAAATCGGCGCAGCAAAGTTAATGTTTTTTTCTATTTTGGAATGAACTGTGTGAGGATTTCCGTTGTCGTGCAGCGACTTCTTCAGATAGGTTTATTATAATCAGCAGAATAAAAAAAGTGCGGCGGGGTGGCGTAAAACACGGCTGATTTTTATCGATACTGGTTGTATAATTGCGCCGCGGCATGCTTCCCGTTTCGTTTTTTGGCGCGTGCACTTGGCCGGAAAATGTATTCCAGGATCTCTTCGGCGCTGAACGAAATGCCGCCCGAGCGAATGGTAGACGGGTCGTTCACGACTGCTTTTCGCGGCGTGGCGGACTCCAGCCACTCGAGCTCGACGACGACGAGCGATTTTTGGAGACGCGGGACGTATGATTCGAGACGCGGCGCGGTCGACGGCCGTGTCCCGCCAATACCCAAACCTTCCATCAGCATGACGGACGGGGGCAGTTCCGTCAGGCTCTTCTTCTGATGTCCGGAGGGTTGGATGTTGTCGAACGATTTCGTGAAAGGCAGTTCGGGCGGACTGAGCTGCATCTGCTGCTCGGACTGCGGATCGGTCGAAATGAGCGAGCCTTCGCGGATGGCACGTTGCGTCGCATCGTTCAACTGCAGCTTTTCCTCGCCCGACAATACGCGGCGAAGCCATACGGAATCCCGTACAGACCATTCCTGTGCATGGAGATGAACAACCGCAGACATGCCGGTGATAAACAGCAGAAAGCCATATTTTCGCATCAGCCTTTTTTTTCGGCAAAGAAAGATAATATTTGCGTAAAAAAATATCCCCGTTTCAATAAAAATTTATAAGAGTTGCGAAATAAACCACATGTGCGTGTTTTTCTGCATCCGACTGTCCGTGCGTTCCGTGTACGGTTCAGCTGTATCCGTCCAGGTGGATGTCTTTGACGGCGCGTCCGCTGGGTTCGTTCATGTGGAGAAAGGTGCTGTCCCAGGCGAGCGCTTCGGCGGTCGAGCAGGCTACGCTGGGAACGGAGGGTACGGAGCGTGCGGCGCTTTCGCTCGGGAAGTGTTCTTCGAAGATGGAGCGGTAGTGATATTCTTCTTTGTTTCGCGGTGTGTGGACGGGGAAGCGGAGGGCGGCGTTTTCCATCTGCCGGTCGGAGACATGCGCTTCGGCTACGTGGCGGAGTGTGTCGATCCAGTTGTAACCGACGCCGTCGGAGAACTGTTCTTTCTGCCGCCAGACGATGCTTTGCGGGAGCAGGTCTTCGAATGTTTCGCGAAGGATTTTCTTTTCGACTGTTCTGCCGGGGGCCATTTTGGAGGCGGGATTGAGTGTCATGGCGACGTCGAGAAATTCTTTGTCGAGAAACGGTACGCGTCCTTCGACGCCCCATGCTGCCAGGCTTTTGTTGGCTCTCAGGCAGTCGTAGAGATAGAGTTTGTCGATTTTGCGGAGTGTTTCGTCGTGGAAGGCGCGTGCATCCGGCGCCTTGTGGAAGTAGAGGTATCCGCCGAATATTTCGTCGGCGCCTTCGCCGCTGAGTACCATTTTTATTCCCATGCTTTTGATGACGCGTGCGAGCAGGTACATGGGTGTCGAGGCGCGAACGGTCGTTACGTCGTACGTTTCGATGTGATAGATCACGTCGCGGATGGCGTCGAGGCCCTCCTGTATCGTGTAGTGTATTTCGTGATGGACGGTGCCGATGTGTGCCGCTACTTTCTGTGCGGCGATCAGGTCGGGGGATCCTTCGAGTCCGATGGCAAAGGAGTGGAGCTGCGGCCACCATGCGTCGGTTTTCTGTCCGGATTCGATGCGTTTGGGGGCGAACCGTCTGGCGATGGCGGAGATGATGGACGAGTCGAGTCCGCCGGACAGCAGTACGCCGTAGGGGACGTCGCTCATCAGCTGCCGGTAAACGGCGTCTTCGAGCGCTTTGCGCAGTGCGTGGCGGTCGGTGGCGCGGTGGCGTACGTTTTCGTAGTCCATCCAGTCGCGTCTGTACCACCGGACGGGTGCGGGGTCTTTGCTGCTGAGGTAGTGTCCGGGCATGAACTGATCGTACTGTGTGGCAAATCCTTCCAGCCCTTTCAGTTCTGACGAGACGAGGAGGTGTCCGTCGCTGTCCGTCCCGACGTAGAGGGGGATGACGCCGACCGGGTCGCGTGCGATCAGGAAAGTTCCGTCCGTTTCGTCGTAGAGTGCAAAGGAGAAAATGCCGTTCAGGTCTTCCAAAAAATTGATCCCTTTTTCCCGGTAGAGGGCGAGAATGACTTCACAGTCGGAGCCGGTGCGAAATTCGTACTTGCCTTTCAGGCGTTCGCGTATTTCCAGATGGTTGTAAATTTCGCCGTTGACGCAGAGAATTACTTTGCCGTCGGGGCTGAAGAGTGGCTGCTTGCCCGAGGCGGGGTCGACGATCGAGAGTCGTTCGTGCACGAGAATGGCTTTGCGGCCTGTGTATATCCCGCTCCAGTCCGGGCCGCGGTGGCGTATGCGTTTGCTCATTCGCAGGGCCTGCGTCCGGAGGTCGTCCGGCGATTCTTCTTCACGGATATTGAATATGGCTGTTATTCCGCACATAAGATTTTGTTTTTTATTGTTTGATGAGAGATGTTATTTGTCTGACAGGTGTTTTTCGATTGCGTCGGCCGTGGTGCGTCCCGATGCCATGGCTCGGACGACGAGGCTTGCGCCCGATGCGGCGTCGCCACAGGCAAACACGTTCGGGTGCGACGTCAGGCCGTCGGCATCGGTTGCGATGGTACGGCGGGCGGTGGTCTGCAGCGCCAGTTCTTTCAGCAGGCCGTCCTGTACGGGATTGACGAATCCCATCGAGAGGAATGCAAGGTCGGCCTGCAGTATTTCCTTTTTCCCCGTCGGTTTCATGGCCGGCCGGGCGCCGTCTTTTGCCGGCGTCCATTCTACTTCTTCCACTTCGACGCCTTTGAGTATGCCCCGCTCGCCGACAAACCTGTTTGTCGTCAGGCTCCAGCGGCGGGTGCATCCTTCTTCGTGGCTGCTGCTTGTCTTGAGGATCTGCGGATACATGGGCCAGGGGGTTTCGGGGTTATAGTCGGCGGGAGGTTCGGGCAGTATTTCGATCTGCGTGATGCTTGCCGCGGCGTGGCGGTTGGATGTGCCGACGCAGTCGCTGCCCGTATCTCCGCCGCCGATGACCAGCACGTGTCTGTCTTTTGCTGCGATGATGTCTTTCCGGGGCACGTTCTGCTGCTGGAGGAGGCGGTTCTGCTGCGACAGGAAGTCCATCGCGAAGTGTATGCCTTTCAGACTGCGGCCCTCGACGGGCAGGTCGCGCGGCACTTCGCATCCGATGGCGATGCATACGGCGTCGAAAGTGTCGACGAGGGTCATGGCGGCAATGTCGCGCCCTATTTTCGTTTTTGTTCTGAACAGGATGCCTTCGGTTTCCATCAGGCGGATGCGGCGGTCGACAACGGTCTTGCCCAGCTTGAAATTGGGGATGCCGTATCGCAGCAGGCCGCCCGGCTGCTCGTCTTTTTCGAAAACGGTTACTTCGAATCCTTTTCGATTCAACTGGTTGGCTACGGTCAGTCCTGCCGGTCCGCTGCCGATAACCGCTACTTTTTTGCCGTTGCGGACAGGGTTCACCGACCGGACGAATCCTTCTCTGAAAGCCATCTCGGCTATCGCCACCTCGTTTTCGCGAATCGTCACCGGTTCGTGGATGGCGAGCGACAGCACGCAGCTTTTTTCACAGAGCGCCGGACAGATGCGGCCCGTAAATTCGGGGAAGTCGCATGTCTGTTCCAGCACGTAATAGGCGTCCCGCCATCGTCCGCGATACAGCATGTCCTGCCATTCGGGCTGTTTGTTGCCGATCGGACATGCCCAGTGGCAAAACGGTACGCCACAATCCATGCAGCGGGAAGCCTGCATGCGGCGGTCGCTGTTGTTCAGCGTCTGCTCCACTTCGCCGTAGTCGTGTATCCTGTCGTGTACAGGGCGATAGCCGGCTTCTTCTCTCGGGATGGTCAAAAATGCTTTCGGGTTACCCATTTGTCTATCTTTTTTAAATTAATAATCATGCTGCATTTCGGCAATCTTCTGTTGCAGCTTCTTCATCTGCTCTTCCTGCAACACTTTCTTGTATTCGATCGGAACGATCTTGATGAATTCTTCCACATAGTTGTCCCACTGTCCGATCATCTTCCATGCCAGCGGACTGCCGGTATGGCGGTAATGCCTGTTTATCAGCTCATACAATTCTTTCCGCGTGATGTTGTCCTCGATCAGGGAGAGTTCGACCATTTCCATGTTGCAGTAAAAATCGAAATTGCCCTTTCTATTCCACACGTATGCCACGCCGCCACTCATTCCGGCAGCGAAGTTGCGTCCCGTTTCACCCAGGACGACGACGCGTCCGCCCGTCATGTATTCGCAGCAATGGTCGCCCACGCCTTCCACTACGGCAATGGCGCCGCTGTTCCGGACGCAGAAGCGCTCGCCCACGCGTCCGCTGATGTATACTTCGCCACTCGTGGCGCCATATAATAATGTATTGCCGGCAATGGTGTTTTCGTTTGCCACGAAAGTGGAACGGATGGGGGGCATCACACTGATGTGTCCTCCGCTCAGTCCCTTGCCGAGGTAATCGTTCGTTTCGCCTTCGAGCCGGAAATGGACGCCATGTGCCAGAAATGCGCCGAAGCTTTGCCCTGCAGAGCCTTTAAATTTTACGTTCAGCGTATTGTCCGGCAGTCCTTCATGCCCGTACTTCTGTGCGATGATGCCCGAAAGCATGGCGCCCACTGCCCGGTCGGTATTGGCAATGGCATAGTCGAGCGAAACCGGCTGCCGATGCTCAATGGCGTCTTTCGCCTGACGGATGATGTCGCGGTCTTTTATTTCCGTGATGCGGTGTATCTGCCTTGTCGTCCGGCAGATGGATGAAGTGTGTCCTTCGTCGGGGAAACAGATGAGGTCGGTGAAATTCAGCAGGTCATGTTTTTTATTTCCCGTGAAAGGTTTGCGTTCCAGCAGATCTGTCCGTCCAATGATTTCTTCCATCGTCCGGAATCCCATTTCCGCCAGATATTCGCGTACTTCCTGCGCGAGGAAGGTGAAGAAATTCACCAGATATTCATGCTTGCCGTGGAAACGTTTGCGCAGGTTTTCGTCCTGCGTAGCCACGCCTACCGGACACGTGTTCATGTGACATTTGCGCATCATCACGCAGCCAAGCACAACGAGCGCCGAGGTGGCGAAGCCAAATTCTTCGGCGCCCAGCATCGCCATCAGGATGATGTCGCGGCCTGTCTTCAACTGTCCGTCGGTCTGCAGGCGTACCTGTCCGCGAAGACCGTTCATGACCAGCGTCTGCTGCGTTTCCGACAGTCCGAGTTCGGGAGGAGTGCCGGCGTAGCGTATGGAGCTGATGGGCGATGCGCCCGTCCCTCCGTCGGCGCCCGAGATGATGATCCGGTCGGCTTTCGCTTTGGCCACGCCTGCCGCAATGGTGCCCACGCCATTCTCGGAGACCAGTTTTACGCTGATCTCGGCATTGGGATTCACGTTTTTAAGGTCGAAAATCAACTGCGCCAGGTCTTCAATCGAGTAGATGTCATGATGGGGCGGCGGCGAAATCAGGGAAATACCGGGAATGGAATGTCGTGTGCGTGCGATAATGACATTCACCTTGTGTCCGGGCAGCTGGCCGCCTTCGCCCGGTTTTGCGCCCTGTGCTATTTTGATCTGTATCTCGTCGGCGTTTACCAGATATTCGGTCGTCACACCAAAGCGTCCCGAAGCGACCTGTTTGATTGCCGAACGGAGCGACAGTCCGTCTTCGCGCGGCTTGAAACGCGCCGGGTCTTCGCCGCCTTCGCCGGTATTGCTGCGTCCGTGGATTTTGTTCAATGCCATTGCAATGGTTTCGTGCGCTTCCTGGCTGATCGAGCCGTAACTCATTGCACCCGTCACGAAACGTTTCATGATTTCGCTCGCCGGTTCCACGTCGTCTACCGGAATCGGTTTTCTCTTTTTACAGGTCAGGAAATCGCGCAGAAAAATCGGTTCGCGCTTTTCGTCGACCAGACGCGAATATTCCCTGAATTTGCCGTAACTGCCCAGCCGGGTGGCCAGCTGCAAAGTGGAGATCGTTTCGGGATTCCATGCATGCCGTTCCCCGTCCTTTCGATAGCTGAGCATGCCCTTGTACGAAAGTACGTGCGTCAACGGTTCCCTGAATGCCGCTTCGTGAAGCCGGCGGGAATCGTCGGCAATTTCTTCCAGACGGACACCGCCTACCCTGCTCACCGTACTGCCGAAATATTTCTCGGCCAATTCCGGATTAAGTCCTACGGCTTCGAACAGTTTGGCGCCGCGATAGCTTCGAATCGTGCTGATGCCCATTTTGCTGAGTATCTTGAACAGCCCTTTGCAGAGGGCTTTGACATAATTCTTCTCGGCCGTGCCGTAATCGAGCTGTATTTCATTGTTTTTGACCAGTTCTTCCATCACGGCAAAGGCCATGTAGGGATTCAGCGCGCTGGCGCCAAAGCCCAGCAGGAGTGCGGCGTGCATGACTTCGCGCATCTCGCCCGTTTCCACGATGAGCGCGGTCTGCACGCGTTTCTGCACGGAAATAAGATAGTGATGAACGGCGCTGACGGCCAGCAGCGAAGGTATAGGGGCATATTTTTCGTCTGCATTCCGGTCGCTCAGGATGATGTAGTTCCGGCCTTCGCTGACGGACTGTTCGGCCTGCCTGCACAACTGCTCCAGCGCACGCTCCATTCCCGGACTGCCCTTGCCTGCTTCGTAGAGCATCGAGAGCTTGACACAGTGGAAACCCTTGTAACCGATGTTGCACAGCACGTCGAGTTGCGTATTGCTCAGGATGGGATGCGGCAGACGCACCATCTTGCAGTGCGATTCGTTGGGGACAAGTATTTGATCGCCCACCGTGCCGATATATTCCGTCAGACTCATCACGAGTTCTTCGCGGATGGGGTCGATCGGCGGATTGGTGACCTGCGCAAACTGCTGACGAAAATAGTTATACAGCAACTGCGGACGCGACGAGAGCACGGCCAGCGGCGTATCGTTTCCCATCGAACCGACAGGTTCTGCGCCGCTCGTGCACATCGGGATCAGGATGCGTTCGATGTCTTCGCGGCTGTAGTCGAACAGACGGAGCAGCCGTTCATATCCTTCGACCGTACTCGTCACATGACGTCCCGACCGCAGTTCGTCCAGTTCTACCCTGTTATCCGTAAGCCACTTGCGGTACGGCCTGTCTTCAGACAGCTGTTTCTTCAGTTCGTGGTCGAAATAGATTGTACCTATTTCCGTATCTACCAGAATGATTTTGCCGGGCTGCAACCGGCCTTTGGCTTTGATTTCGCCCGGTTCGAAATCGATGACGCCCACTTCGGACGACACGACCATGATGTCGTGGGTCGTCACCAGATAACGGGCCGGCCGCAATCCGTTACGGTCGAGCATCCCGCCTGCATAGCGGCCGTCGCTGAAAAGCAGCGCCGCGGGGCCGTCCCACGGTTCCATCAGGATGGAATGATATTCGTAGAAGGCTTTCAAGTCTTCCGTGATGGGATTCTTGTCGTTGAAGCTTTCGGGGATCAGCATGGCCATGGCGTGCGGCAGGCTCATGCCCGAAGCAATCAGAAATTCCAGTACGTTGTCGAGCGAGGCGCTGTCGCTCATGCCCGCCTGTACAATCGGACGGACATCGTCGATATTGTGCAGCGTGGGCAACGTCAGTACGCTTTCGCGCGCGCCCATCCAGCCGCGGTTTCCGCGGACGGTGTTGATCTCGCCATTGTGCGCCAGCAGACGGAAAGGCTGGGCAAGGCTCCAGCGCGGGAACGTGTTCGTGCTGAAACGCGAATGCACGAGCGCCAGTCCCGACGTGAAATAGCTGTTCATCAGGTCGGGGTAGTAATGACGCAGTTGCATCGTTTCCAGCATGCCCTTGTATACGATGTTGCGCGTCGAAAGTGATGCCACATAGAAATCGTCTTTGGCCGGCAGTTGGCTGCCTGCGACGCGTTTTTCGATTCGCCGGCGTATGATGTACAATTTCAATTCGAGTTTCTTCTGGTCGCTGCATCCGGTGATAAAGACCTGTTTGATATCCGGCTCCGTCGCAAGGGC
The DNA here is from genome assembly GCA_031267935.1 of Tannerella sp. Classification (GTDB taxonomy): domain Bacteria; phylum Bacteroidota; class Bacteroidia; order Bacteroidales; family Tannerellaceae; genus Tannerella. The sequence goes on from JAIRYD010000167.1 coordinate 14,401, forward strand.
TTCTTTTCCGAGAATCGATGGATTCGTCGGGACTTTCCGCATGTGCATCATCGAGAGGCCTTCTTTTTCTACTTCCTCGATCATTATACTCAGTATTTTGGACTGCTGCGCTTCGTCTTTGGGAAGGAATATCAGACCTGTACCGTATTTTCCTTTTTCGGGTACGGGAATTCCCTGCAACAATATAAATTCATGCGGGATCTGCAACATGATACCGGCGCCGTCGCCGGTCTTGTTGTCTGCACCTTCCGCTCCGCGATGTCGCAGGTTTTCAAGCACTTTAAGGGCAGATTCCACGATCTCGTGCGATTTTTCGCCATGCACCTGTACAATCATTCCCACACCGCACGCATCATGCTCGTTCGATACATCGTATAAGCCTCTTGCTTCTTTAAAGTTATTTGTTTTATCCATTTTTTCAATTGACATTTTGCCGTTCTCAGCCACCATATTCATCATTTATGGCCGCAAAGATAGTAATTATATTTCCAAATAACACAAATAGAGAGGCCGCTTTATGCAAATTGTATGCGATTTGGAATTAAAATTTAACTAATGTGCTGTTAAACATGTCCTGCGGCGGAAAGATTCTGCATGCGGAAATTAAACTTGACGGCAGATATGCAGTCTAAGAAACAATAAAAGACGAGAACCGAGTATTAATTTCTAAAACATGAAGGTTATGAAAACTTTAATTGTTGTTTCGGTATTGGGCTTGACGGTCGGAATGTGCAATGTCAATGCCCTGCACGCACAGAATGTGTCGGTAAACGTACACGTCAATCTCGACCGCCAGCCGGCATGGGGCCCTTCGGGTTATCATTATGCCGCGTTCTACTATTTTCCAGCCATCAACGTATATTACGACATTGACCACGAACTGTTTTATTACCGGCGAAGCGGCACATGGGCGGCCAGTTATTATCTTCCGTCGAAATATCACGGATACGACCTTTACAGTCTGTACAAGGTGGTACTGAACGACCTTACCCGCCCGTGGCTCCAAAACAAACTGCACAGACAGACGTATGCCCGCCTGAAAAACGACCGGACGCAAATCCCGATCCACCGCATGAGCGATCACCGTTACCTCAAGGCGAAAAGCAATACACGCGCCTGGGTAGCGCCCCGCAAGCCGGAAACGGACAAACGGACGGCCGTTCGTGAGGACAATCGTCGCAACGACAGGAAACCGGTCGTCCGCGACTCGGCCCGGGAGAAAAACAAAAAGGCTGTCCGAAGCGACAAGGACAGCCGGCAGAGCCGGAATACGGAAACGTCCGCCGCCCGTTCGTCCAAACGCACAGACAGCAGTAAGGCGGGCACGTCCAAAAGCGTCCGCCGCGACAGCAAAGAAAAAGCGCCTGCACCGGACGAGAAAAGAACAGACCGGAACAGCCGTTCAAGGTCAGATTAGGGGACAAAAAGAGAGCGTTGTTTTATCGAAACGGAGAGGCGGGGGAACTCTCCGTTTTTTTTGTTTATACCGTGCGCGGCATAGTTTTGCGAACGATGAACGATGAACGATGAATCCGCTCATAGTTTATCGTTAAACTCACAATTTTAGACCACGTGAAGTATAGCAGGACGATCGTCCGGAACCTGAGTTTTGGATAAGCAAACCTCATTTTTCCCGATTCAAACAAAAACAACCCCGGCAGTTCGGGTTTTCGATGCCGCAAACCTGTTTTCGGGCTTAAGAAAACTGGTTTCGGGCTTAAGAAAACTATTTTCGGGCCTAAGAAAACTATTTTCGGGCCTAAGAAAACTGGTTTCGGGCCTAAGAAAACTATTTTCGGGCCTAAGAAAACTGGTTTCGGGCTTAAGAAACTTATTTTCGGGCCTAAGAAAACTGGTTTCGGGCATCGCAAACCTGTTTTCGGAGAGCGGTATCGCGGTTTTTGCAATATCCGCCTGTGGAATATTGTGCTCCCGTGCACGTGCCGTGCATCAGCCGCAGCCGGCCGGAGACCCCGTCGGCGTCGGCGTCGGGGTACGGGCTGATGTGCAAATATTTCGTGTCTTTCATCCGCCACGCTTATCCAAAACTCAGGTTTCTCAGGTCGAACTCAGGTTCCGGAAGATTTCCGTTTTTTCAGTTTTTCACGAAAGCTCAGACCTTCTTTCCCCACCAGGAAGCAAAGCGGAAATAAAGCATACTCCCGACGAGCATGCAGGCGAAATAGATCGGCTCGGAGATGAAACAGACGTGCACGGGCTGGCGAAAGCGTATGCCCGTGAGGTAAATGAAAAGAATGTAGACGACCAGCACGCCCATCTCGATGACGAAAGCCGGACGCGTATTGCCCGTGCCCGACAGGGCATTGAAGACGATGCTCGCCAGCGACGCGATGAGCGCGGCGACGACCACCACCTGCAGCGCGGCGATGGAATCGGCTACCAGCGATGCATCGTTCGTATAGACGTGCAGGACGGCCTGCGGAAACAGTCCCGGCACGAGGGAAAAGACGAGCATCACGCCGAGCGACACCAGTGCAATCCGTCGGACGAGCGGAACGACTTCCCGGACGCGGCCTGCACCGACGGTATTACTGACCATCGTATTGGCCGTGGTAGCAAAGGCATTGACGGGGATGAACATCACGATGTAGACGCTGCGCACGATGTTGGCCACCGCCAGCGCCCGCAGGCCGAGCCGCTCGACGACGATGAAGAACAGGAAAAACGTGCTCATCGAAACGAAATGCTGCAGCATCATGAAGATGGAAATATGGAGAATACGCTTCATCAGCCCGAAATCGAATGCGTGCAGCCGCTGCAGTCCGTATTTCCGGCGGTCGACGGTCAGAAACGTGTATGCCAGAAAGAACACGAGCGAAACGCCCTCGGAGATGACCGACGCCAGCGCCGCGCCTTCGATGCCCATTTGCGGAAAGCCGCCGTGCCCGAAGATCAGCAGCCAGTCCAGCACGACGTTTGTCAGCGACATCAGGATGGCATTGAATGTAAGCGCCTTCGTGCGCGTGATGCCGACAAACAGCGCGCGAAATATCACGTTGACGAACGAGAAGAAAAAACCGTACGCACGCACGTCCAGGAAATCCATCGTCGACGCCAGCACGATATCGGACGAAATCATCCACCGCATCAGCCCGGCGCCCGCCAGGCGGGTAAAAGCAAACATCAGCACGGCAAGCGCGAAGAGGAAGATGACGCCCTGAAGCAGTACCGGCCCCACGGCAGCATGCTGCCGCTCGCCGTTTCGACGGCCGATGACGATCTGCGCCCCCATGCTGAACCCGAACGCAATCGTAAAGGCGCAGATGTAGTACAGCCCGCCCATCGCCGAGGCGCCCAGCTCCACCTCCCCCACCCTGCCCAAAAACGCCGTGTCGGTCACGTTGATGATGTTCTGCGCCAGCAGGCTCAGAAAAATCGGGGAAGCGATTTGCAGTATGTCCTTGTTTCTGTACATCATGATGATACGGCGGCGGCCTACTTCAGCCGGTTGGTCGCCGTATCGGGAAAAACGATGGTCGGACGAAACGTCCGGGCTTCTTCATAATCGATTCGGGCATACGAGATGATGATGACGACATCGCCCGGCTGCACGCGCCGCGCCGCCGCGCCGTTCAGGCAGATCGTGCCCGAACCGCGCTCGCCCCTGATGACGTACGTTTCGAAACGCTCGCCGTTGTTGTTGTTCAGCACGTGCACCTTCTCGTATTCAATCAGATCGGCGGCTTCCATCAGATCGGCGTCGATCGTGATGCTTCCGATATAGTTCAGGTTCGCATCCGTTACCGTGACGCGATGAATTTTCGATTTCAGGATTTCGATATACATTCCTTTGTTGTATTTAATTTACAATCCCCGCCTCCACGTACCGCACGTTGTCTATCAACCGCACTTCGCCGCAAAAGACGGCGATACACCCGATGATGTCGTCCGATTCGTTCCAGTCGCGTACGGACAGAAGCGTTTTCGTATCTGCAATTTCGTAATATTCCACGCGCAGCAGAGGCGTCCTGTTCAGCGTGTCCGTCACCAGACCGACTACCTCCTTTACGCTTTTTTCAGGTACAAAGGTACGACTTTCTTTTAATGTAACGGCAATCGCCGGCGCAATTCGACGCTGTTCGGGCGTCAGGCGCACGTTGCGGCTGCTCATCGCCAGTCCGTCCGCCTCGCGAAGTATCGGACAGGGCACGATACGCACCGGCAGCGACAACTGCCGCGTCATTTCACGGATAACGGCAATCTGCTGGAAGTCTTTCTCCCCGAAATACGCGCTGTGCGGCTCGACGATACGAAACAGTCTACTCACGACCTGCGCCACGCCGTTGAAATGTCCCGGCCGGAAAGCCCCTTCCATCACCTGCGCCACCGTTCCGAGGTCGAACACGCGCCCGTCCGGTTCGGGATACATCTCCCCCACCGGCGGCATGAACACGCAGTCGCAGCCGGCCTCTTCGAGCAGCCGGCAATCTTTTTCCGGCGTCCGCGGATACGCCGCCAGGTCGCGCACGTCATTGAACTGCGTCGGATTCACAAAAATGCTGGCCACGCACACGTCGTTTTCCGCCACGCACGCCTTCACCAGGCTCAGATGCCCGTCGTGCAACGCGCCCATCGTCGGGACGAAGCCGATCCGCCTGCCCGCCTGTCGCTCCGGAGCGAGATACGCCCTCAAGTCATTTATCGTATATGCTACTTTCATCATACCGTATTTTTTATCCATATCCGTCCAAAAAAAAACGACTGCAAAGCAACAAAATATATCGACACGCGGATACGGTTTTAAAAAGATTTTTTATCGGATCGTGTGTAATTCAAAAAAAATCACGTACATTTGTGGTCGATTTTACATACTCAGTCAAAGAATGGATGCTAAAAAGATTTTATTCATAACTCAGGAAATCTCCCCCTACTCACCGGACTCCGAAATTGCCATTATATGCCGGGATCTCCCACACGGCATACAGGATCATGGAAGAGAAATCAGAACTTTCATGCCCAAATACGGCTGTATCAACGAGCGACGCAACCAGTTGCACGAAGTCATCCGGCTCTCGGGCATGAACCTGATTATTGACGATACCGACCATCCACTCATCATCAAGGTGGCCTCGATACAGTCGGCGCGCATGCAGGTTTACTTTATCGACAACGAAGACTTCTTCCAGCGCAAAGCCATGCTTGCGGACGACGAAGGCCGCGAATTTGAAGACAATGACGAGCGCGCCATCTTCTTCGTGCGGGGCGTCTTCGAAACCATCAAGAAACTGCGCTGGATGCCCGACGTGATCCACTGCCACGGCTGGCTCACCGCCCTCACGCCGCTATATCTCAAACGGATGTATATCGACGAATCGCGCCTTGTAGACACGAAAGTCGTCTACTCCGTCTACGACGACGCTTTCAGCAACCCGCTCAGGGACGAGTTTTCCAGCAAACTGATACAGGACGGCGCCACGAAAGACGATACGCACCTGCTCAAAATGCCCGACCACCGGTCGCTGACAAAACTGGCCGTCCAGTTCTCCGACGCCATTATTCAGGGCAGTCCGCAAATAGACGGCGAAATACAGGAGTTCATCACGCAGTCGGGGAAAACATTCCTCCCCTACCATTCTTCTACAGATAATTACATCCACCAATATAACGACCTTTACGATTTGCTCATTCATTCAAAAGAATAAAAATCATGAATATCAAACAGTATATGGCGGCCATTGCCGGCCTGGGATACCTTTTGCTGACAAGCTGCAACGACGAGATAAATCCGGTGGGCACCGGCATCCTGCCCGACGAAGACCACATCACGGTCTACGCGGATACGTTCCCGATGATGGCCTCGACCGTCCAGTACGACTCGCTCTACGCCCGAAGCCATTCCGGCTTCCTCGGCGAATTTTACGACCCGCTCTACGGCCGGCTCAAATCCGACTACGTCTGCCAGTTCTACTGCAAGGACGGGTTCCGCTTCGCCCACACCCCCGACAACGGCCTGATCGACTCCATCTCGCTGGTACTTGTCTACTATGAGTGGCAAGGCGACCCGGCCATCCCTATGCAGGTCTCGATCTATCCCGTCACGGAGCAACTGCCGAAAAACTACTACACCAACGTCGATCCGACGCCCTTCTGCGACCGCAATCCGATACTGTCGCAGGCCTACGCGGCGCAGAGCGGGATCCTCGTCGATACGGCAGATACGGAATCGGGGCGGATGCAATACTTCCGGCTTCCCCTCGAATGGGGACAAAATATATACAACGAAACGGTAAACAATCCCTCTTCGTTCGACAGCCAGGAATCATTCAACCGCTTCTTACCCGGCTTATACATCACCACCGACTACGGCAGCGGGAACATGCTCTACATTTCCAGCACGCAACTGCTGATCAACTATCACTACACGGAAACAGCCAGCACGGGCGAAGACTCCGTCATCACTGCCTGGGAGATATTCAACGTCAGCAAAGACATCATCCAGCTCAACCGTTTCGAAAGCACGTACACGGAACCGCTGCTCGCGGACACCGACTACACGTACCTCAAGACGCCCGCCGGCATTTTCACGCGCATCGTCGTCCCCGCCGCCGAAATCAGCCGCGTCATCGAAAAGCGCATCATCAACTACGTGTCGCTAAACCTCAGATACATGCCGCAAGAAAAATGGGAATATGCCCTGACGCCGCCATCCTACATGCTGCTGATTCCCGAAGACTCGATCCACACGTTCTTCGAAAACAGGAACATCGAGAACAATATCACCTCGTATCTTTCGGACTATTCCAGTTCGTCTTCTCCGGCCGGATATAATGAAGCGGGGCGCGTCTATCCCTTTCCCAACATCGCGAACCTGCTGAACTACCATATCGCCTACAACCCGGACGAAGACCTGCGGCTGCTGGCCGTGCCCGTAAGTCGCAACATCGCCACCTCGTCGAGCTACTACTCCGGCTCCACCTTCTACACAACGTCGCTCAGCCATTATCTGGCGCCCTCGGGACTGAAAATCCGCAAGGACGGAAACAACATGAAGGTAGTCATCATTTCGAGCCTGTTAAACAATTAAGCGACATGAAACATTTGTATGGAGAACTGACCGTTCAGCACGACATGGCGAAACGCCAAACCGAGCAGGGAAAATAAAAAAACAGACCGGAATAAAAAAATATTACTACCTTTGTTTCGTCGCAAGAACAAGGAATAAATTTTATGTATAACAAAAATAAAACGTATGAAATTTGACGTATCAAGTAACGCGTTACTAAACCGCTTACAATCCATCAGTAAGGTGATTGCCTCAAAAAACACGCTGCCGGTGCTGGACAGTTTTCTTTTCCGGCTGGAAGACAACAAACTGACCATTGTCGCCTCGGACGTGGAAACCCGCCTGATCACGAGCGTGGACGTGATGAACGCACAGGGAGCGGGGATTTTCGCCATCTCGGCAAAGATGCTGCTCGAGCCGCTCAGAAAACTGCCCGAACAGCCGCTGACGTTCGATATCAATGATGACAACATGGAGATTTTCATCTACTTCGTGAACGGGAAGTACAACTTCATCGGTCAGACCGGCGACACCTATCCGTCGCAAAAACCGCTGAACGAAAACACCATGACACTTACGATGGCATCGGAAGTATTGCTGAACGGCATCAGCCGCACGATCTTCGCCACGGCCGACGACGAACTCCGCCCGGTGATGAACGGCGTTTATTTCGACATCCAGACGGACCATACCACGTTCGTCGCATCCGACGGGCATAAACTCGTACGCATGCGCAACAGTACCGTCCGGTCCGAAGGCCGCGCATCGTTCATCCTGCCGAAAAAACCGGCTTATCTGCTCAAGACGCTACTGTCCAAAACGTCGGAAATCGTCAAAGTCCGGTTCGACGAAAACAGCGCCTGCGTGACGACCGAAAACTTCGAAATGGCATGCCGTCTCATCGAAGGACGTTATCCGAACTACAACAGCGTCATCCCCGACAACAACCCGAACGAGGTGACCATCGAACGCCTCCCGCTCAACAGCGTGCTGGAACGGGTCGTCGTCTTTTCGAATCAGGCCAGCAACCTGATCAAGCTGCAATTGATGGAGAACCAGATCGTCGTCTCCGCACAGGACATCGACTTCTCAACCTCGGCGGAAGAAAAAATCACCTGCCGATACAGCGGCGCAAACTTCAGTATCGGCTTCAAGGCCACGTTCCTGATCGAAATGCTGTCCAATATCGGCTCGGACGAAGTCGTGATCAAACTGGCCGATCCGTCGCGCGCATGCATCATCGTACCGATCGAAGACGAAGAGGACGAAGAACTGTTGATGCTGCTCATGCCGATGGTACTGAACGACGAAGGGACACACACATGAAGTTGAATCTGAACAAGCCGCTGGTCTTCTTCGACCTGGAAACAACGGGCATCAACATCAACAAAGACCGTATCGTCGAAATCTCGTTGCTGAAAATCTACCCGGACGGAAACGAAGAAAGCAAAACGCGACGTATCAACCCCGAAATGCCGATACCTCCCGAAGCCACCAAAATACACGGCATCACGGACGAGGACGTCAAGGATTGCCCTTCCTTCAAGGCCATCGCCCGGTCGCTGGCGATGCTGATCGATGATTGCGACCTCGCGGGATTCAATTCCAACCGGTTCGACATCCCGCTGCTTGCCGAAGAATTTCTGCGCGCCACGGTGGATATCGACCTTGGCAAACGACGGTTTGTCGACGTGCAGACCATCTTTCACAAAATGGAACAGCGCACGCTCTCGGCCGCATACAAATTCTACTGCGACAGAGAACTCGACAACGCCCACAGCGCCGAAAGCGATGCGAAGGCGACCTACGAAGTGCTTAAAGCCCAGTTGGAACGATATTCCGCCCTGCAGAACGACATCCGGTTCCTTTCCGAGTTTTCAAGTTTCACGAACAATGTCGATTTTGCCGGACGGATGATTTACAACGAAAACAAAGAAGAAGTAATCAATTTCGGCAAATACAAGGGACGACTGGTAAAGGACGTGCTGGCAAGCGATCCGAGCTACTACAATTGGATCATGAATGGCGATTTTGCATTGAATACGAAGCAAAAACTGACGGAGATACGCCTGCGCGACATACAGGCAAAAAAAAACTGACGCGCCCCGTCCGCATTTTTGCCGGACACACGTACAGATCGTTTTTTTGCAATCCGTAAAAAGATGAAAGACAAAAAAATCATACTCGGCATCACAGGCAGCATCGCCGCATACAAGGCCGCCATTCTGACCCGCCTCCTGACGAAGAAAGGCGCCGAAGTACAGGTCGTGATGACGCCCGCCGCAAAAGAGTTTATCACGCCGCTCACGCTCTCGACCCTGAGCCGCAAGCCCGTCATCAGCGAATTTTTCTCGGCGCGCGACGGCTCGTGGCACAGCCACGTCGAACTGGGCGCGTGGGCCGACGCCATGCTGATCGCTCCCGCAACAGCCGCCACCATCGGAAAAATGGCCAACGGCATAGCCGACAACATGCTTGTAACCACCTACCTCTCGTGCAAGGCGCCCGTCTTCGTCGCCCCCGCGATGGATCTGGACATGTATGCACATCCTTCGACCCGGCATCAAATCGAACGCCTGTGCAGCTACGGCAATCACATCATCGAACCGGTCGAAGGCGAACTGGCAAGCCTCCTGAACGGAAAAGGACGGATGGAAGAGCCTGACAGGATTGTCGGCGTGCTCGAAGATTTTTTTACCTCGCAAAACCTGCTGCGAAAAAAAAAAATACTGATCACGGCCGGCCCGACGTATGAAAAGATCGATCCCGTACGTTTCATAGGTAACTACTCGTCCGGCAAGATGGGTTTCGCACTGGCCGAAGCCTGCGCACGAAAAGGCGCAGAGGTGCATCTCGTCGCAGGCCCCGTGGCGCTGAAGACCGTGCATTCCCGTATCCGACGGACGGACGTGGAGTCGGCCGACGAGATGTATGCGGCAGCAACTGTTTCGTTTGCAGAGGCAGACATCGCCATCCTCTGTGCCGCCGTAGCAGACTACCGCCCCGAAACGCAGCGGACGGACAAGTTGAAACGCGAAACGGACGCACGCCTCACGCTACCCCTGACGCGAAACAGGGACATCGCCGCCGCACTTGGCGCCACGAAGCGCAAAAATCAGTTGCTGATTGGCTTCGCACTGGAAACGAACGACGGCGTCAGGCATGCGCGCGAGAAACTGGCACGAAAGAATTTAGACCTGATCGTCCTCAATTCGCTCGAAGACGAGGGCGCAGGTTTCAGATACGATACAAACAGGGTCACGCTCATCGACCGCAAGGGAGAAACGACGGCGCTCCCGCTGAAAAGCAAAACGGAGATTGCCGAACAAATCGTGGCCGAAGTGATAACTTTAATGAATGAAAGATGAAAAGATTGGGATTACTTGCAGGTATGTGGCTGCTTGCCGTGGCGGCGGGACTGGCGCAGTCGTCGGAACTGAACGCCCGCCTGACTATCAACAGCAGCAAGATTCAGGGCACGAACACGCAGATATTCACAACGCTGCAGACGGCTCTGAACGAATTTATCAACAACAAGAAGTGGACGACCGCCACCATCGCGCTGAACGAACGCATCGACTGTACGTTCACGATCATCCTGAACGAAATGACAGACAGTCACTTCACCGGCGAGATTCAGGTACAGGCGCGCCGACCCGTGTTCAACTCGACGTATACCACGACGATCTTCAACTTCCGCGACACGCAGTTCGATTTCGACTACACGGAGTTCGAACCGCTGGAGTATACCGAAAATACGCTCGAGAGCAACCTGACGGCAACCATCGTGTTCTATATCTACACGATTCTGGGACTTGACTTCGACAGTTTTTCACCCAAGGGCGGCAGCGCTTTCCTGCAGGAAGCGCAACGCATCGTTTCGCTCGCACAGGGGCAGATGGGATGGTCGGGATGGAAGGCTTTCGACAGCAACCGTAACCGCCACGCGCTGGGCACGGCCCTGACCGAAAACAGCAGCGAAGCCTTCCGTCAGTTCTGGTACGACTATCACCGCAAAGGACTGGACGAAATGGCCGCCAATCCCGACCGCGGACGTACGAACATCCTCGCCGTGCTGCCCGCACTGACCACGTTCAAAACCGCACGCCCCAACTCCATCCTCCTGCAAATGTTCTCCGACGCCAAACTGGACGAAGTCACCGCCCTCTATTCGAAAGCGACGACGCAGGAAAAACAGGAAGGCTACAAAATGATGTCGAATCTGTTTCCGGCCGAAAGCCTGCGGCTGGAAGCGCTAAAAAAATAAATCACACATGCTGAAATCCCTGTCCATAAAAAATTTTATCCTGATAGACAAACTGGATATCCGCTTCGAAGACGGTTTTTCCGTCCTGACAGGCGAAACGGGCGCCGGAAAGTCCATCATTCTGGGTGCGCTGGCGCTGGTGCTCGGACAGCGGGCCGACAGCAAAAGCATCCACGACGGCTCGGACAAGTGCGCGGTCGAAGCTGTCTTCGACATCTCGGCATATCCGCTGAAAACGTTCTTCTCGGAAAACGACCTTGAATACGACCCGCAGCACTGCATCCTGCGCCGCGAAATTCTCCACTCGGGCAAGTCGCGCGCCTTTGTGAACGATTCGCCTGTCCAGTTGAATATTCTCAAACTGCTTGGCGACAGATTGATCGACGTCCATTCGCAACATCAGAATCTCCTGCTCGCAGATACGCATTTCCAACTGAACGTGGTAGACGTGATGGCCGGTACGGCCGCGCTGCTGCACGAGTACGGAGCGGAATACGACCGTTACCTCGCCATCACGAGTGAACTGAACGGGCTGACGGAAAAAATGCAGCGGACGAAGGCGGAAGAAGATTATGTCCGCTATCAGTCCGAAGAACTGAATGCCGCCCGTCTGACCGACGGCGAACAGACCGATCTGGAACAGGAACTGGGCACACTCTCGCACGCGGAAGAAATCAAAAACGCCCTCTACAAGGTCGCCGCGCTGCTCAACGGCGACGAACCGTGTGCCGTGCAGATGATCAGAGAATCGTGCGCCACGATGGACTCACTCGCCCCTCATTTTCCCCGGGCCGGCGCATTTGCGGAACGCCTGCGTACCGCCTTCATCGACCTCAATGACCTTGCCCTCGAGACGGACGTCCTGAAAGACGACATCGAATTTAACCCCGAACGCCTCGAATGGGTCAACAGACGCCTGAACACGCTCTATGCCCTGCAACAGAAACACCACGTCTCGTCGGTCGAAGCGCTCATCGCCTGCCGGAATGCGTTCGACAGGCAGTTGCAACTCATCGACTCGTTCGACGAAGAGATTGCCGCGCTGACAAAACGACAGACCGAATCGCACCGGGCAGTGCTGGACAAGGCACACGAAATCAGCCTGAAGCGCAAGGCGACAGCCGAAGACATCGAACAGCAGATCGTCCGGCGGATGGTGATGCTCGGAATGCCCCACACGCGCTTCGGTATCGAATTTACCGACAGGCCGCAACCGACTTCCGACGGCATGGACGAAGTCGGCTTCCTCTTCGCCGCCAACAAGAACGAACCGCTGAAACCTGTCGCACGCACGGCCTCCGGCGGCGAAATATCGCGGCTCATGCTATGTGTCAAGGCCATGATTGCCGGATATGCGGCGTTGCCGGCGATTATTTTCGACGAAATAGATACCGGCACGTCGGGCGAAATCGCCGACAGAATGGCCGGCATCATGCAGGATCTGGGACAGAAGATGCAAGTCATCGCCATCACCCATCTTCCCCAGATCGCCGCGAAGGGGAAGGCACACTATTTTGTCTACAAGGAAGACGGCGAAGACCGCACACACACGCGCATACGCTGCCTCGACATGCAGGAACGCGAACACGAAATCGCCCGCATGCTCAGTGGAGCCACGCGTACCGACGCCTCGTTTGCCAATGCCCGGGAACTGCTGCATGCCGCCGGAATCACAAACAACAACTCTCGATGAAAAACAACGACCTCATATTCGGCATCCGCGCCATCATGGAAGCCCTCCTGGCCGGCAGAGAAATAGACCGGCTGCTCGTAAAGAAAGACCTGCAGGGCGATCTCATCCGCGAACTCTATGCAGCCCTGAAAGAGCGGCACATACCCGTACAGCACGTCCCCGTCGAACGCCTCAACCGCATCACGCACGGAAACCACCAGGGGGTGATCGCCTTCGTTTCCGCCGTCGCCTACCACCGCCTCGACGACGTCGTACCCTTCGTCTACGAACAGGGACGCGACCCTTTCATCGTCCTCCTCGACGGCATTACCGACGTACGCAATTTCGGCGCCATCGCCCGCACGTGCGAATGTGCCGGCGTCGACACCATCGTAATCCCGGCCAGGGGAAGCGTCTCCGTCAATGCCGATGCCGTGAAGACTTCGGCCGGCGCCCTGCATGTGATCCCCGTCTGCAAAGAACCTTCCATCCGCCAGTCTGTCCGGCTGCTCCGGGACAGCGGCATCGCCGTCTATGCCGCCAGCGAAAAAGCGTCGAAGAATTATACCGAAGTGGCGTATGACCGCCCCGTCGCCATCGTCACCGGCGCCGAAGATACCGGCGTAGCCCCGGAAAACCTCCGTATCTGCGACGAGATCATAAAAATCCCGCAGTTCGGGACGATCGGCTCGCTGAACGTTTCCGTCGCCACCTCCGTCATCGTCTACGAATGCGTCCGGCAAAGAATGAAACAGAATATCCAATCATTAAATATCCACGAAAAATGAAAAAAGTGATCAGTACAACACAGGCGCCTGCCGCCATCGGCCCGTACAGCCAGGCCATACAGGTCGGAAACATGCTTTTCGCATCCGGCCAGCTCGGGATAGACCCCGCTACGAACGACTTCGTCGAGGGTGGCGTCAAGGAACAGACCCGACAGGCTTTCCACAATATCCGCGCCATCCTCGGCGAAGCCGGATACACACTGCAGGACGTCGTCAAAGCGACCGTCTTCCTCGCCGACATGGCCGATTTTGCAGCGATGAACGAAGTGTATGCCGCCCAGTTCGACAGCGATTTCCCCGCCCGATCGGCCGTTGCCGTTCGCACCCTGCCCAAAAACGGGCTTGTGGAAATCGAGGTGATCGCGGCGCCGAGATTCAAAGGTGGTGTGTGAGAATCGGGAATCGTCTTTTTTTTACCGGCGCGCCGGCTGAGTGACGGTCCAAACATAAGTGCGCTAAAATGTCCGGTCTGTGCGATTTTTTTCATCGGACGCTTGTTGTTTGAAAAAAAAGTCTTATCTTGCGCCGCAAAATGAGATAACAAAAAAAAGGATGATTCCGTACATGAAAAATATAAAAACGAAAAACACTTCATGCCGTCTCCACCCGCTTATATGTGAGCAAATGTTAATCGGGGGGGGGCATACCTCTTATGTTACAAGAGATTACGGAATAATATTTTTACATTTCGGAAGCGATTACGTACACAACGGTCGCTCCACAGGCAGAAACGGCGCTTTGCCCTGTCCACACGACAGGGCGAAGCGCCGTTTTTTACATGTATGTCCGCGCACGATTACACATATAACTCAGTAAAAATATACTCAGTTTTTAACCATTAATTAATTCAATGTATGAAAGAAAAAGCAAAATCAGAAAAAAACTTGTTCAGCCTTGTGCGAAGGGCAGGGGTCTTTACCCTGGTGATGAGTTTTTGCATGTCGACAGCATTCGCACAAATGACGGTAAAAGGCAAGATTCTCGATGAAACGGGCGAAACCATCATTGGCGTCAACATCCTCGAGAAGGGAACCACGAACGGGACCGTGTCGGACACGGACGGTAATTATTCGCTTATCGTTCAGAACGGACAGCGGGCGACGCTCCAGTTTTCGTACGTAGGCTACAACACGCTGGAAGAAGACGTCAACAGCCGCAGCGTGATCGACGTCACGCTGGCGCCCTCGGTAGTCAACCTGGGTGAAGTAGTGGCGATCGGCTACGGCACGCAGACGCGCCGTCAGATCACCGGCTCGGTAGCCAACGTTTCGGAAGAAAACTTCAACAAGGGTATCACGCGCGACGCGGCAGACCTGCTGCAGGGCAAAGTGGCGGGTCTGACCATCACGAGCGGTTCGGGCGACGTCACGCGCGGCAGCCAGATTCGCCTGCGCGGTACCTCCACGCTGCAGAACGACCAGGGTCCGATGATCGTCATCGACGGCATTCCGGGCGGCGACATGTCGACCGTTTCGCCTTCGGACATCGAATCCATCTCCGTGCTGAAAGATGCTTCCTCGCAGGCCATCTACGGCTCGCGGGCGGCAGGCGGCGTCATACTGATTACGACCAAGCGCGGATCGGGTGTGAAAACGCAGATCACGTACGACGGGTATGCCTCGGCAGACTTTGTCTCCAACAAACCGCATCTGCTGAACGCCACGGAATGGCGCGACATCAACCGGCAACTCGGTAACGACATTTCCAACATCGACCGCTTCGGCGCGGAAACCGACTGGCTGGGTGAAATGCTCCGCACGGGATTTTCGCAGAATCATTCTCTGTCGATGTCCGGCGGAGGTTCGAAAAATACCTACCGCGCCTCGTACACCTACCTGGATCGCAACGGGATTGCCCGCGACAACTTCATCGAGCGACACAGCTTCCGGTTCCATTTCCAGCAGCGCGCCATCAACGACCGCCTGCGCATCGACATGACGGGCGCAGCCACGCTGAGCAACATGCGCTTCCCCTTCCGCGACGACTTCATCCTTGCCTACAACCTGCCTCCGGTCTATCCCGTCAAGAACGCCGACGGCAGCTGGTATACGGGCATGTTCGGACAATACGACCAGGGAAATCCGGTACAGAATCAGGAAGAAAACTACAACTTGATGAAAAACAACTATTTCTACGGCGCAGGAAACATCCAGTTCGACATTGCGGAAGGACTGAACGCCAAGGTGCATCTCTACAAGAGCATGTTCAACGGCGACCAGAGCCAGTGGCACGCCCCGGGCAACTCGCGCGGACGCGGCGACAACGGCTATGCACGCCGGTTGGGACAGACGTGGGAACGCGACCTGATGGAATGGACGATCAACTACAACCGTGAGTTTAGCGACAAACACAAGGTAGACGCCATCGCCGGATATTCGTGGGAAAACGACATGTACCAGTCGCAGCAGTCGGTAGCCACCGATTTTGCCGTCAGTTCGATGGGCGCCAACAACATCCAGAGCGGAAACCTGCTCAAGGTGGGCGACGTGACTTCGTCGAAGAACGAATACAAGCTCATCTCCTTCTTCGCGCGCGGACATTACAGCTATGCCGACAAGTACATGGTAACGGCCACGGTGCGCCGCGACGGTTCGTCCAAGTTCGGGGCCAACAACAAGTGGGGTATCTTCCCGTCCGCTTCGGCGGCATGGGGCATCACGCAGGAAGATTTTATGAAGGATGCGTCGTGGCTCAACGACCTCAAACTCCGCGTCGGCTACGGTATCACCGGTAACCAGGATGGCCTGCAACCCTACAGGACACTCGAGCTGTACGAAGCCTACGGCACGTATTACGACAACGGCAGCCAGTCCATCGCATACCGCGTTTCGCAGAACGCCAATCCCGACCTGAAATGGGAAGAAACGGCCATGTTCAACATCGGAATCGACTTCTCGCTCTTCAACGGACGCGTGGGTGGAACCGTCGAATGGTACGACAAGCGGACGACGGACATGATCTACCGCTACAGGGTACCGACACCGACCTTCGTCTACGACCGCATCTATGCCAACGTGGGCGACATGCTCAACACGGGTATCGAACTGCTGCTGAACGTCGACGTCGTGCGCGGCAAAACGTTCAACTACAACACTTCGATCAATCTCGCGCACAACAGGAACGAAATCCTCCGCCTCTCGAACGACGTCTATACGACCGACCGCATCTACACCGGCGACCCGTGGATTCGCGGCGCATCGGGCGTCACCTCCCACGTGATCGAAGAAGGACGCCCCGTAGGACAGTTCTTCATGCTGAAAGTAAATGGACTGGACGAAAACGGCAAGTTCATCATCGAGGATATCAACGGCGACGGACAGTATACGGACGACGACCGCACATACGTGGGCAGCGCTCAGCCCAAACTGACGTTCGGATGGAACAATACGTTCGGATACAAGAACTGGGATGCCAGCTTCTTCATCCGCGGCACGATCGGCAACAAGGTGCTGAACAACCCCATAGCCGCATACGGCAACAACAACTACGTCGCCGGCGCCAATGCGATCATGAACGACAACATCCTGAAGTTTACCGAAAACTCCCGCGTATGCTCGTTCTTCCTCGAAGATGCCTCGTTTGCACGGCTCGACAACATGGCGATCGGCTACACATTCAATACGCAGAAAACAAACTGGCTGAACAGGGCGCGCATATACGTGGCTGCCCAAAACCTGTTTGTGCTCACCAGCTATAGCGGACTGGACCCCGAAGTCGAACTCTTCCGCGGCAATGCGACCGACGACGACGCCGGCCTCTCGCCCGGTATCGAAGCGCGCAACTACTTCCCCAAAGCCCGTTCGTTTACGTTTGGCGTCAATTTAACTTTCTAACTTTATTAAAAAAAATGAACAGACTATGAAAAAGATAACAATAATACTGTTTACAGCGATCACTTCGGCTGTCCTCATGCCGTCGTGTACAAATCTGGACGAAAACGTGTATGACCGCCTGCCGGCAGACGACTTCGGCAGTACGGAAATAGAAGTGAAAGCCCTGATGGGCACGGTTTACAACACGCTGAAGACCTACTGGCCCAGCAACTTCATGTATCTCTCCGAATGTGGAGGATCCATGGCGGTAAGCCCCACGCGTATCGGCGGCGACTGGTACGACGGCGGGCAGTATCGCGAAATGTACATGCACACGTGGACGGGCATGACGCAGGTCATACGCGACTCGTGGAGCGCCGCATCCACCGCCCTCGGCACATGTAACGCCACCATAGACGTACTGAAAAACTCGACCTTCATGACCGACGCCCAGAAAACCGAAAACATCGCCTCCATGCGCGGCATACGCGCCTTCTGGATCTACGCAATGATGGACAACTGGGGCAACATCCCGCTGGTCACCGACTATCAGGACAAGGAACTGCCCGCCAACCGTCCGCGTCAGGAAATATTCGACTGGCTGGTACAGGAAGTAAGCGAAATCGCCGAACAGTGCCCCGACGGAACATACGACAACTACGGCAAATTCACCAAAGGCGCCGCATGCTTCCTCCTCGCCAAACTGTATCTGAACGCCGAAGCATGGAAAGTAAGCGTATCGGGCAATGCCTGGCAGCAGTGCATCGCCGCATGCGACAGGGTGCTCGCCATGGGATACGTGCTCGAACCGAACTACAAAACCAACTTCGGCATCAGTGACCGCTCGCGCGAAGGCATACTCACGGTTTGCTTCAGCGAATCCGATACGCAAAACCGGAACCAGCTGATGCTGCGCACGCTCCACTATGCCGACAATCTTTCGGACGGATCCAAGTACAGCGCATGGAACGGCGTCTGTGCACAGCCCGACTACGTGAAACTTTTCGACGCCGAAGACCCGCGCTACGAAACCACGTTCCGCATCGGTGAACGCCGCAACCTGGAAACGGGCGAAATACTGATGACAGGCTATGACGACCCGCTGATCTATACGGTAGACATGAGCCTCATCCCCGGTCGTGAATACGACGGCGGACCGTGGGCCGACGTCGTGCAGGAAGCCGGCGCCCGTTGCCAGAAATGGCCCTACTCCACCAGCCTGACAAACGCCATGGGCAACCATTTCCATATCTTCCGCCTGGCCGACATTTACCTGACTAAAGCCGAAGCCCTGCTCCGCTCGGGTGGCGACGCAGCCGAAGCAACACGACTGATAAACGTCATCCGCGAAAGAGCCTACGGCAATACCGACCACAACCATGCCACCGTGGACCTGGCGAAAGTACAGCAGGAACGACGTTTCGAACTGGCCTGGGAAGCATGGTCGCGACAGGACGACATCCGCTTCGGCGATTTCGAAAAAGCCTACTGGTCGGCGTCCAACTGCCCGCGCAACACAAGCGAACACCTGCGGATCTACCCCATCTCGCAAACGGCATGGCAGACAAACCAGAACCTCGCACAGAACCCGGGCTATCCGTCATTTAACTGACAACCCGTGAAAAAGTGAAGAATGAAAAATTAAGAACCGCGGATTTCGAATTGCGACTGCGCAGCGAAATCGAAACAGTCGGGAAAACCGCATTCTTAATTTTTCATTCTTCTTTTCATGTTCATTCTTCACTGTTTTTCACGCACCCTCCGATATAAAAAAGCGTGGCGTCGGGGCGACGAACAAACCGACGGAACTGACAAAATATATCCTTTCCTGTAAAATCTCAAGGAAATCCCTAAAATCTCCGAATTCAAGGATTGCAAGGAGCTAAAAGCGGCGTTTACTAATCGTAAAAGTGCATTTTAGCGACGAAGCGTCACGCAGAAGTCGGTTTTTAGAGGTTTTCTCAGCTTACTTTCAACGTAATGGCATACGTATAGCGTTTGCCTGGCTGGAAGATGTCCGCAGTGGGGACGGTCCAGTTGTATTCGTTGCCGTTGAGGTGGAAAGTCACGCGGCGCGTACCGCCCGTGCCCGGAATGACAACGGCGTCGAACGTCGCGATGCTTCCCGATGCGGCAGTTGCTTTCCGCATCGGGAAAGCGAGGTTGCCTTCCGGCACAAACTGCCTGTCCGAAAGCGAGAATCCGGCCTTCACCGGCATACCGGACATGGTGGCGGTGATGTCTGCAAAATCGGAATCGACCAGGCCCGTACC
>JAIRYD010000171.1 GCA_031267935.1 Tannerella sp.
CCCGAAAAGCAGGCCGCGTCCATCACGTCGCGAAAGCCGTATTTGTAGTTGAAGGAGAGGTCCATGTATTTGAAATCATATCCTGCACGCGCCGTGAGGGGCATGTCGAACGCCGAAAAGCGCTCCGACGCTTCTCCGGGCTTGAACATGATGCAGTATGAAGGCTCGACGCCAATCCCGGCATACCAGCGGTCGTAGATCCGGCCGTTGAACGTCGGGTTGAATGACATCCGGAAGCGGTTCTCCGTCACATCTCCCCATGCCGGCGCCGTACCGGTCCGGGGATCAGGGACGCTGCTGCTGAGGTAGCTGTCATGCCGGACATATTTCATCCGCACGTAGCCCGCCTGCAGGTCAAGGTCCACAAAAAAGGGTTTTCCGGCGGGCAACAGCCGGAATTTATATCCGATTGCCGCATCAAACCGCTCGTCTCCGTCCGGAAGCAGGACGTAGTCCGAATTTATCAAAGGCATGTAGTCGTAATACTTGCTCTCGCCGCCGGACAGCGTCAGTCCGGATCGGATTTGCATCTGCGAAAAGGCGCCGCCGCCGGACAGCGTCAGGCCGAGCAGGAGTAAAATTTTTGTAATCGCATTGAATCTCGCTGTTTTCATTTTCATAATGTTTCGCTGTTTATATATACTTCACGCGGTCTAAAATTGCGAGTTTGACGACGAACTATGACCGGATTCATCGTTCATCGTTCATAGTTCATCGTTCGTAGTTCATCGTTCACAAAACCATGCCGCGCACAGTATAAATGTGTTTTTCCGTTCGGATTCGATTCCGAATCATGCTGTAAAGGTAAGACTTTTTTTCGGGTGATGCGTGACCGGATTTTTTTTTGTGCGTGTATTTTTTGCGGGCGGATTGTCCGGAACGCCGGTCGGATGCAGAGAAAAACGGCAAGCCGCATGGTGTTGCCGGCTTGCCGTTTCGGGTTGTGTGCTGCGTGCGTGTCAGTCCTGCAGCCTGGCTGCGAGAAATTCGCGGTTGAGGCGGGCGATGTTCGTGACCGAGATCGCTTTCGGACATTCCGCTTCGCAGGCGCGGGTGTTGGTGCAGTTGCCGAAGCCCAGCTCGTCCATCGTGGCGACCATGGCTTTGGCGCGGCGCGCGGCTTCGACGCGTCCCTGGGGCAGCAGCGCCAGCTGACTTACCTTGGCCGAGACGAAGAGCATCGCCGAACCGTTCTTGCAGGCCGCCGCGCAGGCGCCGCAGCCGATGCAGGCGGCGGCGTCCATGGCCAGGTCCGCCTTTTCTTTGGGGATGGGGATGGCATTGGCATCGGGCACGCCGCCGGTGTTTACCGACACGAAGCCGCCGGACTGCATGATCTTGTCGTACGCCTGACGGTCGACCGTCAGATCGCGGATCACCGGGAAGCCGGCCGAACGCCACGGCTCGACCGTGATCGTGGCGCCGTCTTCGAACTTGCGCATGTGCAACTGGCAGGTCGTGATTTCCGTATCCGGCCCGTGCGGGTGCCCGTCGATGTAGAGAGAACACATCCCGCAGATGCCTTCGCGGCAGTCGTGGTCAAAAAACACAGGCTCCCTGCCTTCGTGGATCAGCTGCTCGTTGAGCACGTCCAGCATCTCGAGAAAGGAACTGCCCTGCGAAATGCCCTTCAACTGATGCGTCTCGAAAGCGCCCTTCTCCTTCGGGCCTCGCTGACGCCATACTTTTAACGTAATATCTATATTCTTGTCCATTGTCGTTCGTTTTTTTAGTTCTTGTAATTCCGTTGCTGACGCACGACAAATTCGTAGTCGAGCGCCTCTTTCCACATCACCGGGTCCCTGTCGTCGCCCTGATACTGCCAGCAGGATACGTACGAAAAAGTATCGTCGTGCCGTTTGGCTTCTCCCTCTTCCGTCTGGTGTTCTTCGCGGAAATGTCCGCCGCAGGATTCGGCGCGGTCCAGGCCGTCGCGCGCCATCAGCTCGCCCAGTTCGATAAAGTCGGCCAGGCGCAGCGCCTTGTCGAGTTCGACGTTCAGGTCGTCCGCCTTGCCCGGTATGCGGACATTGCTCCAAAACTCTTTCTTCAGCGTTTTGATTTTCGCGATCGCGGTCTTCAGCCCTTCCGCGTTGCGCGCCATGCCGACGTATTCCCACATGATGTGTCCCAGTTCCTTGTGAAGACTGTCGACCGAGCGCTGTCCGCCGATGCTCATCAGGCGCGCGATGCGGTCGCCGATCTGCTTCTCGGCCTCGACAAATTCGGGCGCGTCGGTCTTGAAGCGCGGCACCTGTATCTGGTCGGCCAGATAGTTCTGTATCGTATACGGCAGGACGAAGTATCCGTCGGCCAGTCCCTGCATCAGCGCCGAAGCGCCCAGGCGGTTGGCGCCGTGGTCGGAAAAGTTCGCCTCGCCGATGGCAAACAGGCCGGGCACGGTCGTCATCAACTCGTAGTCCACCCACAATCCGCCCATCGAATAGTGCAGCGCGGGGAAGATCATCATCGGCGTTTCGTAGGGATTGTCGTCGACGATCTTTTCATACATCTGGAAGAGGTTGCCGTAGCGCTGTTCGACGACCTTGCGTCCCAGGCGGCTGATGGCGTCGGAAAAATCGAGGTAGACGGCCTGCCCCGAACCCACGCCGTAGCCCGCGTCGCAACGTTCCTTGGCGGCGCGCGAAGCCACGTCGCGCGGCACCAGATTGCCGAAAGCCGGATAGCGGCGTTCGAGGTAATAGTCGCGGTTTTCCTCGGCGATCTGCGTCGGTTTGAGTTTGCCGGCACGGATGGCCCCGGCGTCTTCCTTCCTTTTGGGCACCCAGATGCGGCCGTCGTTGCGCAGCGATTCGGACATCAGCGTGAGCTTGGACTGAAACTCGCCGTGCACCGGGATGCAGGTCGGATGGATCTGCACGTAACAGGGATTGGCGATACCGGCGCCTTTCCTGTAGCACTGCCATGCGGCCGAGCCGTTGGAGGCCATCGCATTGGTAGAGAGAAAAAACGTGTTGACGTATCCTCCCGTGGCCACGACGACGGCGTGTGCCGCATGGCGTTCGATCTGTCCGGATACCAGGTTGCGGGTGATGATGCCGTGTGCGCGGCCGTCGACGAGCACGACGTCCAGCATCTCGTGGCGGTTATACATCTTCACCTTTCCCAGTCCGATCTGGCGGCTCAGCGCCGAGTAGGCGCCCAGCAGCAGTTGCTGTCCCGTCTGTCCGCGCGCGTAGAACGTACGCGAAACCTGTGCGCCGCCAAACGAGCGGTTGTCGAGCAGTCCGCCATATTCGCGGGCGAAAGGCACCCCCTGCGCCACGCACTGGTCGATGATGGCGTTCGACACTTCGGCCAGGCGGTAGACGTTGGCTTCGCGGGCGCGATAGTCGCCGCCCTTGATGGTGTCGTAGAACAGGCGGTAGACCGAGTCGCCGTCGTTCTGATAGTTCTTGGCCGCATTGATACCGCCCTGCGCGGCGATGGAATGTGCCCTGCGCGGCGAGTCCTGGATGCAGAAGTTGAGCACGTTGAAGCCCATCTCGGCCAGCGATGCGGCGGCCGAAGCCCCGGCCAGTCCCGTCCCGACGACGATGATGTCCAGACGGCGCTTGTTCGCGGGATTCACCAGTTTCTGATGATCCTTGTAATTTTTCCACTTCTCGGCCAGCGGGCCTTGTGGTGTTTTGGAATTTATCTGAGTCATACTGATTTTCAATTAAAGATGATGATTAATGACAAACGGCATCGCCGCAGAAGCTTTTCGCGTAGAAAAAGAGGGTGACGAAGGCGAATCCGAGGAAGATCAGCGTCGCCAGGATATTGGCAAACCATTTCCACCGGTTGAGCCACACGCCGTTGCTCCACCCGATGGTCTGGATGGCGCTCCACAGGCCGTGCGTCAGATGGAACCACAATGCCGCATACCAGATCAGATAGGCCGCCACGATCCATGTCTGGCTAAAATAGAACCGGATGAAAGCCGCGCCGTCCTGCGGAGAAAGGAGTATTTCCGAACCCCAGGGCGCAACCTCGTGATGTCCCGCCAGTTCGGCAAACATCATCCTGTACCAGAACTGGCTGAAATGCAGCAGCAGAAACCCGACGACGATCAGTCCCAGGACGAACATGTTCTGCGAAGCCCAGCTTACCCCCGCCGGACGCTTACTGACCGCATACCGGTCGTTGCCGCGCGCCTTGCGGTTCTGTAGCGTCAGCATGAATGCATACACGAAATGAAGGGCCACAATCGCGCCCAGGACGATCGTCGCCGCGACGGCATACCAGTTCGCACCCAGCAGCGCACAGATCGTATTGTACGCCCCGGCGGAAAAGACGGCCGTCACATTCATGCACAAATGAAAGAGCAG
>JAIRYD010000180.1 GCA_031267935.1 Tannerella sp.
CAGCCGGTATACGCCCTGAACTTCGTAAACGAGCGCTTCGACCCCGACGAATCGGTGTACTACCACGACTACCGGATCGTCAACATCGCGGATGTGGAAAAGCAGATCGAGGGCCTTGAGCTGGTGTTCATCGAGCTTCCCAAGTTCCGCCCGTCCAGCCGCGCGGACGGCAGGCTGTACGATCTCTGGCTGACGTTTCTGACGCAAATCGAAAACGCCTCGGAGCGGGTGCCTCAGGAACTGCTGGACAACGAAGTGACGTGCGACGCGGTACGTTATCTGGAGCGCAATTCATATACAAAGTCGCAGCTCGAAACGTATGAAAAATACCTGGACGCGATCCGCGTCGAACGCACATTCTACGTCGATGCCCTGGCTAAGGGATGGGAGGAAGGCAAAGCGGAAGGATGGGAGGAAGGTAAAGCGGAGGGTCGGGCAGAAGGCGAGGCGATCGGCTGGGAGAAAGGTGAAGCGATCGGCCGTGAGAAAGGTCGTGAGGAAGGTGAATCGATCGGTATGGCAAAAGGCGAAGCGGTTGGCCGGGAGAAAGGCAAAGCGGAAGTCGTAATTTCCTGCAGTCGCAACGGAATTCCGCTGGAGCAAATTCAGCTCATTACCGGTCTGGACCGGGAGCGGATCGAAGAGATCCTTCATGGGAACAATGAGGTTTAGGTATTGAATGGCTTTACCCTTCACTGTCTACCCGTCGCCGGCGGCAGATGGTGAAGCGCTGTTTTCCTGTCCCGTAAAAGAGATTTATCCCAAAATGTCCATTAGAGCCTCAAATGTTAAATCAGGCATTATTAGCATTTAATTTTTCCTTTTTGAGAGAATTAATGCGAAAGGATGGCTAAGGAAAACAGTTCCTCGCAAAAAAAATTGACCATAAAATCGCATGCGAACGAAAAAAAATGAAAAAATATTTTGCCGTGAAAAAAAACTGTGCATAACTTTGTAAAACAATAATCATCGCGCGTCGGAACGCTTCGACCCGGAACGATGAATGATGAACGATAAACTTTGAACGATGAACTATGAACATTTCGACTGACAATCAGATATATTCGGGCTTTAGCGCGGAAGTCGCGGGCTACACCGCGAGGGTTCCGTGGGACACCACGAAAGTTCCGTGGGACACCACGAAGGTTCCGTGGGACACCACGAAAAAAGGACGATTCAGCCCGGACTGTCCGCCGGACAAGTTCATTCATGGAAATCGATAAACGAATGAAACATGGCGTGGCGAGATTTCTTATACTTCTCAAAAGGAGAGCGCAGGGCACTCATTCTGCTGCTCAGCCTGATTGCCTTGGCGGGTATCATCCTTTTCCTGAGGGATGCGCCGTTCGGGGAAAAAAGTGTGACTGCCGTCGCGCCGCCGGACAGCGTCCGGACGGATACTGTCGCCTCGCCACAGCCGCCGCCCAAGGCAAGGCCGATTCCGTATACTCCCCGTACGAAGCAACCGCGTGAATCCATATCCGAAAGAGCAAAACGCCTCACGTCGACCAGGCAGCCGACTTACAAGCGAACGGAGAAAATCGAGGCCGGCACCGTCATCGAACTGAACGCTGCAGATTCGTTCACGCTGCAGAAAGTGCCGGGGATCGGGCCTTTTTATGCACGCCACATTGTCCGGTATCGTGACCTGCTGGGCGGTTTCTACTCCGTCGAACAGCTGAGCAAAGTATATGTCATCGACGAAGACCTGTATGCCGCGTTCGCACCGTGGTTCACGGTCGACACGTCGCTCATCAGACGGCTGCCGGTCAACACGCTTCCGGCAGATTCGCTTCGGCGGCATCCCCACATCAGCTACGGACAGGCGCGCGCCATCGAACGGCTCCGCAAACAGAAAAAACGCCTCACCGGCTGGGAAGACATCATGCTCCTGCGCGAGTTTACCGAACAGGACCGGCAGCAGATAGAACCCTATCTGTCGTTCGAATGAGACAGACGTAAAGACAGACGGCCCCGCACCAAACCCTTCCCTCAATCCCCTTCCGTAAATTTGATATTCCGGCGTCTCATGCGGTTTTCGGGGAACTTTACCGCCGGTTTTTCAATAATTTGAAATTTGATAACTTCACACCGGATATTGATCCGTCATATTTATTCATCGCTCGACTTTTACCCCGCAGAAAGTATAATCTTGATGATCGGGAAAATAAAAAAGAGCAACCTTCCGGCTGCTCTTTTCTCGTTGTTATGAAAAAAAATTAATTACGGATTACATCATGCCACCCATGCCGCCACCCATACCCGGGTTCATCGGGGCTGCGGGCGTTTCTTCCTTTTTCTCGGCAACAACACATTCGGTTGTCAGGAACATGCCGGCAATGGATGCGGCATTTTCCAGCGCGACGCGTGCCACCTTGGCCGGGTCGATGACGCCTGCCTTGCAGAGGTTTTCGTATACGTCGGTGTGGGCATTATAGCCGTAATCGTCGCTACCTTCTTTCACTTTCTGTACGATGACGGCGCCTTCCTTACCGCAGTTGGCCACGATCTGGCGAAGCGGTTCTTCGATGGCGCGTTTGACGATTTCAATACCGGTCGTTTCGTCTTCGTTTTCGCCTTTCAGACCTTCCAGCACGTCGATGGCGCGGATATAAGCTACGCCACCGCCCGGCACCGTTCCTTCTTCAATGGCTGCGCGGGTAGCGCTCAAAGCGTCGTTCACGCGGTCTTTCTTTTCCTTCATCTCCACTTCCGACGGAGCGCCGACGTAGAGCACTGCCACGCCGCCTGCCAGTTTGGCCAGACGTTCCTGCAGTTTTTCCTTGTCGTAGTCGGAGGTTGTCGTTTCGATCTGCGCCTTAATCTGGGTGATACGCGCCTGGATGGCGCTCTTGTCGCCGTCGCCGTTCACGATGGTCGTATTGTCCTTGTTGACGGAGATTTTTTCGGCCGAGCCGAGCATGTCCATCGTTGCGTCTTCGAGTTTCATGCCTTTTTCATCGGTGATGACCGTTCCGCCCGTCAGGACGGCGATGTCTTCCAGCATGGCCTTGCGGCGGTCGCCGAAACCGGGCGCCTTGACGGCACAAATCTTCAGACCGGCGCGCAGACGGTTCACTACCAGTGTGGCGAGCGCTTCGCTGTCGATATCTTCGGCGATGATAAGTAGCGGACGACCCGACTGTACGGCCTGTTCCAGAATCGGGAGCAGTTCCTTCAGTACGGATATTTTCTTTTCGTAAATCAGCACGTTCGGTTTTTCGAACTGGGCTTCCATCTTTTCCGTATCGGTCACGAAATAGGCGGAGATGTAACCGCGGTCGAACTGCATGCCTTCTACCACGTCTACGGTCGTATCCGTTCCCTTGGCTTCTTCGACCGTGATGACGCCTTCTTTTTTCACCTTCTGCATGGCTTCGGCGATCAGTTTACCGATGCTTTCGTCGCCATTGGAGGATATTTTGGCTACGTTTTCGATTTTGTCCAGATCGTCGCCTACGGCTTCGGCCTGTTCGGCAAGGCTTTCTACCACTTTAACCACGGCCTTGTCGATGCCGCGCTTGAGGTCCATCGGGTTGGCGCCGGCGGTCACGTTTTTCAGACCTACGCCGATGATGGACTGTGCCAGTACGGTGGCGGTCGTCGTTCCGTCGCCGGCATGATCGTTCGTCTTCGATGCTACTTCCCTGACCAGCTGGGCGCCCATATTTTCGTACGGGCAGGACAGTTCGATTTCCTTGGCGACCGTCACACCGTCTTTGGTGATCTGCGGTGCACCGAATTTCTTTTCAATAATCACGTTACGACCTTTCGGGCCTAATGTCACCTTGACGGCATCCGCCAGTTCGTCCACACCTTTTTTCAACAGGTTGCGGGCTTCCATGTTGAATTTAATTTCTTTTGCCATAGTTACTCACATTTTTAATTTTGTTTGGAATTAATGAATTAAATAATCGCCAGAATGTCGGATTGACGCATGATCAGGTATGTTTCGCCATCCCATTCGATTTCGGTGCCGGCATATTTGCCGTAAAGCACTTTGTCGCCGCTTTTCACGACCATCTCTTCGTCTTTGGTACCGTTTCCTGTAGCAACAACTTCTCCTTTCAGCGGCTTTTCTTTAGCCGAATCGGGAATGATGATCCCTCCCGATGTTTTCTCTTCCGCAGTGGCCGGTTTTACCAGCACTCTATCTGCCAATGGTTTAATGTTCATCTTTTTATCAATTTAATTTGTTATTATTTAATGAATCAATATTTGATTTGAAAATCACACACCATATATAGCGAAATCCGTGCCAAAAAATTCTGCAGGAAACAAGACTGACATTATTTCGCAATGGCAAAAAAACTCTGACGGGACAACTGACATTTTGACGGAGAGATTGCCGACGATATGTTTTGCCTGACTGAATGGAATGGCGATATAAAATCACATCCCTGCTAAAAATGAAGCGATTGCATGTCGACTATATGAAAGGCCCTTCATTTTTCGCCATCGATCGTGTTTTTTTTCGTACCTTTGCCCCATTAAAATAAAAGAATCTGATGAATCAAGAGGATGTATTCAAAAAAATAATCTCCCATAGCAAGGAATATGGGTTTGTATTTCCCTCGTCCGAGATTTACGACGGGTTGGGCGCGGTGTACGACTACGGTCAGAACGGCGTGGAACTGAAAAACAACATCAAAAAATACTGGTGGGACAGCATGACGCTGCTCCACGACAATATCGTCGGCATCGACGCCGCCATCTTCATGCACCCCACGGTCTGGAAAGCATCGGGGCATGTCGACGCCTTCAACGATCCGCTCATCGACAATCGCGACAGCAAGAAACGCTACCGCGCCGACGTGCTGATCGAAGATCATCTGGCGAAGATGGACGAGAAAATTCAGAAAGAGGTCGAAAAGGCAGCCCGCCGCTTCGGCGATGCGTTCGACGAACAGCAGTTCCGCACGACCAATGTGCGCGTGCTCGAACAGCAGACGCGGCGCGACGAAGTGCATGCCCGTTTTGCCAAAGCGCTGAATGATTCCGACTTCGAGGCGCTGCGACAACTGATCGTCGACTGCGAAATCGTCTGCCCCGTTTCCGGCACGCGCAACTGGACGGAAGTACGCCAGTTCAACCTCATGTTTGCCACCGAGATGGGTTCGACGGCCGACGGTGCGATGAAGGTCTATCTGCGTCCCGAAACGGCACAGGGCATCTTTGTCAATTTTCTGAATGTACAGAAAACGGGACGGATGAAGATTCCCTTCGGCATTGCGCAGGTCGGGAAGGCTTTCCGCAACGAGATTGTCGCCCGGCAGTTCGTCTTCCGCATGCGCGAATTTGAACAGATGGAGATGCAGTTTTTCGTTCGCCCGGGCGAAGAACTCGAATGGTTTGCCCGCTGGAAAAATTTCCGCATGAAATGGCACCAGGCGCTGGGTATGGGCGACGCAAAATACCGTTTTCACGACCACGACAAACTGGCGCATTATGCCAATGCTGCAACCGATATCGAATTTGAGATGCCTTTCGGATTTAAGGAAGTCGAAGGCATTCACAGCCGTACCGACTTCGACCTGAGCCAGCACGAAAAATATTCCGGCAAGAAGATACAATACTTCGACCCCGAACTGAACGCGAGCTACACACCCTACGTCATCGAGACGTCCATCGGCGTCGACCGGATGTTCCTCAGCCTGCTGGCAGGCGCCTATTGCGAGGATACGCTCGAAGGCGGTGAAACGCGCGTCGTACTGAAATTGCCCGACGTACTGGCGCCGGTCAAACTCGCCGTACTGCCGCTGGTGCGCAAGGACGGCCTGCCCGAAAAGGCAACCGAAATCCTGCATCTGCTGCGTTTCGACTTTCGCTGCCAGTACGACGAAAAAGATTCCATCGGCAAGCGCTATCGCCGGCAGGATGCCATCGGGACGCCATACTGCATCACCGTCGACCATCAGACGCTCGACGACGGCGCCGTCACCATCCGCTACCGCGACACGATGCGGCAGGAACGCGTACCGATCGACCGTCTGCACGGCATCATCGCCGAAAAAGTGAGCATGAGCAGCCTGTTGTACAAACTGCAATCGCAAAGTGACGGAGCTGCATCGCAAGCATGATTGTAAAACGTGTAAATAAAGATATGTAACATGAATAATTATTCGAAATCCGAAAACGGAAAAAACGTATGCCGCCACGCTCCTGCAAGAACGAGCCTGGCTTTGTGGATGGGAGGATTGCTGACGGTCTTCCTCATCGCTTCGTGCGACGACAGCAACGACGACGAGATTCTCAATGTATGGAAAACAGCGAACGAACAGGCTTTGAACGACATTGCCCGAAATCCCGAATATACCGAACTCAAATCGCCCGGCAATAACGGCAGTCTCTACTACCGCATACTCCAAAAAGGCGACGGTAAAAAGCCGATTTATTACACCAGCCGTGTCAGGGTTTACTACAAGGGATGGTTCGTGGTGACCAACCAGGATTTGAACATTACGAAAGGAAAAGTTTTTGACCAGAAACTTTTCGACGACGGCGAGCCGGCAACTTTTGCGGTAAGTCAGGCGGGATCCACGTATGATACGTATACCGGATACTACAGTCCCTCCTTTCCGATTGAAGGCTGGACAATTACACTTCAATATATGGTGAAAGGCGACAAATGGGAAGTATGGATTCCTTCGCAACTCGCCTACGGGCAAAACGGTTCCAATCAAATCCCCGGAAATTCCGTGCTGACATTCGAAATCGAAGTGACGGACGTGATGGGGATTGACGGCGATACGGAATAGTGCAGGATATTCCTTCCGGCAAACACCTTATATCATTCATTTATTAATCATTCAAATAACAGGATATGGGACATTTACCACCTCTTATTCACGACCTGGCGCTGATACTGATTACGGCGGGCGTGGTGACGATTGTGTTTAAATGGCTGAAACAGCCCGTCGTGCTGGGTTACATCGTGGCCGGCTTTCTGGCCGGACCTTATTATGTGTTTTTCCCGTCCGTCACCGACTCTGCCAATATCTCCATCTGGGCCGAAATCGGCGTTATTTTCCTGTTGTTTGCATTGGGGCTTGAATTCAGTTTCAAGAAGCTGATAAGTGTGGGCGGCACGGCATCCATCGCATCCGTCTTTGCGCTGGGGTCAATGATTGCCATCGGTTATATCGCAGGCCAGCTTATGGGATGGTCGGACATGAACAGCATTTTCCTCGGCTGCATGATCTCGATGTCGTCCACCACCATCATTATCAAAACGCTGACGGATACCGGGATGCAGAAACAGAAGTTCGCCGGCATCGTGTTTGCCATGCTGATTGTAGAAGACCTTGTGGCCATCGTGATGATGGTATTGCTGTCGACCTTCGCCGTCAGCCAGCGGTTCGAGGGAATGGAACTCGTGCGTAACATCATGATACTGGGCCTTTTTCTGTTGATATGGTTCGTTGTCGGCATCTATCTGATTCCGACGCTGCTGAAACGTTTTCAGCAGTATCTCAACAACGAAACGCTGCTGGTGGTAGTCATCGGATTATGTTTGGGCATGGTACTGTTTGCCTCGTCGGCCGGATTTTCGTCGGCGCTCGGCGCCTTTGTGATGGGTTCTATTTTGGCCGAAACGGTCGAGATGAAACGTATCGAACATCTTGTCGAGCCGTTGAAAAACCTGTTCGGTGCCATCTTCTTCGTGTCGGTAGGAATGATGATCGACCCGGAAATCATTGTCGATCATATTGGTACTATATTGATAATAAGCTGTATCGTTGTTTTCGGACGTATGTTTTTTGCTACGCTCGGCGTGTCCGTATCGGGGCAGAGCCTGAAAGTAGCCGTACAGTCGGGATTCTGCCTGGCGCAGATCGGAGAGTTTTCGTTTATTATCGCCACGCTGGGAGTCACGCTCGGTGTGATCGACAACTTCCTTTATCCGGTTATCGTGGCGGTGTCGACCCTCACCACGTTCGGTACGCCATACTTTATCAAGGCCTCCACGCCGGTCTATTCGATGCTCGAGAAACGGATCCCGGCGAAATGGGAACGTCTGCTGAAAGGCTATTCGTCGGATGGCTACGAAACGACCGTCAACCGCAAATCCGACTGGAACTCGCTGCTGAAAAAGGTAGGACGCGTTGTGGGAATATATTCGCTTATCAGTCTGTCTGTCATATTCATCTCCAGTCAGTTTTTCCGTCCGTGGGTGTTGAGCGAAATCCCTTCGTTTTGGGGGCGACTGATTGTGGCCGCGGTGACGATTCTGACCATTGCACCGTTTCTGCGCGCCATGGCCGTGCGCAAGAACAAGTCGCGCGAGTTCAAAAAATTGTGGGCCGACAACCGGCTCAACCGCACGGGACTTCTGATGCTGATAGCCGCCCGATACCTCATCTGTATTGTGTTTGTGCTGGCAGTGCTTGTGCCGCTGTTTCCCAATGCGACGGCCGTGCTTTTCGTCGCTTCCATGCTGATTGTGGCGCTAATCATCTGGTCGCAAGCCGTCAAAAAACAGTCGCGACGCATGGAACGGGTATTCTTCGAAAACCTGAACAGGAAAGAACGCCTGGAAGAACAGATGACGACGGTTCGGAAAGAGACGGTCAAAGACCTTTTAGACAAAGATATACATGTGGAAGAGATTGTCGTGTCCCAGACTTCGCCGAGTGTCGGCAAAACACTCAAAGAACTTAATTTCAAACAAATATCGGGAGTGAATGTAGTTTCCATCATTCGCGGTCCGAAAAAAATCAATATCCCCGACGGCAACGTATGCCTGTATCCGTTCGACAAACTTGTCGTAGTCGGTTCGGACGAAGAAATACAAACCTGCCTGAGTCGCGTTGCGAAATACGACAAAATGAATGAAGCGGACGACGAAGCGATTCACCACATCGTGTTGTCCAACTACATCGTCGAAGCCCGCTCGCCGTTCGAAGGCAAAACCGTCCGCGAACTGAACACGCGCGAACGCGCCGAATGCATGATCATCGGAATCGACCGCAACGGGCATTCCATCACCAACTTCACTGCCGATCTGCGAATCGCGAAAGACGACGTGCTGTGGATTGCCGGCGAGAAAGAAGATGTAAATATGTTCGGCAGGAAGTATGCAGATGATGAAAAGGACAGGGAAAAGATGCAGACGGAGCCGTGAATGATTAATCATTCTCCCTCCACACGGCATCCCGTAAATCGAAACCGTGCCTGCGCTTCCTCGGGCGAAACCACGAAATAAATGATCGTGGCACGCGTACATACCTCTCCGTTACCGTTGTATATCTCCGTTTCGACGAAGACGGCGTTTCGCTTCCGCTCCATGATGCGGGCGCGAATGGTCAGTTGCGGGTCGTCGGTCGAAATATTTCGGGTGAATTTCACTTCCATCTTCGACGTGACGCCCGTCGTCTGCAGTTTCCGCAAAATGGCCCATGCAGCCGTTTCGTCCATCAGCGTGCATTGTATGCCGCCGTGCAGCGTCTTGATCCAGCCTTACTGGTAACCGATTGGTTTCCAAAACGAAACGATGTCGTCGCCATCCTCGTAAAACGCCATGTGAAGCCCCGACGGATTCGCCGGCGAGCAGGCAAAACACAAGTACCCGTCTATCTCCGTCCAGGGGTTGATTATCTTTTTCATGTGACCGTTTATTTGCGGCGGCAAGGTACGACTTTTTTCGGAACAGCCTGCCCGAATCTCATCCCGTCGTCAACCATTTCTTGAAATGCGACGCTTTGTTCTTGCTGATGTAAATCCGTTCGGGGACATCGACGTCCAGCGTGATGAGCAGGCGGTTGTCGAACCAGATCGTGATATTTCGCACGCTGTCTTTCGAAATAATGAACTGCTTGTTTGCCCGGAAAAACATGGATGGGCTGAGCAAATCGAAAATACTGTCCAGCGTCTTGGTATAATGGAATTTGGAATGGTCTTTCAGCGCCACGCACGTATTGCCGCCGCTGCTGTAGAAATAGGAAATCTGGTTTACGTTAATGGGAATCAGTTCGTTGTTAGACGGGATCAACAGTTTGTCGGAATATTTATCCGAAAGAATCAGGCGCGAAAGATTCTTGAAACGATCGTGGAAAAGCGAATTTGTCAATTTGCGATATTTATCCAATGCGCGTCTTATCTCGTTCAATTCTATCGGCTTAAGCAGATAGTCGATGCTGTTCACCTTGAATGCTTCGATGGCATGCTCATCGTATGCGGTTGTAAACACTACCGGCGTATCGACCGTGATTGCACCGAAAATATTGAACGCCGAGCCGTCGGAAAGATGGATGTCCATAAAAATCAAATCCGGCGCCGGATGGTTGCTTAACCACCTGACAGTCTGGATTACACTTTCCGTATGACCTGAAAACTCCACCGTAGGATCGACCTCCGAAATAATGCTTTTCAGATTCTCGTAAGCAGCCGTTTCATCTTCAACAATTAGCACGTTCATATATCCACTCTCTTATATTTCGTTCATACAAATATAGTCAAAAAAATAAATCTTATGTGATTTTTATTCATAAAAACGAAAAGAGCGCATTCATCGCGAAAAAAAGCCTGTCAAAATATAGATTTTCCTGGTTGAATAAGGAGGATTTTCCGTACTTTTGTAGAGATTTATGAAAAAACGTATGATAAAAAAATGGCTTGACAGACTTGATTCCGACAAAATATTGATAATAATCAGTTTAATGGCCGGAGCATTCATTATCTATCCGAAAATTATCGATTTGCATGCTGAATTGTCACGTATATCGACAAGAAGCGAGACAATCGAGCATGTTTCTTTTTTTATTTACCGCTATCTGTTTTTTTGTCTGCTCACATGGACGTTGCTGGCGGTAAACATGCGGGAACGAATGACGCAATTCTTCCCGAACCGTCTGCTCAAGACGGCTTTTATTACGGCCATTGCCTACGGCGTGTACGTGATGATTTCGCTGCTGATAAGCAAGCATGTCGACTGTTTTACGGGATTGCTTCTTTTTCAGTTTGTGGTGACGTTTTTGATTTGCGCGTTCACGGGCTACGTGATTGCCCTGTACGCCGAGCGGCGCGAGCGGGAAATGGAAATCGAACAGCTGAAAACCGAAAACCTGCAGAGTCGCTGCGAAGCGCTTGCCAACCAAATCAATCCGCACTTTTTCTTTAATACGCTGAACAGTTTGTCCGCGCTTGTGCGATGCAACAAAAAAGAGCAAACGCTCGAATACATAAACAAACTCTCGGACGTGTTCCGGTACAGCCTGCAAAGCGACAAGAAAGGGCTGGTCGAACTGCGCGAAGAACTCGATTTCCTCGAGTCGTTCCGCTATCTGCAGGAAATACGTTATGCCGACAATCTGTGTTTCGACATCCGTATCCCCGAATCGAAGAAATCCCGGCTGATACCTGTCCTCTCGCTACTGCCGCTGATTGGTAATATTGTCAAACACAATATTATAGATAGTGAAAATATGATGACCGTATCCGTATGGATCAACGAGGGAGACGAACTGGTGATTTCGAATCCGGTGCATCACAAACTCGAAAATACGGACCGCAACGGCCTGGGACTAATCAATCTGGCCGACCGTTTCGAACTGCTCATGAACAAAAAGATAAGAATAGATAATAAAGACGGCGTTTTCAGCGTGTTTCTGCCGCTCTGAACGCGGGAATGTGAACTGTGCCGGGGTCGAACCGGCGACCTCCGCCCTGTCAAGGCGGCGCTCTGAACCAACTGAGCTAACAGTTCAACGATCTTTCGGGCACAAAAGTATAAAAAAAATTTCTTATCTTTGCCATCTCGCAGTAAAATAGAATAAAAAATTATGGGACAGCTTTATAATTTGCATATATACAATACGTTGACGCGGCAGAAAGAGATCTTTACGCCGTTGCACGCCCCACATGTAGGGATGTATGTCTGCGGCCCGACGGTGTACGGCGATCCGCACATGGGACACGCACGC
Source organism: Tannerella sp. (assembly GCA_031267935.1). GTDB lineage: Bacteria > Bacteroidota > Bacteroidia > Bacteroidales > Tannerellaceae > Tannerella. The sequence continues at coordinate 11,922 of JAIRYD010000180.1, forward strand.
TCGGCCGTTACCTTCGACGTGCTCTTCCGCTACCTCCGGCATGCAGGTTTCAAAGTACGTTATGTGCGCAATATCACGGACGTAGGACATCTGGAACACGATGCCGACAGCGGCGAAGACAAGATTGCAAAAAAAGCGCGGCTCGAACAGGTAGAACCGATGGAAATTGTACAGTATTATCTCATTCGCTATCAGGATGCAATGCGGTCGCTGAACGTATTGTCGCCGAGCATCGAACCGCATGCTTCGGGACATATCATTGAGCAAATCGCGCTCGTGAAGCAGATCCTCGACAATGGATACGCCTACGAAAGCAACGGCTCGGTCTATTTCGACGTGGTCGAATACAACCGGACGCATCGCTACGGAATCCTCTCGAACAGAAATATCGACGAACTGATCAATACGACGCGCGACCTTGACGGACAGGAAGAAAAACGTAACTCCGTTGATTTTGCCCTCTGGAAAAAAGCACAGCCCGAACATATCATGCGCTGGCCTTCACCCTGGGGCGCCGGATTTCCCGGCTGGCATTGCGAATGTACGGCGATGGGACGGAAATATTTGGGCGAACAGTTTGACATCCACGGCGGAGGAATGGATTTGATATTTCCGCACCACGAATGTGAGATTGCCCAGGCCGTAGCGTCGCAGGGCAACGACAGCGTCCGCTACTGGATGCATAACAACATGATAACCGTTAACGGACAGAAGATGGGTAAATCATTGGGAAACGCCATTTCGCTGGAAGAATTTTTTACCGGCAAGCATCCGATGCTCACGCAGGCGTATGCCCCGATGACGATTCGTTTCTTCATCCTCCAGGCACACTACCGCAGCACGCTCGATTTCAGTAACGAAGCATTGCAGGCTTCCGAAAAAGGACTGGAACGCCTGCTCGAAACGTACGCACGGTTGCAGAAACTGGCGCCCGCCGCCGCTTCATCGGTCAATGTGCAGGGACTGCGCGTGCGATGCGAAGAAGCGATGTGCGACGACCTGAACACGCCGGTCGTCATCTCGCATCTCTTCGAGGCAAGCAAAGCCGTCAACACGGTAGCTGACGGCAAGGCAACCCTTTCGGCCGAAGACCTCGACGAACTCAAGACGGCATTTGCCCTTTTTGTCGAAAACATCCTCGGACTGAAACAGGCCGATACCGGCGACGAAAAAAAACAGGAAGCATATCGGAATGCGGTCGACCTGCTGTTGCGCATCCGCCTGCAAGCGAAGCAAAATAAAGATTGGGCTACCTCAGACAAGATCCGCGACGAACTGGCTGCATACGGTTTTTCGGTCAAGGATACAAAAGACGGATTTGAATGGGGACTCTGACGATTCGGGATTTTTTCAGGAACGACGCTTTTGCGGCAGCGGCAGGTGTCGAACTGCTCGAGACAGGGAATGGATATGCCCGGGCGCGAATGGAAATCAAGCCGCTGCATCTCAATGGAGGAGGGGTCTGCCAGGGAGGTGCCGTCTTTACGCTCGCCGACCTCGTCTTTGCCGTCGCTACGAACAGCCATGCCAAATTGACGTTTTCCATCACTTCTTCCATTCAGATTTTCAAATCCGAAAAGTCGGGATACTTGTATGCCGAAGCGCGTGAAGTGTTTAATCACAGCCGTCTGTCGAATTGCGAAGTGCGCGTCACGAACGGGCAGGGCGAACTCGTCGCCACCTTCAACGGAACGGGCTACCGCAAAGACGTCGCGCTGCCTTTTGATCCTATAGAATAATAATCAACGAAATACAATACACAATGAGAAGTTTTGCAAGCGACAACAATTCGGGCGTACATCCTTTGGTAATGAATGCCATCATCGAAGCGAACAGCGACCACACGCCCGGTTACGGTGACGACCCCTGGACGGAAGCCGCCGTGCGCAAGTTGAAAGACGTTTTCGGCGCAAATGCCGAACCGTTTATCGTTTTCAATGGGACGGGAGCCAACTCGGTTGCCCTGCAGGCCGTTACGCGGTCGTTCAACAGCATCGTATGCGCGCAGACAGCCCATATCTACGTGGACGAATGCGGCGCTCCGGCACGGATGACCGGTGCGACGGTAATCGCCGTGCCGACTTCCGACGGCAAACTGACGCCCGATCTTATCCGGCCTCATCTGCAGCATTTCGGCGTGTGTCATCATGCTTGTCCGAAAGCGGTATATATTTCGCAGGCGACCGAACTGGGTACGATTTATACCGTCGACGAAGTGAAAGCCATCGCCGACCTGCTTCATCCGCACGACATGTACCTGCATATGGACGGGGCGCGGCTGGCAAATGCCTGTGCGAGCCTCGACTGTTCGATAAGACAGCTGACGGTAGATGCCGGCGTCGACATTCTCAGTTTCGGAGGGACGAAGAACGGGATGATGGCCGGCGAAGCCGTCGTCGCATTCCGCCCCGAAATAGCGGCGCATCTGGCCTATTTCAGAAAACAGTCCGCACAGCTTGCCTCGAAGATGCGTTATCTATCCGCCCAGTTTGTGCCTTATCTGGAACACGAACTTTGGTGGCATAACGCCCGTCATGCCAATCGAATGGCGGCAAAGCTCGTCGACATCCTGCTGCAATTCCCGCAAATCCGCCTGACGCAGAAACCGGAAACCAACCAACTGTTTTTCACCATGCCGCCCGAAGCTGCAAAAAAACTGGAAGAGAAGTATTTCTTCTACTACTGGAACGAAGCCGCCTGCGAAATCCGTTTCGTCACCTCGTGGGATACGACGGACGACGACCTTGACCGGCTCGAGGAATCATTGAAGGAAATAATTTGAAATGTAATGATTAAAATTTCAGGGTGATGTGCCTGGGCATGACCGGAAATTTTTGAATCGTCCTTTTATGTTGAGCAAGACGCGGGGCATCGTGCTGCATTCCATACATTATAATGATAAATATGACATTGTACATATTTATACGGAATCCTTTGGACGTGCGTCATATCTGATTGCGCGGCAGCGGGGACGGAAAAGCCGTCTGTCGCATGCGCTGTTTATGCCGCTGTCCATAATCGAAATGGAAGTCGAGCATCAGCGTACGCGGGAAATGCAGCGCATACGCGAGGCGCGAATCTGCATGCCGCTGAACAAGATCCCGGCGCATCCTGTAAAAAATTGTATCGCCCTGTTTCTGTCCGAAGTACTGTTTCGTACGGTACGCGCTCACGAATCTGATGCGCAATTATTTGACTATCTGCATAATTCCGTGCAGTGGCTGGAGGAAACGGACGAAGGCGTGGCCAATTTTCACCTTGTATTCCTCATTCAGTTTGTGCGTTACCTCGGCGTTTATCCGAACATCTCGTCATACAGGCCGGGTGGTTATTTCGACATGCTCAACGGTGTGTTCACCACAATTCCTCCGGAACACGGTCATTATCTCGATCGCGAGGAGAGTGTCGTTTTCTCGCGGCTGCTGCGGATGAACTATGCGAACATGGCGCTTTATGGTTTCTCGCGCGAAGAGCGTCAGCGCATTATCGGGCGTATACTGGAATACTATCGTATTCACATACCCGACTTTCCCGAGATCCGTTCATTGGCCGTCATGCAAAGTCTGTTCGAGTGAAATGAGGTTCATTTCGGCAGCCTTGTGGTGCATGAATTGCAGCGCGGCAGCGCGGTCGTTGGGAATCACGCCATCCAGAATCGCGTTTTTGATCGCCTCCTTGATGATCCCTACGGGTCGCGAAGGCGACAATCCGAATGTATCCATGATTTCCTCGCCGCTGACGGGCGGCTGAAAATTGCGCAGGCGATCTTTCTCTTCTATCTGTACAAGTTTCTCGCGTACAAGCTGAAAGTTATGCAAAAAACGGCGTACCTTTTCGGGATTCTTGCTCGTGATGTCGGCTTCGCAAAGCAGCATCAGGTCGTCGATATCGTCTCCGGTATCGAAAAGCAAACGGCGAACGGCCGAATCGGTCACATCCTCGTCGACAAGCGCCGTCGGTCGCATGTGCAGATCGACCATCTTCTGCACATATTTCATCTTCTCGTTCATCGGCAGTTTCAGGCGACGGAAAATGCCGGGCACCATCTTCGCACCTGCGATGTTGTGGTTGTGAAACGTCCATCCCAGACGGCGGTCGAAGCGTTTGGTCACGGGTTTTGCAATGTCGTGCAGAAGCGCGCTCCAGCGCAACCACAAGTCGTCGCTCGTCCGGCTCAGGCGGTCGAGTACCATCAGTGTGTGGGCAAAATTATCCTTGTGGCCGATGCCCTCCTTCGTTTCCACGCCCTTGAGCGCCGGCAATTCCGGAAGAATGAGTTCGAGCAATCCGCACGTGTCCAGCAATTCGAATCCAATCGAGGGCTTGGGCGAGAGGATGATTTTATTCAGCTCATCGGCAATGCGTTCGGCAGAAATAATATGAATGCGTTCACGGTTGCGTGTGATGGCGTCGAACGTGTCCGGATCGATGAAAAAGCCCAGTTGCGAGGCAAAGCGAATGGCGCGCATCATGCGGAGCGGGTCGTCACTGAAGGTTACATCCGGGTCGAGAGGCGCCGCAATGCGAAGCCGTTCGATGTCGCCAAGACCGTCGAAAGGATCTACGAGTTCGCCCAGCCGCTCCTTGTTCAGACAGAGCGCGAGGGCATTGATGGTGAAGTCACGGCGGTTTTGATCGTCTTCGATAGTGCCGTCTTCGACGACGGGCTTGCGGCTGTCGCGATTGTAGGACTCGCGTCGTGCGCCGACGAATTCGAGTTCCGTGTCATGCCATTTCACCTGCGCCGTACCAAAGTTGCGGAATACAGCCAGATGCGCATCCTTGCCCAGCCGTTTTGCGACGGCTTCTGCCAGGCGGATGCCGCTGCCGACGGTGACGATGTCGATATCTTTCGACGGCCTGCGCAGGAAAATATCGCGTACGAACCCGCCGATAACGTAGGTCTCCATGTGCTGAGAATCGGCTATCTCCTTGACGGTTCTAAAAATAGGCGTATTAAGTTGGTGGATTATATCTTCTTCGCTGTAATACATTTCTGGTTTGGTTGTCTTTTTTCGGGGCACAAAGATACGAACTTTCTTCCGAAACAAAAAAACGCCTGTGCCGCGTTCGAAACGCAGCACCGGGCGTTCTTGCCTTCTTATTGGAAATGCGCCGTTCGTTTGCCGGACAGCACATTTCCTTTAAGTCGGGTTTTGCAGGGCGTTTACAACACGACTCCTTCTTCACGGGCCTGATCTTCGCTCGAAGGCGTGATCAGTTTGTAACCTTTGCCGTGAATATTGATGATCTCAATCTCGGGATCGTCTTTCAACAGTTTGCGCAGTTTGGTGATATACACATCCATACTCCGCGCGTTGAAATAGTTGTCGTCTACCCAGATGGTCTTCAGCGCATAGTTGCGCTCCAAAATTTCATTGGCATGGGAACACAGCAGGCTGAGTAACTCGCATTCCTTGGTGGTCAACTTGGTCATCTTGTCGCTGATCGTCAATGTCTGTTTCTGCGTGTCGAACATGAAATTGCCCAACTTGTAGAAAGGTACGTCTTTCAGTTTCTTGCCTTTTACGCGACGCAAAATGGCCTCGATACGAAGCAATAACTCTTCCATACTGAACGGCTTGGTCAGATAGTCGTCCGCACCGAGTTTGAAGCCTTCCAGAATATCTTCCTTCATCGTTTTGGCCGTAAGGAAAATAATCGGTATGTCAGGATTCATCGAGCGAATTTCCTGCGCCAGCGTAAATCCGTCCTTTTTGGGCATCATTACGTCCAGGACGCACAAATCATACGATCCTCCCGAAAAACCTTTAAAGCCGGCTTCTCCATCGGAGAACAAATCTGTCAAATAACCTTTTGCTTGTAAGTACTCTCTTAAAAGCATTCCCAAATTTTCATCATCTTCACAAAAGAAGATTTTCAACTTTTCTTCCATAATCTACTATTTTTAATGAGTGGTAAAGTAATAATAAATTTCGTTCCAATAAATCCATCTTCCTGTTCGGCGCGGATCGAGCCGCCGTGGTCTTCCACAATTTTACGTACATAAGCCAGACCCAGGCCGAAGCCTTTTACATCGTGCACATTTCCGGTCGGCACGCGGTAGAACCTGTCGAAAATTTTTTTCAGGTATTCTTTTTTGATGCCTATGCCGTTGTCTTCGATGTGGATATATAATTTGCCACTGTCGTTTTTCGTCTGCATGATCAATCGTAGCGGGACTTCCGTCCGACGATATTTCACGGCATTGTCCAGCAGGTTGTACAACACATTTTCGAGGTGCATTTTGTCGGCATAGATAGTGGAATCATCCGCCTTCAGGTCGATTTGGATAGTTCCGCCATATTTTTCCACTTTCAGGGAGAAAGTCACTGCCACGCTCTCGACCAGTTCGTTTGCTTCCAGTTCCTTCAGTTTAAGTATGGCTCTCTGTTTTTCGAACAGGGAGATCTGGAGTACTTTTTCGACGAGAAAGCCCAGTCGCTTGCTTTCGTCGCCGATGATGCCCGATATATGTTGAAAGGCTTCGGGATTCTTCGCAAGGTCTGTGTCTTTGAGCATCTGAGCTGCGAGCGAAATGGTGGATACGGGGGTTTTCAGTTCGTGCGTCATGTTGTTCACAAAGTCGTTTTTCATTTCCGAGAGTTTTTTCTGACGGAAAATGATGTAGAGCGTAAACGAAAATGTCACCAGCAGAATGAGTGTGAACGCAACCGAAGGCGCCAAAAATGATGTGGAGCGCTGGATATAATCCTCTTTTGTAGGAAAATATATTTTCAAATAGTTTCGTTTCGACGGAGGATCGCCGGAGAAAAGCACTTCCGTGATCAGGTCTGAAGCTTTCACGGTTTTCTCGAATTTTTCGTTCTGGTAAATAATCTGGCCGTCCCGGTTCATTACCATGAAAATGTAGGGTAAATTTAACCCGTTATCCAGAAATTCGGATTTCAAATAACTGTTTAGTTTTGCAAAATCGATGCGTTCTTCAATCGGTTTCATGTACGCGGTATATACCATATTGTAAGCCACATCCTCCAGCAGTTGTTTCTGATGCAGGTAGCGCAGCCATAAGCTTCGCTGATTTTCTTCCGATTTTTTTACGATGGCGTCTTTCGACGGCGAAGTCAGCATGTGGCTGCTGTTTTGTGTCTGACTAAATAAATCAAACTGTTTGAAAATACTTCCGGCGGTGTTTCCCTGAATATGCAACTGGTATTCGCTTTTTATCTGTATCGAACGGTTTATTTGCTGCTGATCGGGAGTGTTCTTGCGGGAAAAGATGTATTCGATATCCTCGTCCATATATTTCCGCGCCTCGTCATGCTCGAGCATGACGGAAACCTGCTCCAGGCAGCGTCTCACCGTCGTGTCAAACTGTTCGTTGCTCGTCTTGGAAATGACGCCAATATAGTAGACCTGCAAATAGATCAAACCTGCAAATGCAAATCCCATTACTACTGTTAGCAACCAAATCGTAGACTTTTTCATATTAGTTTATCTCATCAATTTAATTTGATGCAAATGTCGCATGTTTTAATTTAATATTCACATAATAAATGTAAAAAATTGACCCCTCAACTGTTAAATTTATTTACCTGGATGCGAAAAATAACACCGCATTTAATGGTGTTTTATAATCATATCTCTGTTTAACAGTATATTAATTTATTTAATCGCCATTTCGCTAAAAAAACGTCTGCACTGTCCGATGGAAAAAGATGGGCCGTACATCCGGGAAATAGCGAACCGGAAACCACAGCCGGTATTTGCCTTGAAAAAATATTTATGCGGCATTCCGATCAGAATGAAACGGCATATTTCCGGCATGGAACAATTTTACAAAACCAATGCGGATCTCCCCCGTTCGACAGCCGCGTCATTCATCCGGTCTGTTTTGTTCGATCCACTTCCGGGCATTGACGAAAGCCTCGATCCACGGCGTCACTTCATCCGTTTCCCGACCGGCAGGATAATATCCGCATTGCCAGGGGAAAAGAGCGCGTTCGGTGTGTGGCATTATCGCCAGATGACGGCCGTCTGCCGAGCAAATGCCTGCCACGGCTCGGGGCGAACCGTTCGGGTTGGCGGGATAAGCGTCGTAGCCGTATCGCGCCACGACGTGGTAAGCCTTTTCGTCGTAGGGAAGCATAAATTTCCCTTCACCGTGGGCAACCCATGCGCCTAATTTAGAGCCGCTCAGTGAGCCTAACAAAATGGAATGATTCTTTGGAATCTCCAGCGAGACGAATGCGGATTCAAACTTGTGCGAATCGTTATGCGTCATCTTGAATTTCTTTTCGTGTTCGGGGTAGATCAATTCCAGTTCGGCCATCAACTGACAGCCGTTACAGATGCCCATGCTCAACGTGTCCGGTCTTGCATAATAGATGTCGATGGCTTTTTTTGCTTCTTTGTTATACAGAAATCCACCCGCCCAGCCTTTGGCCGAACCCAGTACGTCGGAATTGGAAAAGCCGCCGCAGAAAACGATGAAATTCACATCCTCAAGCGTTTCCCGTCCGCTGACAAGGTCGGTCATGTGAACGTCCTTCACGTCAAATCCCGCCAAATACAGTGCATAAGCCGTTTCGCGTTCGCACTGCGATCCTTTTTCGCGTATCACGGCCGCCCTGATGCCCGACGGGCCGACACGGTCGGCGGAAAGCCCGTAACCGGCAAGTTTGCCGTCGAAGTGTCCGGGATATTTGAACGTGAGAGGTTGCAGTTTGTAGTGCTCGAAACGGTTGCCGGCGCAGACGCTTCCGCTTTGTTTTATATCTAATTTATAGGAAGTTGAATACCATACGTCACGCATGTAGTCGATTCCGAAATGATATTGCGCATCTGCTTTTGTGATCAGAATATGGCGTTCGTCCACCGGTTTGGCAATGACGGTAAAACCGACGCCCGCTTCTTTCAGTATTTTCTCGAACGCCTCGCAATCCCGGACCTGTACGAGCACGCCCGGATTTTCGGCAAACAGTATTTTCACGATGTCAAGTTCCGCGATCGGATCCAAATTCACTTCCAGGCCGCCTTCGACGTTGGCAAAACACATCTCGAGCAGCGCCGTGACAAGTCCTCCGGCAGAAATGTCATGCCCGGCCAGAAGCAGACCTTGTTCAATCGCTTCCTGAAGAGCGTTGAAGGCGTCGCGGAAATATTCTGCATCCGCGACGGTCGGTGCCTCGTCGCCCAGGCGGTTCAAGACCTGTGCAAAAGCAGATCCGCCTAATTTCAGTGCGTCGAACGAGAAATCAATATAATATATGTACGCGCGCGCATCCTGTACGAGCACGGGCGATACGATTTTTTTTACGTCGCCAACTTCTGCGCCTGCCGAAATAATCACTGTCCCGGGCGAAAGTACTTTGTCTTCTCCGTATTTTTGGGTCATCGAGAGACTGTCTTTTCCTGTTGGGATATTGATACCCAGCGCGCAGGCAAAGTCCGACGCGGCCTCGACCGCTTTGTACAGACGGGCGTCTTCGCCTTCGTTGCGGCAAGGCCACATCCAGTTGGCGCTCAGCGAGACGCCGGCCAGGTGGTCGGTCAGCGGCGCAAAGACGATGTTTGTCAGGGCTTCGGCAATGGCAAGCGTCGACCCGCATGCCGGGTCGATCATGGCGGCTTGCGGTGCATGGCCGATCGAGGTGGCAATCCCTGCCTTTCCGCGATAGTCCAGCGCCACCGCACCCAGGTCGCTCAGCGGTAATTGCAACTCGCCCAGACATTGCTGGCGTGCGACCCGGCCCGATACCGAGCGGTCGACCTTGTTTGTCAGCCAATCCTTGCAGGCGACGGCTTCGAGTTGAAGCACATTTTCCAGATAATGATGAAGTTCGGATGCAGTGTATGCTGCCGCGCGGTAACGTTCGTTCACCGTACGGTCGGTCATCACCGTGCGGGGCGGTTTGCCGAACATGTATTCGAGTTGTATGTCGATAGGTTTGGCGCCATCGGCCTGTTCGAAGACAAACTGCATGTCGCCTGTGGTCTCGCCGACGACATACAGCGGCGCACGCTCGCGTTTGGCGATGCGCTGTACGCGTGCGACATCCTTTTCTGCCATCAAAAGCCCCATTCGTTCCTGACTTTCGTTGCCGATGATTTCTTTCGCGGAAAGCGTCGGGTCGCCGACGGGTAGCCAGCTCATATCGATATGTCCGCCTGTGGATTCAACCAGTTCCGAGAGGCAGTTCAGGTGGCCGCCCGCGCCGTGGTCGTGGATGGACACCACCGGATTCTCGTCCGACTCGGCGATGGCACGGATTACGTTGGCCGTGCGTTTTTGCATTTCAGGATTGGCGCGTTGCACGGCATTTAGTTCTATTCCGCTTTTATACAGACCTGTATCTACGGACGAGACGGCGCCGCCGCCCATGCCGATGCGGTAATTGTCGCCTCCGATGACGACGATTTTTTCGCCCGCGACGGGTGTGCCCTTCAATGCGTCGCGCTTGTGAGCGAATCCTACTCCGCCGGCAAGCATAATCACTTTGTCGTAAGCGTATTTCTTATTATTTTCTTCATGCTCGAACGTCAGGACGGAACCGCAGATCAACGGTTGTCCAAACTTGTTTCCGAAATCGGAAGCGCCGTTAGACGCCTTGATCAGGATCTGTTCGGGTGTCTGGTAGAGCCATGGACGCGGGTCGAGAAAGCGTTCCCATTCGCGTGCGCCTTCCGTGCGGGGATACGACGTCATGTACACAGCGGTTCCCGCAATGGGTAAAGACGATTTGCCACCACCCAGCCGGTCGCGTATCTCGCCGCCCGAACCGGTTGCCGCGCCGTTGAACGGCTCGACGGTCGTCGGAAAATTGTGCGTCTCAGCCTTCAACGACAATACGGTGGGAATGGTGCGGACGGCATAAAAATCGGGTTTATCGCCCGACAGCGGAGCAAATTGTTCGACGACGGGGCCATCGATAAACGCCACATTATCTTTGTATGCCGAGATTAATTTGTTGGGGTTCTCGGCGGATGTCTTTTTTATGAGTGCGAACAGGGAACTTTCTTTCGTTTCGCCGTCGATCACGAACGTGCCTCCGAAAATCTTGTGGCGACAATGCTCCGAGTTGACTTGTGAGAAGCCGAATACTTCGCTGTCAGTCAGTTTACGCCCTATTTTTTCGCTGACGCTGTTCAGGTAGCAGATTTCGTCGTCGCTCAACGCAAGACCCTCCTGTGCGTTATAAGCCTCAATATCATCGATGTGTAGAATCGGAGCGGGTTGCTTGCGGATCGTGAAAACGTCCTGGTCCAATCCGTCGTAGATGCGTTGCAGCATCGGATCGTATGTGGCGTCGCCCGACGCCACGGGGAAATATTCCTCAATGCGCGAGATGCCTGCGATACCCATATTTTGTGTGATTTCGACCGCATTCGTACTCCACGGCGTAATCATCTCGCGCCGTGGGCCGATATGCCAGCCGGCCACATGTCCGGCATGCACCGGTTTGGCGCCACTGAACAGCCAGATTAGTTTCGAAACGTTTTCCTGCAGAAAATTCGAATCCACTTCGACTGCAAGTATCGTTTTGTCAGGCGATTGAAAGTATAAAATCATATCGGTAAAAGTATAGTTTCCGTCATTTCTTTTCCATGCAAAATTACACGTTTTTTTTCAATTGCATGCAAGAAGAGGAAAAAAACTGTGTATATCCGGGACATGATGCCGGTAATTCGGCATTCAACAGGTCAACCGTTCAGTGATTCATTTTTTTATGCTCACAAATAGGCAGCATTGTTGCATTTTTTCATTTCCCCCATTTTGCCGTTATCGAAATAAAGACTAACTTTGCGAAACGAAATACATTTTAATATTTGGAATCATGGAAAATTCTCGTCGTTCTTTTATCAGGAAAACAGTAATGTCCGGCATCGGCGCAGCAGGTCTGGCCGTAGCGGACCGGATGAATGCCTCGCAGGCCGGCGCACCGGCCCAAAAGAAAAAAACTGCCGGCAAGGATGACGGCAAACTGCGTTTCGGGTTCATCGGAACGGGATCGCGATGCCAGGAGCATATCAACAACGTACTTGCCATTGAGGGAAACAAAATCGTGGCCATTTGCGACACGCAACGGGGACCGCTTGACCGTACGCTCAAACACATCGCCCGCCTCAATGCCCCCGAACCGAAAGTATACACCGGCAGCGAGCATGCCTACGAACAGATGCTCAACAATGAAGAGTTTGACTGCATCATCATCGCCAGTCCGTGGGAATGGCATACTCCGATGGCTGTGGCCGCCATGAAGGCGGGCGTGCCCTACGTCGGCGTCGAAGTCTCGGCCGCCAATACGCTGGAAGAATGTTGGGATCTGGTCCACGTTTCCGAAACTACGAGGAGCCACCTCAACATACTCGAAAACGTCTGCTACCGGCGCGACTGCATGGCGGCGCTGAACATGGTGCGAAAGGGCCTTTTCGGCGAAATGCTGCATGGCGGCTGTGGCTATGAACACGACTTGCGCGACATCAAGTTCAATGACGGCACGCAATATTCCTACCGCAAAGACGGCGAACTGCGCATGGGCAAGGAGGCCTTTGCCGAAGCACAGTGGCGTACGCAGCATTCCGTCCGGCGCAACGGCGACGTCTATCCGACGCACGGCATCGGGCCGGTCGCCCACTGCATGGACATCAACCGCGGCAATCGTTTCATCGCACTCTCGTCGATGGCTACACAGTCGCGCGGACTGCACCGGTTCGTCGTCGACAATGGCGGCGCCGACCATCCCTATGCGAAAATCAATTTCAACCTGGGCGATATCGTCACGACGATGATCAAGTGCGCCAACGGACAGACGATTATCGTTACGCACGACACCAACTCGCCGCGACCCTATTCGCTCGGATTTCGCATTCAGGGCACTAACGGCCTGTGGATGAACGATGGCGATCATGTCTACGTCGAAGGTCAGTCGCAACCGCATCGCTGGGACGACTCGGATGAATGGTTTGGAAAGTATGACCACGAGATGTGGAACACGCTGGAATCCAAAGCGCGTGAAGCCGGACACGGCGGGATGGACTACATCATGATGTATGACTTTGTCGATGCCATCCGCAACAGAAAACCTGCGCCTATGGACTGCTACGACGCTGCCGCGTGGAGCGCCATATCCGCTCTGTCGGAAATGTCCGTGGCCCGTGGCGGCGCGCTGGTCGACTTTCCGGATTTCACGCGCGGACAGTGGATTCACCGTCAGCCGGGATTTGCGTTGTAAATCAGGATATTTACGCATGAATGCAGGGAAACGCGAAGCGACGTTTGTTTTCGCGTTCCTCTGCATAATTGTTTCATTTGCTGCGGAACAAGTTGTAACGAAGCACTATGTTTTTTTAGAAGTTCCTTAAATACAAAAAATACAAAAAAACGGACACGGCATGCGATATTCATAATTTTTTCCCCCGACAGTTACAACAATTGAACAAAATTCATTACCTTTACCCCCATAAAAAATAACAATGTATGAGCAGAACGGTATCTTTGGTGATTCTTTTGGCTTTTATAGATAACTTTATGGCTTATTGTCAGGAAAATAAAAGTATTATTGCTCCGGGTGCGCAAGTAGAAAAACTGGCGGAGGACTTTCGTTTTACCGAAGGCCCTGCAGTCGACAGTGCGGGGAACATCTATTTCACGGACCAGCCCGGTGATTTGATTCTGAAATGGTCGGTGGACGACAAACTGTCTACTTTCGCTACCGGAATGGGGCGTGCCAACGGACTTTATTTCGACAGGGCAGGAAACCTGCTTTCGTGTTCGGACCTTGACAACGAACTGTGGCAAATCGACATGAACGGCAGTCACACCGTGCTGGTGACCGATTACGAAGGCAAGAAACTGAACGGCCCCAATGACTTGTGGGTGTGTCCCGATGGCGGCCTCTATTTCACCGATCCGCTTTATCCACGCGACTATTGGACACGCAGCCCCGAGATGCAGCAGGCAGGAGAACGCGTATACTATCTGTCGCCCGACCGTAAACGCCTGGTAACGGTAGCGGACGACCTGGAAAAACCCAACGGTATCATCGGCACGCCGGACGGCAAATGTTTATATGTTGCAGATATAAAGGCGAATAAAACATACGTGTATGAGATACGGCCGGATGGTTCGCTGGCCGGAAAAAAACTGTTTGCACCGTTAGGCTCCGACGGGATGACCATCGACGGGGAAGGGCACGTGTATCTGACGGGGCGGGGTGTGACGGTTTTCGATCCCGAAGGCGTGAAGATTGCGCATATACCCGTGGAAGCCAACTGGACGGCAAACGTCTGCTTCGGCGGCCGCGACATGAAATCTCTTTTCATCACGGCGTCGCAATACCTCTACAGGATACGCATGCAAGTTGCAGGCGTCAGATAATCCATGAATATACATTAATAATATAATAACATTATGAACAGGCGTAAATTTATTAAAGCAAGTGTGGCAAGCATGGCGACCATATCCATGGTGGGTGCCGGCAATGCATGCAAAAATGCATTATCCATTGAAGAAGAGATTGTCGACAAAGTTAAATTCGGAAATACGGGATTGACCGTATCCCGCATTGCGATGGGCACCGGTACGCACGGATCCAACAAGGCTTCCGACCAGACGCGGTTGGGGATGGATCAATTCGTAAAACTGGCGCATCACGCATACGAAAAAGGCATCCGCTTCTACGACATGGCTGACGGATATGGTTCGCAGCCTTATGTAGGAGAGGCTATTAAAACTCTTCCTCGTGAAAACATCACGTTGCTGTCCAAGATGTGGACGAACGAAGACGGCTCGGAAAGAAATGAACCCGTCAGCCGGATTATTGACCGCTTTCGTCAGGAAGTAGGCACGGACTATTTTGATATTTTGCTGATGCACTGCATGATGGACGGCAACTGGACAAATAACCGCAAGCATTATATGGACGGTCTTTCGAAGGCCAAACAGGACGGCATCGTAAAAGCCGTCGGCGTTTCATGCCACAACTGGGAGGCGCTTGTTCAGGCTGCGGAATCCCCCTGGGTCGACGTGATTCTGGCGCGTATCAATCCATTCGGTACGTTGATGGACAATACGCCCGACGCCGTGAAGGAAGTGCTTGGGAAAGCTCGCCGGAACGGAAAAGGTATCATCGCCATGAAAGTTTTCGGCGAAGGCAAGCACGTGACGGATCGCGAGCGCGAACAGTCGCTCAAGTTTATTGTCGAAGAAAGCAACGTGCACTGCATGACGCTCGGCATGCCGGCGGAAGCGCAGATCAACGATGCCGTCGCGAGGGTGATGAGGCTGGCGAAAAGCTGATACGCGCCGGGACGTCGCAATCGCGAAACGGGAACAGTGAAGTACGACAATTTGAAATGTATCCTATGCGCCTCTGCACGTTGGGGGAAAAAGAAAAATTGTATCCGGCATTTCAAGCGCGATATAAGATCCTTTAAAACAGTCGAATATCAAGCTGCGGATTTGAAGAACATGATAATCCGCAGTTTTTTTTCGCATAAAACGAATACGTTTTCCCAATAAAAATGCAGTCGTTGCAAATTTTTTTTTTGCATGCACGCTTGTTTGTACAAAAAAAGTTCGTACCTTTGCAACCCAAAAATGTGAAACAGAAATTGTATAACAAAGATAAAAAAACAGTAAAATGCCTACAATTCAACAGTTAGTAAGAAAAGGCAGAACCCGTCAGGTCGTAAAAGGCAAATCGCCGGCGCTGGATTCATGCCCTCAGAGGCGCGGTGTATGCGTACGCGTGTACACGACAACGCCGAAAAAACCTAATTCCGCGATGCGTAAAGTAGCCCGCGTGCGTCTGACAAACCACAAGGAGGTGAACTCATACATCCCGGGCGAAGGTCACAACTTGCAGGAACACTCGATTGTGATGGTACGCGGAGGCCGTGTGAAAGACCTGCCCGGCGTACGTTATCATATCGTACGCGGCACTTTGGATACGGCCGGCGTGGCAGGACGTACGCAACGCCGTTCGAAATATGGCGCCAAACGCCCGAAAGCCGCAGCCGTCAAGAAAAAATAAAATGTAACAGGGGAAGATTTAGCAGTAAAAAAATAATATAATCGTTTAAGTTTATTTGGATCGCAGATGCAGGGTTGAGTAAATGATTCGGAGGAATCGTTGAAGACAAAAAAAAGCAACAACCAAAAAGACAAGAACAAAATTCTGAAGACAAATGAGAAAGTCAAAACCTAAAAAAAGACAGGTCCTGCCGGACCCCGTCTATGGTGATGTGCGGGTTACAAAATTTGTAAACCATTTGATGTATGACGGAAAGAAAAATCTCTCGTATGAAATTTTTTATTCCGCATTGGAAACCGTAAAGGCAAAACTGCCCAATGAAGAAAAATCGGCGCTGGAAATCTGGAAAGCCGCGCTTGAAAATATAACCCCGCAGGTAGAAGTGAAATCGCGCCGTGTAGGTGGGGCCACTTTTCAGGTTCCGACGGAAATCCGTCCGGACCGCAAAGAATCCATTTCAATGAAAAATCTGATTTCGTATGCGCGTAAACGTGGCGGCAAAACCATGTCGGACAAGTTGAGCGCCGAAATCCTCGACGCCTTCAACAATCAGGGCGGCGCGTTCAAACGCAAGGAAGACATGCACCGCATGGCGGAAGCCAACCGTGCATTTGCTTACTTCCGGTTTTAATTAAGAAGAGAGAGAAAAAAAGGAATATGAGTAAAACTGATGAATTACTGAAATATACCAGAAATATCGGTATTATGGCGCACATTGATGCAGGAAAGACGACGACTTCCGAGCGTATTCTTTACTACACCGGTCTCACCCATAAAATCGGTGAGGTCCACGACGGCGCAGCCACGATGGACTGGATGGCGCAGGAGCAGGAGCGGGGAATCACCATCACTTCGGCAGCGACCACCACTTTCTGGAATTATAGTAATGAAAAATTCAAAATTAATCTGATTGATACTCCGGGGCATGTGGACTTCACTGTCGAGGTGGAGCGCTCGTTACGTGTGCTGGATGGAGCTGTGGCCACATTTTGCGCCGTGGGTGGCGTCGAGCCGCAATCCGAAACCGTCTGGCGTCAGGCGGACAAATATCACGTCCCGCGCATCGGATATATCAATAAAATGGACCGTTCGGGCGCGAACTTTTTCGAAGTGATTCGCCAGGTAAAAGACATCCTGGGCGCCAATCCGTGCCCGATTCAGATCCCTGTCGGCGCCGAAGAACATTTCAAGGGCGTGGTAGACCTGATCCGGATGAAAGCCATCTTCTGGCACGACGAAACGATGGGCGCCGAATATTCGGTCGAAGACATTCCCGCCGACTTGCTGGCCGAAGCCGAAGAATGGCGTGACAAGATGCTGGAAATTGTCGTGGAATATGACGACACGCTGATGCAAAAATATTTCGACGCCCCGTCTACCATCACGGAAGACGAAATCCGCGCCGCCATCCGCAAAGGCACCTTGTCGATGCAGATCAACCCGATGATTTGCGGTTCGTCGTTCAAGAATAAAGGTGTGCAAACACTGCTGGACGCCGTTTGCGCGTATCTTCCCAGTCCGATCGACACGCCGAACATCATCGGCCACGACGTCGATGATCCCGAACAGGAAATCGTCCGCAAACCCAATTCGGACGAACCGCTGACAGCGCTGGCTTTCAAGATTGCGACCGACCCCTACGTAGGACGGTTGTGTTTCTTCCGCGTCTATTCGGGTACACTCTCTGCCGGCTCGTATGTATTGAATACGCGCTCGGGTAAGAAAGAACGCATATCCCGCCTGTTTCAGATGCACTCCAACAAGCAGAATCCGATGGAACAAATCGGCTGTGGTGACATTGGTGCAGGCGTGGGATTTAAAGACATACGCACGGGCGACACGCTGTGCGAAGAAGGTCATCCGATCACGCTCGAATCGATAGAATTTCCCGATCCGGTGATTGGTATCGCCGTCGAACCGAAGACGCAGAGCGACCTGGACAGACTGGGTGTCGGCCTGTCGAAACTGGCTGAAGAAGATCCGACGTTCCGCGTCGAATCGAATGAAGAAACCGGCCAGACCATCATTCGCGGAATGGGCGAACTTCACCTCGAAATCATCATCGACCGCTTGCGTCGCGAATTTAAGGTGGAATGTAATCAGGGACGTCCCCTGGTATCGTATAAGGAGGCCATCACGACGGCGGTCGAATTGCGCGAAGTATACAAGAAGCAGACGGGCGGACGCGGGAAGTTTGCCGATATCATTGTCCGCATCGAACCGAAAGATGCCGATTTCGAAGGCCATTTGCAGTTTGTGGACGAAGTCAAGGGAGGCAATATCCCGAAAGAATTTATTCCATCCGTACAGAAAGGTTTTGAAAAATCGATGAAAAACGGCGTTTTGGCCGGCTATCCCCTGAATAGCGTGAAAGTGACACTGCTCGACGGTTCGTTCCACTCGGTAGACTCCGACCAGTTGTCGTTCGAGATTTGCGCCATACAGGCGTTCAAGAACGCAGCAGCCAAAGCCGGTCCCGTGCTGATGGAACCGATCATGAAAATCGAAGTCGTGACGCCCGAAGAAAGCATGGGCGATGTGATCGGCGACCTGAATAAGCGCCGCGGACAAGTCGAAGGCATGGAATCGAGCCGTACGGGTGCACGTATCGTCAAGGCAAAAGTGCCTTTGGCCGAGACGTTCGGATATGTGACCGCCTTGCGTACCATTACGTCGGGACGCGCCACTTCATCCATGCAGTTCTCGCATTATGCGCAAGTGTCGACGACCATTGCCCGTCAGGTGCTGACCGAAGTGAAAGGACGTGTTGATTTAGTGAAATAATTTAGAAATTAGCAATATGAGCCAAAAAATCAGAATTAAACTCAAGTCTTACGATTACAGTCTGGTGGACAAGTCCTCCGAGAAAATCGTCAAGACGGTGAAGGCTACCGGTGCGGTGGTGAGCGGGCCAATCCCGTTGCCGACGCACAAACGGATTTTTACCGTAAATCGTTCGACGTTCGTAAACAAAAAATCGCGTGAACAATTCGAACTGTGTTCATACAAGCGACTGATTGACATCTACAGTTCGACAACGAAAACGGTAGATGCATTGATGAAACTGGAATTGCCCAGTGGAGTAGAAGTGGAAATTAAAGTTTGAAAAAATTAAAAACGAAGTGAAATGCCAGGATTATTAGGAAAAAAAATCGGAATGACATCCGTTTTCAGTGCCGAGGGTAAAAACTTGCCATGCACTGTTATCGAAGTAGGTCCTTGTGTAGTTACGCAGATCAAGACGGAAGAAAATGATGGCTATGAAGCGGTTCAGTTGGGTTTTATCGATAAGAAAGATAAACACACGACAAAACCGGAAGCCGGTCATTTCAAAAAAGCAGGCGTAACCCCCAAGCGACACTTGGCCGAGTTCAAAAATTTTGAAAATGCATACAACCCCGGCGACGTGATCACGGTGGATTATTTCGGCGACGCAATTTTTGTGGATGTCGTAGGCACATCCAAAGGTAAAGGATTTCAGGGCGTTGTCAAACGTCATGGTTTCGCTGGGGTAGGCGAGAGCACCCACGGTCAGCATAACCGTCTTCGTGCACCCGGTAGCGTGGGCGCATGTTCGTATCCCGCCAAGATCTTCAAAGGCACACGTATGGCCGGTCAGATGGGTAATGCACGCGTGACCGTTCAAAACCTTCAGGTGATCAAAGTATTGCCCGAAAACAACCTCCTGCTGGTAAAAGGATCTGTTCCCGGAGCGAAAGGTTCAATCTTATTAATTGAAAAGTAATGGAACTGAATGTATTGAATATAAAAGGCGAAGATACCGGGAGAAAGGTGATCCTGAACGACGCGGTATTCGGCATCGAGCCTAACGATCATGCCATCTATTTGGATGTGAAGCAACACATGGCCAACAAGCGTCAGGGTACGCACAAGGCGAAAGAAAGAAGCGAAGTGTCGGGCAGTACGCGCAAACTGATCCGCCAAAAAGGCGGCGGCGGCGCGCGTCGCGGCGACATCAACTCGCCCGTAATGGTCGGCGGCGGCCGCGTATTCGGCCCGAAACCGAGAGATTACAGTTTCAAACTGAACAAGAAGGTAAAATCCCTCGCACGCAAGTCGGCGCTTTCATACAAAGCCAAAGACAATGCCATCGTCGTGCTGGAAGACTTCTCGTTCGAAACGCCGAAAACAAAAGACTTCATGGCCATTGTCAAAGGGCTGAATCTCGACGACAGGAAAATGTTGCTGGTGCTGGCGGAAAACAACGACACCGTGTACAAGTCGGCACGCAACCTGCAGAAAGCAAAAGTCGTTACAGCATCGGAACTGAACACCTACAAGGTGCTCGCCGCCGCCAGCCTCGTACTGACGGAAAGCGCTGTCGGAGTAATCGAAAATCAATTTAAAGCATAAGGAGGAACAGAAAAATGGGAATAATAATTAAACCGATTGTCACCGAGAAACTGACCATGATTACGGACAAGAAGCCGAATCGCTTTGGTTTCCGCGTTTCTCCCTCTGCAAATAAACTGGAGATAAAGAAGGCAGTCGAAACCATGTACAATGTGAACGTGGTAGATGTCAATACAATGCAATATGCCGGCAAACGTAAAAGCCGCTACACCAAATCGGGCATTGTGAGCGGACGGCAGAATTCTTACAAAAAAGCAATAGTAACATTGAAAGAAGGCGAAGTCATAGACTTCTTCAGTAATATTTGATAAAGAAAAATGGGAATACGAAAATTAAAGCCCACCACACCGGGGCTGAGACACAAGATTATCGGTGCCTTTGACAACATCACAGCAAGTGCACCGGAGAAATCGCTCGTAGTCGGGAAGAAAAGTACCGGCGGCCGCAACAACACCGGCAAGATGACCGTACGCTATCTCGGCGGCGGCCACAAACAGCGGTACAGACTGATAGACTTCAAGCGGAACAAGGACGGCATTCCGGCAACCGTCAAATCCATTGAGTATGACCCGAATCGTACGTCGCGGATTGCGTTGCTGTACTACGCCGACGGAGCCAAGAGCTACATCGTCGCTCCCAACGGACTGGAAGTAGGTCAGACCGTGATGTCCGGCAAAGACGCCGCGCCCGAAATAGGAAACAGTCTGCCGATGCAGTACATTCCCGTAGGCACGATTATCCATAACATTGAACTGCGTCCCGGGCAGGGCGCCAAACTTGTACGCTCGGCCGGCGCGTTCGCCCAGTTGACGTCGAGAGAAGGCAGCTATGCCGTTATCAAGATGCCGTCGGGCGAGATCCGCAAGATTCTGTCGGCATGCAAGGCCACGATCGGCAGCGTAGGCAATTCAGACCATGCGCTCGAACAATCGGGAAAAGCAGGACGCTCGAGATGGCTGGGTCGCCGCCCGCACAACCGCGGCGTCGTGATGAACCCGGTCGACCACCCGATGGGCGGTGGCGAAGGACGTGCGTCGGGAGGACATCCCCGTTCGCGTACCGGACTGTATGCGAAGGGATTGAAAACAAGAGCGCCGAAGAAACACTCTTCCAAATACATAATTGAAAGAAGGAAAAAATAATCTTAATTAAAACACTATGAGTCGTTCGTTAAAAAAAGGTCCGTATATCAATGTGAAACTGGAAAAGAAGGTTTTGGCCATGAATGAATCCGGCAGAAAAAGCGTCGTCAAGACATGGGCGAGGGCGTCCATGATCTCCCCCGATTTCGTCGGGCACACGATTGCCGTTCACAACGGAAACAAATTCATACCTGTGTTTATTACCGAAAATATGGTAGGTCACAAGTTGGGTGAATTTTCCCCTACACGCATATTCCGTGGCCACGCAGGAAATAGAAAATAAGAAATAAAAAGAGCAAAAAAATATGGGTAAAAGAAAGAAAATATCAGCAGACGAAATAAAAGAGACCCGAAAATCCGTCTATTTTGCCAAATTGCGGAACGTCCCTACCTCGCCGCGCAAGATGCGTCTGGTGACAGACATGATTCGCGGAATGGAAGTTTTCAGAGCTTTGGGTGTTTTGAAATTTTCGAACAAGGAAGCTGCAGCCCGTGTGGAAAAACTGCTTCGTTCGGCCATTTCCAACTGGGAACAGAAAAATGAGCGCAAGGCAGACAGCGGCGAATTGTTCGTCTCGTCAATAAGCGTAGACTGCGCCACGACACTTAAACGCATGCGCCCCGCTCCGCAGGGAAGAGGCTACAGGATTCGCAAACGCTCGAATCATGTCACCTTATTTGTCGACGCACTGAAAAGTAACGTAGTAGAAAGTCAAAATTAATACAGATGGGACAAAAAGTTAATCCGATTAGTAATCGTTTGGGAATCATCAGAGGTTGGGATTCCAACTGGTATGGCGGCAATAATTATGGCGACACTTTGCTGGAGGATTGCAAAATCCGAAAATATCTCAATGCCCGTCTGGCAAAAGCCAGTGTATCACGCATTGTGATTGAACGCACGCTGAAACTGATCACCATCACCGTTTGCACCTCGCGTCCGGGCATCATCATCGGCAAAGCCGGTGCGGAAGTCGACAAACTGAAAGAAGAATTGAAAAAAATCACCGACAAGGAAGTGCAGATCAATATCTACGAAATCAAGCGCCCCGAACTCGACGCCGTGATTGTGGCAAATAACATTGCCCGTCAGCTGGAAGGCAAAATCGCATACCGCCGCGCCATAAAAATGGCCATCGCCTCGACCATACGCATGGGTGCCGAAGGCATCAAAGTACAGGTATCGGGACGTCTGAACGGCGCTGAGATGGCACGCTCGGAAATGTACAAGGAAGGCCGTACGCCGTTGCACACTTTCCGCGCCGACATCGACTATGCCCTTGCCGAAGCGCTGACCAAAGTCGGCCTGCTCGGAATCAAGGTATGGATATGCCGCGGTGAAGTATACGGCAAGAAAGACCTTGCCCCCTCGTTCTCCAGCTCGAAAGATTTCGGCCGCCGTGGCGGAAACAACGAAAACGCACCGGGTGGTGGACGCGAAAAAAACTTTAAAAGAAGAAAAACGAATCGTTAAACCCCATAAAACAAGGAAGCAACCATGTTACAACCTAAGAAAACAAAATTCAGAAGACAACAGAAAGGCCGTATAAAAGGCTTTGCTCAACGTGGGAACCAGCTGGCATTCGGTTCGTTTGGCATCAAGTCTTTACAGTACAAATGGATTACAGGCCGACAGATAGAAGCGGCGCGTATTGCCGTCACACGCCATATGCAACGCCAGGGTCAGGTTTGGGTTCGGATTTTTCCCGACAAACCGATCACACGTAAACCGGCAGACGTACGTATGGGTAAAGGTAAAGGAAATCCGGAAGGATTTGTGGCGCCTGTATCCCCGGGACGTCTTATATTTGAAATCGAAGGCGTATCGTTCGACGTCGCCAAGGAAGCCCTGCGCCTTGCCGCACAAAAACTGCCCGTGACAACCCGCTTTGTTGTACGGCGCGATTACGACATGCAAAACCAAAACTTGTAAAATGTTATGAAAATTAAAGAAGTAAGAGAATTAAACACCAAGGAACTGGAAGAAAGGATAGACGCTGAAATCGCATCTTTGGCTCAGAAGAAGATCAATCATAGCATTTCACCGCTGGATAATCCTTCGCAGATTAAGGAACAACGTCGGACGATAGCCCGTTTGAAAACGGAATTGCGCCAACGCATACAAAACAACAATTAACATTGAGCCTGATGGAAACGAGAAATTTAAGAAAAGAAAGAACGGGCGTGGTATTCAGCAACAGAATGGATAAGAGTATTACTGTCGCCGTCAAATGGAAAGAAAAACATCCCATTTACGGAAAATTCGTCAACAAAACGAAGAAATATCATGCTCACGATGAAAAAAACGAATGTAACATTGGTGACACGGTACGGATCATGGAAACCCGCCCCCTGAGCAAAACAAAAAGATGGCGGCTGGTTCAAATTATAGAAAGGGCTAAATAAAATGATACAGCAAGAATCAAGGTTAATAGTAGCCGACAACAGCGGCGCGAAAGAAGTACTGTGTATCCGCGTACTGGGTGGCACGCGCCGGCGGTATGCGACTGTAGGCGACGTCATTGTTGTGGCCGTGAAAAGTGTAATCCCGTCGAGCGACGTAAAGAAAGGCGCCGTATCCAAGGCGATCATCGTACGGACGAAAAAGGAAATACGCCGTCAGGACGGCTCGTATATCCGTTTCGACGACAATGCCTGCGTACTGCTTACGCCCGCCGGAGAATTGAGAGGAAGCCGCATCTTTGGCCCCGTTGCCAGAGAACTGCGCGCGACGAATATGAAAATCGTATCACTTGCACCGGAAGTGCTTTAATTAGTTAAAAACTTTAGTTTACAATGAGTAAGTATATAAAAAAAGGCGACATCGTATTTGTCAACACGGGCGAAGACAAAGGCAAGACAGGCCGCGTCCTGCAAATGCTCGTAAAACAGAACCGGGCGATTGTCGAAGGCGTGAACATGGTATCCAAACATACCAAGCCCAATGCAAAAAAACCGCAGGGCGGCATCGAAAAGAAAGAAGCATCCATACATCTTTCCAACCTGAACCTCCTGGACCCCAAATCGGGAGGCGCCACGCGCATCGGACGGAAAGAAGTCAAAGGTGCATTAGTACGCTATTCAAAAAAATCAGGGGAGGTAATTAAATAATGAGCAACATGATAACCCTCAAAAAAGAATATCTGGACAGGATCGTCCCGGCGCTGAAAAACGAATTCAGCTACACGTCCGTCATGCAGGTACCCGTCCTGGAAAAAATTGTGATCAATCAGGGACTGGGCATCGCCACCGGCGACAAGAAAATTATCGACGTAGCCATCGACGAACTGACCCTCATCACCGGCCAGAAAGCGGTAGCCACCTATTCGAAAAAAGACATTTCGAACTTCAAACTGCGCAAAAAGATGCCGATCGGCGTGCGGGTAACCCTGCGCCACGAACGCATGTACGAATTTCTGGAACGTCTCGTACGCGTGGCGTTGCCGCGTATTCGCGACTTCAAAGGCATTGAAAGCAAGCTCGATGGACGAGGCAACTATACCCTGGGTATTCAGGAACAAATCATCTTTCCCGAAATAAATATTGACAATATTACCAAAATATTGGGAATGAATATTACCTTTGTGACCTCTGCGCAGACGGACGAAGAAGGATACGCACTCCTTCGCGAGTTCGGTTTGCCTTTTAAGAATATAAAAAAGAATTAAATAATATGGCGAAAGAATCGATGAAAGCCCGTGAAGTGAAACGGGCCAGACTTGTGAAAAAATACGCAGCAAAAAGAGCGAAACTCAAAGCCGACGGCAACTACGAAGCGCTGCAGGACCTGCCGAAAAACGCATCGCCCGTGCGCCTGCACAATCGTTGCAAGCTGACCGGACGTCCGAAAGGATACATGCGTCAGTTCGGCATCTCACGCATACAGTTTCGCGAAATGGCTTCCCAGGGATTGATTCCCGGAGTAAGAAAAGCAAGTTGGTAGAATGAAAAACGAAATGTTAAATATTGTCCCGGCCATCGGGATCAATTTAATTAAAATGATATGACAGATCCAATAGCAGATTATCTGACACGATTGCGAAACGCAATCAAGGCACAACATCGCGTGGTCGAAATACCCGCATCGAATGTGAAAAAGGAAATCACAAAAATCCTTTTCGAAAAAGGCTACATACTGAATTTCAAGTTTGTAGATGAAGGTCCACAGGGCTCGATCAAGATTGCCCTCAAATATGATCCGGTGAACAGAGTAAACGCCATCAAGGCGCTTAAACGCATCTCCACACCGGGTTTGCGTCGCTACGTAGGTTACAAAAACATGCCGCGTGTGCTGAACGGTCTCGGAATAGCCATCCTCTCCACCTCTAAAGGCGTGATGACGGACAAAGAAGCCGCCCAGTTGAAAATCGGCGGTGAAGTATTATGTTTCATTTATTAACGAAGGAGGAAAATAACGATGTCAAGAATAGGAAAATTGCCCATCCCGATTCCGTCCGGAGTAACGATCCAGATAGACGAAACAGAAAACAGAGTCACCGTCAAAGGTCCGAAAGGCGAACTGGTACAGACTGTCAACAAAAAAATCAAACTGACGATCGAAAACGGCCAGTTGATCTTGTTGAGACCCGACGACGAACGCGATTCGCGCTCGATGCACGGCCTTTACCGCGCATTGCTCAACAACATGGTCACGGGCGTATCCACCGGATACAGGAAACAGCTCGAACTGGTCGGCGTGGGATACCGCGCTTCCAATACGGACCAGGTACTGGAACTCTCGCTCGGATATACGCACAACATCTTCCTCCAGCTTCCGCAGGAAGTCAAACTGGAAACAAAAACCGAGCGTAACAAGAACCCGATGATCATACTCGAATCGGCAGACAAGCAACTGCTCGGACAAGTATGCGCAAAAATTCGCGCGTTCCGTAAACCCGAGCCGTACAAAGGCAAAGGCGTCCGGTTTACCGGCGAAGACGTGAGAAGAAAATCAGGCAAATCTGCAGCTAAATAACAAAACTACGATTATGGCAACGAAAGAAACACGAAGAATCAGAATAAAAAGAAGCGTACGTAGTAAAATATCAGGCACTTCCGAACGGCCGCGTCTGACGGTCTTCAGAAGCAACAAACAGATATATGCGCAAGTGATAGATGATACGACAGGACGAACACTCGCAGCCGCTTCATCGCTGAAAATATCCGCGAAAGCGACAAAAAAGGAAATTGCCGCCAAAGTAGGCGAAGCCATTGCCCTAAGCGCGCGCGAAGCAGGAATCCAGTCCGTAGTGTTTGACCGCAACGGATATTTGTATCATGGAAGAGTAAAAGAATTAGCCGATGCAGCTCGTAGCGGCGGCCTTAAATTTTAAGTAAAGATGGCAGGAATTAGCAACAGAGTAAAATCGACCAACGATTTAGAATTAAAAGACAGATTAGTAGCTATCAACCGTGTGACGAAAGTGACCAAGGGCGGACGTACGTTCAGTTTTGCGGCCATAGTCGTCGTAGGCGACGAAGCCGGCATCGTCGGTTGGGGACTGGGTAAAGCCAGCGAAGTGACGACCGCCATCGCCAAAGGCGTAGAGGCGGCGAAGAAAAATCTGGTACGCATACCGGTATACAAGGGGACCATTCCCCACGAACAGACCGCCAAATTCGGCGGCGCGGAAGTATTGATCAAACCGGCATCGCACGGTACGGGAGTCAAAGCCGGCGGCGCCATGCGTGCCGTGCTCGAAAGCGTGGGCATCACCGATGTGCTGGCCAAGTCGAAAGGATCGTCCAACCCCCACAACCTTGTGAAAGCCACTATTGCCGCCCTGAACGAACTCAGAAGCCCGGCCATGGTTGCTCAGAACAGAGGCATTTCCGTTGAGAAAGTGTTTAACGGTTAATTTTTGAGGAGAAACTATATTATGGCAAAGATAAAAGTCAAACAGGTAAAGAGCAGAATCAAATGTCCGAAAAACCAGAAACGTATCCTGGATGCTCTGGGACTGCGGAAAATGAATCGTGTGGTTGAACACGAAGCGAACCCTTCGATTTTGGGAATGATTAAGAAAGTGGAACATTTGGTTTCCATTGTAGAGTAATAACTTTGAGCGTAAAAAAACAATTGATATGAATTTATCCAATTTAAAACCGGCTAAAGGATCAGTAACAACCAGAAAAAGAATCGGCCGAGGCCCGGGTTCAGGCTTGGGCGGTACATCCACAAGAGGACACAAGGGCGCCAAATCACGTTCGGGTTATTCCCGCAAGATTGGTTTCGAAGGCGGCCAGATGCCGATTCAGAGGCGTCTGCCCAAGTTCGGCTTCAAGAATATCAATCGGGTAGCCTACAAGGCCATCAACCTCTCGACGCTGCAACAATTAGCAGACGAGAAAAATATCACGAAGATCGGACTGGAAGAACTGAAAGCCTTCGGATTTATATCCGCATCGCATTTAGTGAAAATACTCGCCAAGGGCGAACTTTCGGTAAAACTGGACGTAACGGCACATGCCTTCTCGAAAAAAGCGGAAGAAGCCATTACGGCCGCAGGTGGAACGATCATTAAACTCTAAGATATGAGAGCTGTTGATACAATCAGAAATATCTGGAAAATAGAAGACCTGAGGAAACGCATCCTCACGACGCTTCTGCTGGTGCTGATTTACCGTTTGGGCACATTTATTGTGTTGCCGGGCATTGACCCCCGCGCCCTTACGGCCTTGTCGACACAGACGAGCGGCGGGCTAATGGCGTTGCTCGACATGTTTTCGGGCGGCGCATTTTCGAATGCCTCCATCTTCGCACTGGGAATCATGCCCTATATCTCGGCATCCATCGTGATGCAGTTGGCGGCTATCATTGTCCCCACGTTCCAGAAATTGCAGCGCGAAGGCGAAAGCGGACGGAGAAAAATCAATCAGTGGACACGTTACCTGACGGTGGTCCTCCTGTTTGTGCAAGGCTGGGCCTATCTGATCAATCTGGATCTGCAAATGCGCCAGGCCGGTGCGCCGATGGCAGCCGACCTGTCCGACTTGTGGTTCAAGTTGTCGTCGACCATCATCATGGCAGGCGGCAGTATGTTCGTCCTTTGGCTGGGCGAACGCATCACCGACAAAGGCATCGGAAACGGAATCTCGTTCATCATCATGATAGGGATCATTGCCCGTCTGCCGAATTCTCTGTATCAGGAATTTATTTCCCGTGTGGATGAAGCCGGCGGCGGTCTCGTAATGTTGCTTTTCGAACTGCTGTTCCTGCTGCTCGTGATTGCAGGCGCAATCCTTTTGGTGCAGGGCACGCGCAAAGTGGCCGTACAATATGCCAAACGTATCGTGGGAAACAAACAATACGGAGGCGCGCGACAATATATCCCCTTGAAAGTGAATGCAGCAAACGTGATGCCTATCATTTTTGCACAGGCCATCATGTTTGTCCCCATGTCACTTGTCGGTTTTTTCGACCAGTCGGGAGAATCAAGTTCGTTCATGGCCGCATTTAGGGATAATACGGGGCTGTGGTACAACGTCGTATTTGCGCTTCTGATCATTGCCTTCACCTATTTTTATACGGCAATCACGATCAACCCGACGCAAATGGCGGACGACTTGAAACGCAATAACGGTTTCATACCGGGCATCAAGCCGGGCAAGGCGACGAAGGAATATCTGGACGAGATCATGAGCCGGATTACGCTTCCGGGCGCATTTTTTCTGGCCATCGTGGCCATCCTGCCGGCTTTTGCCCAGATTTTGGGTATCAGCATGCAGTTCGCCCAGTTTTTTGGCGGCACGTCGCTGATTATTATGGTTGGCGTCGTGCTCGATACGCTGCAACAGGTTGAAAGTCATCTGTTGATGCGTCACTATGACGGATTGCTGAAATCCGGAAGAATAAAAGGACGTACAGGCTCGGTTGCGGCATATTGACGGATGATATATCTGAAGACAGATGAAGAAATAATGCTGATGCGCGAAGCGAATCAGCTTGTGGGTAAAACGCTCGGAGAGTTGGCAAAGCACATACGACCGGGTATTACCACGCTCTATCTGGATCAGATCGCCGACGCGTTCATACGCGATCATGGCGCGACCCCGGCCTTTTTGGGCTATGGCGGTTTCCCGAAATCGATCTGCACGTCGGTGAACGAACAGGTCGTGCATGGAATCCCGTCGCCGGACGCGGTTTTGAAGGATGGAGACATCATATCCGTCGATTGCGGTACGGTATTGAACGGTTTTGTAGGCGATTCCGCCTATACGTTTTGTGTAGGAAACGTTTCGGAGGAAACGAAAAGGTTGTTGCGAACCACAAAGGAAGCGCTCTACGAAGGCATCCGGCAGGCCACGGAAGGCCACCGGGTTGGCGACATCAGCCATGCGGTGCAGACCTGTTGCGAACAACGCGGCTATTCGGTTGTCAGAGAACTGGTCGGACACGGATGCGGTCGACAGATGCATGAAGCGCCGGAAGTTCCGAATTTCGGCCGTCGGGGATGCGGGCCACAGTTGAAAAACGGCATGTGCATTTGCATCGAGCCGATGATCAACGAAGGAAGCAGGAACGTCGTCTTCGAGAAAGACGGATGGACGGTACGCACTCGAGACCGGAAGAACTCGGCTCACTTCGAGCATTGCATCGCAATATGCCCCGAAGGGCCGGTGATTCTGTCGTCGTTCGATTATTTGGAAGATATAGTAGGAATAGAAATATAAGATATGGCTAAACAGTCTGCAATAGAACAGGATGGCGTAATTGTGGAAGCATTGTCGAATGCAATGTTTCGTGTGGAGCTGGAGAACGGACACGAAATCACAGCCCATATATCGGGAAAGATGCGGATGCACTACATCAAAATCCTTCCCGGAGACAAGGTGCGTGTCGAAATGTCGCCGTACGATTTGTCCAAAGGCCGTATCGCGTTCAGATATAAATAGAAGAAAGAAATTAAAAACAGATATAACGATGAAAGTAAGAGCATCTTTAAAGAAACGGACACCCGAATGTAAAATCGTAAGACGCGAAGGGCGTTTGTATGTGATTAACAAAAAGAATCCCAAGTTCAAGGTTCGTCAGGGTTAATCTTGTTATTGATTGGAGTAATAATAATTATTAAATACTATGGCGATAAGAATAGTTGGTGTGGACTTGCCACAAGACAAGAGAGGTGAAATTGCGTTGACTTACATCTACGGGGTCGGTCGGAGCGCTTCCAACTCCATTTTAGTAAAAGCAGGCGTTGATAAAAATATCAGGGTCAAGGACTGGACGGACGAACAGGCGGCAAAAATCCGCGAAGTGATCGGCAACGAATTTAAGGTGGAAGGCGACCTCCGCTCCGAAGTACAGTTGAACATCAAACGATTGATGGATATTGGCTGCTACCGCGGAATACGTCACCGTATCGGCTTGCCGTTGAGAGGGCAGAGTACGAAGAACAACGCGCGTACGCGTAAAGGGAAGAAAAAGACAGTTGCAAACAAGAAAAAAGCTACTAAATAATTAAGCAAGAAATTAAGCAAGATGGCAAAAAAAACAGTCGCAGCAAAAAAACGAAAAGTGAAGATCGATGCGTATGGGCAGGCTCATATCCATTCATCGTTCAATAACATCATCATTACGCTGGCCAATAGCGACGGGCAGGTTATCAGCTGGTCGTCGGCAGGCAAAATGGGTTTTCGCAGTTCGAAGAAAAATACGCCATACGCCGCCCAGATGGCCGCTCAGGATTGCGCCAAAGTGGCATACGACCTGGGTCTGCGCAAAGTGAAAGCGTATATCAAAGGCCCCGGAAACGGACGCGAATCGGCAATCCGGACGATCCACAGCGCCGGTATTGAAGTAACTGAAATCATAGATGTGACGCCGCTGCCGCACAACGGGTGTCGTCCGCCTAAAAGAAGGAGAGTATAATAAATTAATTGCAAGCATCCTACGGATACATGAACAGATTGCATCGTCACCCTCTCGCAATCGCGGCTGCATGATTCGTATGGAAGCGCGAAACGTATTAAATTAAACAAAAATGGCAAGATATACAGGCCCAAAATCAAAAATTGCCCGCAAATTTGGCGAAGCGATATTCGGCGCGGATAAAGTGTTGTCGAAGAAAAACTATCCTCCGGGACAACATGGCAACAGCCGGAAAAGAAAAACGTCCGAATACGGCATTCAGCTGAAGGAGAAGCAAAAAGCAAAATACACGTACGGTGTATTGGAAAAACAGTTCAGGAACATGTTCGACAAGGCATCCCGCTCGAAAGGTATCACCGGAGAAGTGCTGCTTCAACTGCTGGAAAGCCGTTTGGACAATGTCGTCTTCCGTCTGGGGATCGCCCCGACGCGCGACGGCGCGCGCCAGCTGGTGTCGCATTGCCACATTGTCGTCGACGGCAAAGTAGTGAACATCCCGTCCTATTCCGTCAAACCGGGACAAATCGTAGGTGTCAGGGAACGCTCGAAATCGCTCGAAGTGATTGCCAATGCCCTCTCGGGCTTCAACCACGGCAAATACGGCTGGGTAGAGTGGGATCAGAATGCGATGAGTGGCAAGCTTCTTCATCTTCCGGAACGTGCAGATATACCGGAAAATATTAAGGAACAATTAATTGTAGAATTATATTCTAAATAATGACCTCATGGCTATATTAGCATTTCAAAAACCCGATAAAGTATTAATGTTGGAAGCGGATAATTTCTTCGGAAAATTTGAATTTCGTCCGCTGGAACCGGGCTATGGCATTACGATCGGTAACGCCTTGCGCCGAATCCTCCTCTCGTCGCTGGAAGGTTATGCCTTCTCGTCGGTGAAAATAGAAGGAGTGAACCACGAATTTGCATCTATTCCGGGTGTACTTGAGGATGTTACGAATATAATACTGAATTTGAAACAAGTACGCTTCAAACGTACATCCGACGAAGAAGAATCGGAAAAACTTACGTTTACCGTGGCGGATACGGAGATATTCAAGGCGGGCGACATGCAGAAAAAACTCGTCGGGTTCGAGATACTGAATCCCGACTTGGTGATCTGTCATTTAGACGCGAAAGTGTCGTTCCAGATGGACCTTGTCATTACGAAAGGACGCGGGTACGTGCCGGCCGAAGAAAATGCCGATCCGACCAATCCGGATGTCAACGTGATTGCCGTCGATTCGATTTTCACGCCCATACGCAATGTGAAATATCAGGTCGAAAACTTCCGCGTGGAACAGAAGACCGACTACGAACGGCTGATTCTCGAAATCACCACCGACGGCTCGATTCATCCCAAAGATGCCCTCAAGGAATCTGCCAAGATTCTGATATATCACTTCATGCTCTTCTCCGACGAAAAAATCGCCGTCGAATCCGTCGACGTCGATATCAATGAAGAGTTCGACGAAGATGTGTTGCACATGCGTCAGTTGCTCAAAAGCAAACTTTCGGAGATGTGCCTTTCCGTCCGTGCATTGAACTGCCTCAAGGCTGCCGATGTCGATACGGTCGGCGATCTGGTGAGATTTAACAAGAATGACCTGTTGAAATTTCGCAACTTCGGAAAGAAATCGCTCACCGAACTGGACGAACTGCTCGACAAGCTCAGCTTGTCATTTGGTATGGATATTTCGAAATATAAATTAGATAAAGATTAGACTACGATGAGACACAATAAGAAAATCAATCATTTGGGCCGTACGCATTCTCACCGTCTGGCCATGCTTTCGAACATGGCGGCTTCGCTGATTTTGCACAAACGGATTTTTACGACCACGGCAAAGGCCAAAGCCCTGCGCAAATACGTGGAACCGCTGATTACGAAATCGAAAGACAGCGCTTCGAAGTCGCCCGAGGATGTGGTACATTCGCGCCGCATCGTTTTTGCTTCGCTGCAAAACAAATATGCTGTAAAGGAACTGTTTCAGACCGTTTCGGAAAAAATAGGCGACCGTCCGGGCGGATACACGCGCATCATCAAGACCGGAAACCGGCTGGGCGACAACGCCGCGATGTGTTTTATCGAATTGGTGGACTTCAACGAGCACATGCTGAAAGAAACGAAAAAAACGGCGAAGACGAGACGCTCCTCGCGCCGCGGAAGCAAAAAGGCGGCTGAAACGACCGCCGCGCCCGCAGAAGAAACGATCCCGACGCCCGCCGCAGAAACGGAAGTCGAGGTCGCCGCACCCGAGGCAACGGAAGAAACGCTTGTGGCAGAGACGGAAGCAGTCGCGGACGAAACCGCAGAAGAAGAAAAGGACGCCGAATAGCGCGCAGTTCTCTTCTTGCCCGGCAAAACGAACGGCAACCTGCAAAAGCGGGTTGCCGTTCGTTTTGTGATATGTTCAATAATCTGATGCAAGGCGTGAATCGATCCGTACCGGCGGATGAATGAAATGCTGATTCGGCATCCCGCTTATCCGTGCAGGCCGTTTTTCGAAGGCACGCAAAGGCACGCGGATCAGTCAATCCGCGTGCCTTTTAAATCTGCATCATCGGCGTGCCAAAGCGTCTTTTTTGGCCTTTCGCAGCCGGAGGTACAGATATGAACCGAAAATCAGGAGGAGTGAGGCGACATGGGTGTACTGCCGTGCCCGGGGAGTGACTTTGATGTCGGAAAAACCGGGACTTTGCACGTGTCCGCCTCTTGCCGGTCTTGCCGTTTGGGACTGGCTGTCGGCCTGTCTTTCAGGCTGGATGCCGCGCCTGTCGGCCTGTCGTGCGGCTTCCGGCCGACCGCCGCGCCTGTCGGCCTGCGCCGGCTGTACGGCGGCATTTTCGTGGTTGCGTCCACCGTTTTCCGCATATCCCTGCAATTCTGTGTTTTCATTGTTGGGGGCTGCGGTTTCGACCTGCGGTCCCGGCATGTTTCGGGCCATCGGATTGAGTAAGGATCCCGCCTGTATTCCCATTGCATGGATGAACAGCATGGCGTACAAGACGTAAGCCCATTTCTGCAATTTCTTCCATTCAGCGTGTTTCATGCGTTTGCGGATCGAGTCGAAAGACGTAATCCACAGCGGAATGAATAGCGCCAGCATCAGTATTCCAAGTACGAAACTGAAACTCGTGATTCCGGCGCCCAGTTCGCTGACCACTCTCGTGTCGGCCATATATCCGTCGTTGTCGGTGAAAAACCTGAGCGAATTTGGAAAGTTGTTGAATGTCCGGATCAGGGAATGTGTCAGGACGGGGAAGCCGGATATGACGGACAGTTCCTTGCGTATGCCGAGAAGTTTTTTCGCACAGGGCTTTGCGGGGTTCAGGGCGCCGGCGTACATGATGATGATCAGCAGCGGGAAACCCAGCGTGCCCATGTGTATGTAGTCCCTCGTGATGCCTCCCGGAAGCGGTATCCGGCCGAAGTTGAACATCTCGACGCCAAACATCCGGACGATAAAGGGCGCGACGACCAGGATGCAGGGCGTCGCCAGCAGGATGTAATATGCGACGGCATGTTTTTTTATTGATTTTGACAGCAGAATGGCCAGCAGTGTGAAAATACCGAGAGACAGCGCCAGTGGTGCGACGGTGTATAAGAATTGGATGAAATCAATCAGCAGTTTGATCATTGTGTTTGCGTGTTTGTTTGTAATTGTTTTTGTTTTTTTCGGGGGCAAAGGTACGGGCGGATGAAAATACACGCAATCCCCATTTGCAGGTATATTGATTGCGTGTTTTCACCATAATCGGGTACGGCCGTCCTGTGTATGACGGAATTGAGGGCGGGATGGAAGCTGTCCGGCGGACCGTCCGGGCTGAATCGCGCTTTTTTCGCGGTGTAGCCCGCGGCTCTCGCGGTGTAGCCCGCGGCTCTCGCGGTGTAGCCCGCGACTTCCGGAGTGTAGCCCGCGGCTTCCGGAGTGTAGCCCGCGGCTCTCGGAGTGTAGCCCGAAACCTCCGGAGTGTAGCCCGAATATGTCTGATAGTCAGTCGAAATGTTCATCGTTCATCGTTCATAGTTCATCGTTCAAAGTTCATCGTTCCGGGTGGAAGCGTTCCGGCGCGCGATGATTATTGTTTTACAGAGTGATGCGCAGTTTTTTTTTACGGTAGAATATTTTTTCATTTTTTTCGTGCAGA